>CAUWFE010000001.1:0-148854 GCA_963558185.1 uncultured Clostridia bacterium
GTGCCGACGATATTTGCGGGTTACCCTGCTGAGAAAATAGGTTGTTGCCAGAGTTAATATAATCCTCTTTAGCTCAGTTGGTAGAGCGCTCGGCTGTTAACCGATAGGTCGTTGGTTCGAGTCCAACAAGAGGAGCCATATTACAAAAATCTTGTATTTAGCTTATATAAAGCAGTACAAGATTTTTTATTTTGTTATTTAATGCAATTTTAATGGAACTAGGAATTGAATATATTAATGTATACTTCAAATTTTATAAGTGTTAACCTATCATATTTTAATAATTTTGAAAATATTTACAAAACAATTTGTATTTATAGCGATTTTGTGGTATAAATGAGAAAAATAAAAAAGATTTTGAATATGATTTAATTTACAATATTAAGATACAAAGTTGTAATAGACATTAGTGATTATGAAAGTTAATCAAATATTTAAGAATAAATATTAAAAATATGAAAGGAAAAGCATAATATGAAATATCCAGAAAATTTAAAAATAGGAGATACAATAGGTATTTGTGCACCATCCGATGGAATTGTAAATCAAGAATCTATAATTAAATTGGAACAAGCAATAAATAATTTAAAAACATTAGGATACAAAGTAATAGAAACACAAAGTGTACGTAAAAGTTCAGAAGGAAGAAGTACAAGTGCAAAGCGAAGAGTAAAAGAATTTATGGAGCTTTTAGAAAATGATGATGTAAAATTAATTATTTTTGCAAGTGGAGGAGATTTTCTAATAGAAATATTACCATATTTAAATTGGGAGCATTTAAAAAAAATAAAACCAAAATGGATACAAGGCTATTCAGATATAACTGGAATAGAATTTTTATGGAATACAATATTAGATATTCCAAGTATATATTGCCAAACTATAAAAGATTATGCAATGAATCCATTATATAAAAATCTTGTAGATGCTTTAGAATTTGCAAAAGGAAATAATCCAATACAAAATTCATATCCAAAACATGAAAAAGTTGACTTTTCATTATCAGAAAATGAAAACTATACATATAAACTAACAGAAAAAACAACATGGCATAATGTATTTAATGAAAAAGAAATCACAATTGAAGGAAGACTAGTTGGTGGCTGTTTAGACGTAATACAATGTATTTTTGGAACTAAGTTTGACAAGATAAAAGAATATATAGAAAAATATAAAGAAGATGGTATTGTATGGTACTTAGAATGCTTTGACATATCTACATCAGAGCTATATAGAAAATTATGGCAAATGAAATATTCAGGATATTTTCAATATAGTAATGGCATTATTTTTGGAAGACCATTATTTATGAAAGAAGAATATGAAATAAATGAAGTAGAAACTATAAAAAAAGCTTTATGTGATTTAAATATTCCAATTATTACACGGAGCAGATATTGGTCATGTAGCACCCCAAATGGCAATTATAAATGGAGCAATAGCTAAAATTAATTCAAAGAATGGAAATGCAACAATAGAAACATATTTTAAATAGCTATAAGTATAGATAAATAAAATTCTGTTACCATTCACAGTTTATAAATAATATTAATAAGAATGTATATATTAATATTTCATAAATTTCTTTGGTTCAATACGTGCATTAGACTTTCTAAATCTAAAAGGAATGAGCCTCTCGGAATTTCCGCTTCCTCATTCCTTTTAGATAAAGAAACTCTTACAAGCACTTCTATCACAATCGAAATTTAATCAATATTAATATATATACATTCTATAGAATAATTTGTAGCTGTGAATTGTAACGAAATTCTATAAAGTATGCAAAAAATAAAATTGACAAATAATATATAAAGTGATAACATATAATAGTACTAAAACCAGAAGGAGGGGATAATATGAATATTTATGGGTCAAAAAATTTGTATTCATCATCAAGTAGCTTAGCACAAGGTGCTGTTTGGGTAATTATATCATTAGTATTAGCAATTGTAGGAGGTCTTGTAGTATACTTCGTATTTTTAAGTAAAAAGAATGAAGGAAAATTTACAGGTTTCTTAGGATGGTTATATGACTTTTTAGCATTTAAGAAAATGACTTTAGAGGTTATATTAAAAGTAACATACATTATATTTGCTATATTTGTAACACTATCACCACTTGCAAATATAGGAAAAGACTTTTTAGGAACACTACTTTCAATTGTTATAGGAAATGTTACATTAAGATTAGTTTATGAATTTTCATTAGTATTATTAGTGATATGCAGAAATACTACAGAAATTAATAAAAAGTTATCTGATAAAAATAAAGAATAATTACATATAAAAATTATAATAAAAAGTTACAAATTTAAAATTAGATTTGTAGCTTTTTATTTAATATGCAAAACAAATAAATTAGAAAAAATATGAAAAAAATGAATATTTTACAAAAAGAATACAAAGAATACTTGAAAAGTAGCAAAAATTGATATAAAATAGTAATGGTCAAAATGATCAAAAAGCATGCACAAATAGTGCAAAGAAATGGAGGAATTGATTATGACAGTAAAAATCGGAATTAACGGTTTTGGTAGAATTGGAAACTTAGCATTCCAAGCAGCATTAAAAAAGAAAGAGGTAGAAGTTGTAGCAATAAATGATCCATTTATTACAGCAGATTATATGGCATATATGGTAAAATATGATACTGTACATGGTAGATTTAATGGTGAAGTATCTGCAACAGATAATACACTTATTGTAAATGGAAAAGAAATTAAAGTATATAATGAAATGGATCCAGCAAATATTCCTTGGGGAAAAATTGGAGTAGAATATGTATTAGAATGTTCAGGAGTATTTACAACAATGGATAAAGCAGAAGCACACTTAAAAGGAGGAGCTAAAAAAGTAGTTATTAGCGCACCTTCAAAAGATGCACCAATGTTTGTAATGGGAGTAAATAACACAGAATATAATCCAAGTATGAACATTGTATCAAATGCATCTTGTACAACAAACTGCTTAGCACCACTAGCTAAAGTTATTAACGATAAATTCGGAATAGTAGATGGCTTAATGACAACAGTTCATGCTACAACAGCAACACAAAAAACAGTTGATGGAGCATCTAAAAAAGACTGGAGAGGTGGACGTGCAGCAGCAGCTAACATTATCCCTTCATCAACAGGAGCTGCAAAAGCAGTAGGAAAAGTAATTCCTGAATTAAACGGAAAACTAACAGGTATGGCATTTAGAGTTCCAACTGTTGATGTATCTGTAGTAGATTTAACATGTAATTTAGCTAAAAAAGCAAGTTATGAAGAAATCTGCAAAGCTATGAAAGAAGCATCAGAAAATGAAATGAAAGGAATTATAGAATACGTTGATGAAGACGTAGTATCTTCAGATTTCATAAATGATGAACATACTTCTATATTCGATAGCAAAGCAGGAATTCAATTAACAGATAATTTTGTAAAACTAGTTGCTTGGTATGACAATGAATGGGGATATTCTCATAAATTAGTAGATTTAGCTGTTTATATGGCATCAGTTGACAATAAATAATAAAAAATATAAAAGTTTAACAATATATGTGTATTTAATTTCTAATATGCATAATTCAAGGAAAAATAACCTTGTTATATATTAAAAACATTTAGAAGATCTTATTTAAATAAGGTCTTCTAAATAGCAAAATAAAGAAAGGATGTTAATAAAATGAACAAAAAAACTGTAAAAGACATTGATGTAAAAGGAAAAAAAGTATTAGTAAGATGTGATTTCAACGTACCATTTGATGAAAATGGAAACATATCTGATAACAGAAGAATTGTGGCGGCTTTACCTACAATTAAATATTTATTAGAAAATAATTGTAAAGTAATTCTTTGCTCACATTTAGGAAGACCAAAGGGAGAATTTAATAAAGAATTCACATTAGCTCCAGTAGCTAAAGAACTATCAAAATTATTAGGACAAGATGTAAAACTTGCAGAAGATATCGTAGGAGAAAGTGCAAAAAAATTAACATCTGAAATGAAAGAAGGAGAAGTAGTACTTCTTGAAAATGTTAGATTTGATGCAAGAGAAGAAAAAAATGACGAAGAATTTTCAAAAGATTTAGCATCACTTGCTGAAATATATGTAAATGACGCTTTTGGAACTGCTCACAGAGCACATAGCTCAACAACAGGAGTAGCAAGCTTTTTACCAGCAGTATCTGGCTTTTTAATAGAAAAAGAATTAAACTTCTTAGGTTCAGCATTAGAAAATCCAGAAAGACCATTTGTAGCTATTTTAGGAGGAAAGAAAGTTTCTGATAAAATAGGAGTTATTGATAGTTTATTAGAAAAAGTAAATACATTAATCATTGGTGGAGGTATGGCATATACATTCTTCCGTTCTATGGGATATACAGTAGGAAACTCTATATGCGAAGAAGATAAGTTAGACCTAGCAAGAGATTTAATGAAAAAAGCAGAAGAAAAAGGTGTAAAACTTATGCTACCAGTAGACAATGTTGTGGCAGATAAATTTGGACCAGATGCAAATGCTAAAGTTGTTGATTCTCATGAAATACCAGATGGTTGGGAAGGATTAGATATTGGTCCAGAAACAGCAAAATTATATTCAGAAGAATTAAAAAATGCAAAAACTGTTATTTGGAATGGACCAGTAGGTTTATTTGAATTCGATAAATTTGCAAATGGAACAAATGCATTAGCAAAAACTTTATCAGAATTAACAAATGCAACAACTATTATCGGAGGAGGAGACTCAGCAGCAGCAGTTGAAAAAATAGGATTATCAGATAAATTTACACATATTTCAACAGGTGGTGGAGCTTCTTTAGAATTCTTAGAAGGTAAAAAATTACCAGGAATTGAAGCATTACAAAACAAATAAAAGGAAAAAAGTATATGGAAGTTATTTTAGGAAAAACAAGTGGATTTTGCCCAGGAATTACAAATGCAGTAGAAACAACAAAAAAAATATTAGAGCAAACTAAACAAAATATATATTGCTTAGGAGATTTAACACATAATGCACAAGTAATTGAAAAGTTAGAAAAAATGGGATTAATCACTATTGAAAATGTAGAAGAGGCAAAATCTAAAGTGATTTTTCGTTCTCATGGAGTAGAAAAAAAAGTATATGAAAAAGCAAAACAATTAGGTTTAGAAATTATAGATTTAACTTGTCCAAAAGTACTAAGAATTCATAAGCTAGCTGAAGAATATACTAATAAAGGATATCATATAGTATATATAGGAGAAGGAAAACATCCAGAGGTAATAGGAACTTTAAGCTTTTGTGAAAATAATTATTCTTTAATAGAACAAGAAGATGATGTAGAAAAAGTAATACAAGATATAATAAATAAAAAATATAATAAAATTGTAATACTAGAACAAACTACATTTCATTTAGAAAAATATAATAATATCATACAAAAACTACAAAAACAATTACCAAAAAATGTAGAACTAGTAATAGAAGAAACTATTTGCAATGCAACACATATAAGACAGAATGAAACTACTAAAATCTCAAAAGAAGTAGATTACATGATTATTATAGGTGGTAAAAAAAGTTCTAACACATATAAACTATATGAAATTGCAAAAGCAAATTGTACAAATGCAATACTTGTACAAACTAAAGAAGACTTGCCAATTGAAGAAATAAAAAAATATAATAAAATTGGAATTATGGCAGGTGCATCTACTCCAAAAGAGAGCATAGAAGACATTATAGAAGTCTTAGAAAAGGAGGAAAGAGTATGAGAAAAAAAGTGATCGCTGGAAATTGGAAAATGAATATGTTACCAAATGAAGCTATCAGCTTTATTACAGAACTTTCAAAAAAAGTAGAAAAAACACAAAATGAAGTAATTCTTTGCGTACCATATACAGACTTATTTTATAGTTTACTTACAGCACAAGGAACTAATATAAAAATTGGAGCACAAAATATGCATTGGGAAGAAAAAGGAGCATATACAGGAGAAATTTCTGGAGAAATGCTAAAATGCATAAATGTAGAATATGTAATTATAGGACATTCAGAAAGAAGACAATATTTTGCAGAAACAGATGAAACAGTTAATAAAAAAGTAAAATCAGCATTTGCAAATGGTTTAAAGCCAATTGTATGTGTTGGTGAAACTTTAGAAGAAAGAGAATCTGGAAAAGCAAAAGAAATTATTACAAAACAAACACAACTTGCATTAGAAGGATTAGAAAAAGAACAAATAAAAAATACAATAATTGCATATGAACCAATTTGGGCTATTGGAACTGGAAAAACTGCAACAGCTACAGATGCAAATGAATCTATAAAACAAATAAGAGAAAAAATAAAAGAAATTTATGGTGAAGAAGTAGCAGAAAATGTAATTATACAATATGGAGGCAGTGTAAAACCATCAAATGCTAAAGAGTTATTTGAAACATCTGATATAGATGGAGCTTTAGTTGGTGGGGCAAGCTTAAAAGTAGAAGATTTCGAAAAAATTGTAAATTATGATCAAAATTAATATGCATAATAAGATTTATTATGCATATTTAGGCTGCCAAAATGTTTAAATAAAAGGAAGGTATAAAGGATGAATAAAAAATTAACCATGTTAATGATATTAGACGGGTTTGGTGAAAATAGTAATACAAATGCAAATGCAATTGCAATGGCAAATACGCCTAATATAGACAAACTAATGAAAACTTGTCCAACTACAGATATATATACAAGTGGATTAAATGTTGGATTACCAGATGGACAAATGGGAAATTCAGAAGTAGGTCATACTAATATTGGTGCAGGAAGAATTGTATATCAAGAATTAACAAGAATTACAAAATCAATTGAAGATGGAGATTTCTTTAGTATACCAGAATTTGTAGGAGCTATTGAAAATTGCAAAAAATATAATTCAAAACTACACATCTTAGGACTATTATCAGATGGAGGTGTTCATAGTCATATACGCCATTTATATGGATTATTAGAATTAGCTAAAAGAAAAGACTTTGAAGAAGTGTATGTACATTGTTTTATGGACGGAAGAGATACACCACCAGCATCTGGCGAAAACTATATCACAGCATTAGAAGAAAAAATGAAAGAAAAAGGTATAGGCAAAATAGCAACTCTTTCAGGAAGATTTTATGCAATGGATAGAGATAAAAGATGGCAAAGAGTTCAAAAAGCATATAATGCTTTAGTAAATGGAGAAGGAGAAAAAGCAACATCTGCAACATCTGCAATTGAAAGTTCTTATCAAAAAGAAGTTTTTGATGAATTCATAGAACCAACAGTTATAATGAATGGAGAAAATCCAGTAGCAACAATTGGAGAACATGACTCAGTTATATTCTTCAACTTTAGACCAGATAGAGCAAGAGAAATAACAAGAACTTTAGTAGATAAAGAATTCAATGAATTTGAAACAAAAAAACAAGATTTATATTTTGTGTGCATGACAAGTTATGATGAAACAATGCCAAATGTGCAAGTAGCTTTCAAAAAAGCAGAATTAAAAAATACATTTGGAGAATATATTTCAGAAAAAGGCTTAACACAACTAAGAATTGCAGAAACAGAAAAATATGCTCATGTTACATTTTTCTTTAACGGTGGAGAAGAAAAGCAATATCCGGGAGAAGATAGAATATTAATACAATCTCCAAAAGTAGAAACTTATGATTTAAAGCCAGAAATGAGTGCATATGAAGTAACTGAAAAAGTAGTAGAAGCAATTAATGCTAATAAATATGATTGCATAATATTAAACTATGCAAATCCAGATATGGTAGGTCATACAGGAAACTTAGAAGCTGCAATAAAAGCTATTGAAACTGTAGATGAATGTGTAGGTAAAGTAGTAGAAGCTGTAAATAATCAACATGGAGTATTATTAATAACTGCCGACCATGGAAATGCAGAGCAAATGATAGATTATAAAACAGGAGAACCACATACAGCACATACAACAAATCCGGTACCATTAATATTAGTGGGTATGGAGAATGCACAATTAAAACAAGGAAAGTTAGCAGACTTAGCACCAACAATGTTAGAAATAATGGGATTAGAAAAACCAGAAGAAATGACAGGAGAAAGTATTATTTTAAACTAACAATTAAATCCTATAGGGGGAAGAATATGGCATGCTAAACGAAGTAAAAATAAGAAGTTTATATGAACAAATACGAATGCAATTATATAGAATGATACCAGAAAAATGGGATAAAGTATATTTATATTCATCTATTATAGAACAAGTGAATAATCTACAAACAGGTGAAATGTTTTTTTACTATTGTCCAGCAGGAATTTTAAAGAAAAATTATGTAAACGTATACGAAATTCCTGCGAAATTTAATATAGAAGAATCAGAATATATGATATTAGTAGAAAAACTATATAATACAATAAAACAATTGAGATTAGAATATGAAAAAGAACAATTATGGTCTAATATAACCATTTACATAGAAGGTACATATTTTCAAATTCATTATGTATATGAAGATTTATTACGGTTCAGAATATTCTAGCTATGATAGGCATATTATATGGAAATGCCAGTATTTAAACTTCCCACTAGAAAGATTATCTAAAAAAGATAGAAACATGGTAGTTGAATACTTTAATAAGAAATCTACATTTAATAGAAAAATAAAAGAAGAAACCTTAAATATATATTCTAAAAAAGAAAAAAGTAGAGGTTTAGAATATGAAAAAATAGAAGAACCTCCACAAACTGAAACTAAACAAATAAGAAAACCAAAAAAGAAAATAGATAAATATGAAGAATATAAAGTAAAACAAGCTCAAGAAGAATATAAAAAAATGGACAAATATGAAAAGTATAAATTTGAAATGGCAAATAAAGAAAATAAAGAAAAACAAAAAATGGAGAAATTTAGAAATCAAGTATACTTAGCAGAACAAAATATTTCAAAAAATCAAGAGCAAAACTTTAATAAAAATCAGATTTTAAAATTTTAAAATATATCAAATATCGAAAGGAGAAATAAATATGATTTATTCAAAAGAAGTAGAAAATATGTGCACTGTAAGAAAAGGTGTAGACCATGGTCCAGCACCAATTCCAGAGGAAGGAAAATGGGTAAAAGCAAAAGATATTAAAGATATATCAGGTTTAACACATGGTATTGGTTGGTGTGCTCCTCAACAAGGTGCTTGTAAATTAACTTTAAATATAAAAGAAGGAATTATCCAAGAAGCACTAGTAGAAACAATAGGATGCTCTGGAATGACACATTCAGCAGCTATGGCAGGAGAAATTTTAGTAGGTAAAACAATATTAGAAGCATTAAATACAGATTTAGTATGTGATGCCATTAACACAGCAATGAGAGAATTATTCTTACAAATTGTATATGGAAGAAGTCAATCAGCTTTTTCTGAAGGAGGACTTACAATAGGAGCAGGACTTGAAGATTTAGGAAAAGGACATAGAAGCCAAGTTGGAACTATATACTCAACTTTATCAAAAGGACCAAGATACTTAGAACTTGCAGAAGGATACATAGTAGAAGTAGGTTTAGATAAAGATGACACTATAATTGGATACAAATATGTAAACTTAGGAAAGATGATGGATAACATCAAAGCAGGAATAGAGCCAATGGAAGCTATTGAAAAAGCTTCAGGAAAATATGGAAGATTTGATGAAGCTGTAAAGAAAATAGACCCAAGAAAACAATAAAAAATAGTAAGAAAATTTAGGAGGTAAAAAATATGGCAGTAACATTTGAAGGTTATGAAAGAAGAATAGATCAAATTAAACCAGTAATGGAAAAATACGGAATTAAAGATTTTGAAGATGCATTAAATATATGTAAAGAAAAAGGATTTAATCCTTATGAAATAGTAAAAGGAGTTCAACCAATATGTTTTGAAAATGCAGCTTGGGCATATACTTTAGGAGCTGCAATTGCAATAAAAAAAGGATGCACAAAAGCATATGAAGCAGCAAAAGCTATTGGAGAAGGATTACAAGCTTTTTGTATACCAGGTTCTGTAGCAGATGACAGAAAAGTAGGATTAGGACATGGAAATTTAGCATCAATGTTATTATCAGAAGAAACAAAATGTTTTGCATTTTTAGCAGGACATGAAAGTTTTGCAGCAGCAGAAGGTGCAATTGGTATTGCTAAATCTGCAAATAAAGTAAGAAAAGAACCATTAAGAGTTATATTAAATGGTTTAGGAAAAGATGCAGCACAAATAATTTCAAGAATAAATGGATTTACATATGTAAAAACAGATTTTGACTTCTTTACAGGAAAAGTAAATGTAGTAGAAGAAATTGCGTATTCAGATGGAGAAAGAGCAAAAGTAAGATGCTATGGAGCAAATGACGTTAGAGAAGGTGTAGCTATAATGTGGTTAGAAGATGTTGATGTTTCAATAACAGGAAATTCAACAAACCCAACAAGATTCCAACATCCAGTTGCAGGTACATACAAAAAAGAACGTATTGAAGCAGGTAAAAAATATTTCTCAGTAGCATCAGGAGGAGGAACAGGAAGAACTTTACACCCAGATAATATGGCAGCTGGACCAGCTTCATATGGTATGACAGATACTATGGGAAGAATGCATTCAGATGCACAATTTGCAGGAAGTTCATCAGTTCCAGCACACGTAGAAATGATGGGATTAATCGGAATGGGAAATAACCCAATGGTTGGAGCAACAGTATCAGTAGCAGTAGCTATAGAAGAGGCTATGAAATAGTATATTGTAATTTATACAAAATTACAAAAAAAACTTGTTTTTTCCATAATTTAGTGATAAAATAGTAATGGTAAAGAAATTACCTTATACTTAGTAAAAGGATAACACACCACTTTTACTCAGTTTAAGGCATATAAAAAATAGGAGGTGTAAAAAATGACAAAAGAAAGAAAACAAGAAATCATTAATACTTATAAAAGAGATGAAAAAGATACTGGTTCACCAGAAGTTCAAATCGCTTTATTAACAGAAAGAATTAATGAATTAACAGAACACTTAAAAGTACACAAAAAAGATAATCACTCTAGAAGAGGACTATTAAAAATGGTTGGAGCAAGAAGAAATCTTTTAAAATATTTAAGTGATAAAGATGTTCAAAGATATAGAGATATCGTTGAAAAATTAGGATTAAGAAAATAAAACTTTAAGGGCGTTTTGCATAACAAAATTGTAAAACGCCTTTTTATAAAGTTTAATGAAAATAGTTAATAAGTAATGCAGATAGCTTAGAAAGTAGCTTGTATCATATGTTAATATACTTAACACATGATAGAGGTTACACTAATTATCTGTATTGCTAAAAATAGGAGGTATATATGTTTAAAAGTTATGAAACACAATTAGCAGGAAGAAAATTAATTGTAGAAACAGGAAAAATTGCAGGACTTGCAAATGGAAGTGTTATGGTAAGATATGGTGAAACTGTGGTTATGGTAAATGTAACAGCATCAAAAGAACCCAGAGAAGGAATCGACTTCTTTCCACTATCAGTAGATTATGAAGAAAAATTATATGCAGTAGGTAAAATACCAGGTTCTTTCCAAAAAAGAGAAGGAAAGCCAGCAGACAAAGCAATATTAACATCAAGAGCAATTGACAGACCATTAAGACCATTATTTCCAAAAGACTTTAGAAATGATGTATGTGTTGTAGCAACAGTATTATCAGTAGAACAAGATAATAGCCCAGAAGTATGTGCAATGATAGGAGCATCAGCAGCACTTGCTATATCAGATATTCCATTTGGTGGACCAACAGCAGCAGTAAATGTTGGATATGTAAATAATGAAATAGTAATAAATCCAACGGTAGAACAAAGAGAAAAATCACGTTTAACTTTAACAGTAGCCGCTACAGAAGAAAAAATTACTATGATAGAAGCAGGAGCAGACGAAATACCAAATGACACTATGTTAGAAGCAATAAAAGTAGCTCATGAAGAAATTAAAAAAATATGTAAATTTATTTCAGAAATACAAAAAGATATAGGAAAACCAAAATTTGCATATCCATCATTTAAAGTAGATGAAAATGTATATGAAGAAATAAAAGCAGAATTTAAAGAAAGAATGTACAAAGATGTACAAGCAGTAGATAAAGAAATAAGAGATGAAAACATAACAAAAATTACAGAAGATATTACAAACTACTTTATAGAAAAATATGGAGAAGAAGAAACAGAAAATAAAAAAACAGATATCTCAGATAGTATACATGATTTAGAAAAAGAATGTGTAAGAGAAATGATATTCAAAGAACATAAACGTCCAGATGGAAGAAAAATAGACGAATTAAGACCTTTATCTTGTGAAGTAGGATTACTTCCACGAGTGCATGGCAGTGCAATATTTACAAGAGGACAAACACAAGTTATGTCTGTAGTAACATTAGGAATGAAAAGTGAAGAACAAATGCTAGATGGAATAGATGAAGAAGAAGCAAAAAGATATATGCATCAATATAACTTCCCAGCATATTCAGTAGGAGAAGCAAGACCTTCTAGAGGACCAGGAAGAAGAGAAATCGGGCATGGAGCTTTAGCAGAAAAAGCATTAGTTCCAGTAATTCCATCAGAAGAAGAATTCCCATATTCAATAAGAGTAGTATCAGAAGTACTATCATCAAATGGTTCTACATCTCAAGCAAGTATATGTGGAAGTACACTTGCATTAATGGACGCAGGAGTTCCAATTAAAAAGCCAGTAGCAGGAATTTCTACAGGATTAGTTACAGATAAAGAAAATCCAAATAATTATATAATGCTTACAGATATACAAGGAATTGAAGATTTTTTCGGAGATATGGACTTTAAAGTAGGTGGAACAAAAGACGGAATAACTGCAATTCAAGTAGACATTAAAATAGATGGATTAACATATGATATTATAAAAGAAGCATTTGAAAGAACAAAAATTGCAAGAGATTATATATTAGATGAAATTATGTTACCAGTAATAGCAGAGCCAAGAAAAGAAATTTCTAAATATGCACCAAGAATTGTGACAACAACAATAGCAGTAGATAAAATCAAAGATGTAATAGGACCTGGAGGAAAAATGATTAATAAAATCATAGATGCAACAGGTGTAAAAATAGATATAGAAGAAGACGGAAAAGTTTGTATTTATTCAACAGATACAGAACATGCTAAAAAAGCTTTAAAAATGATAGAAGAAATTGTAAGAGAAATAGAAGTTGGAGGAGTTTATGATGGAGTTGTAACAAGAATCATGAATTTCGGAGCTTTCGTAGATATAGGAGGAAAAGAAGGATTACTTCATATTTCAAAAATCTCTAGCAAACGTGTAGAAAAAATAGAAGATGTATTATCAATTGGAGACGAAGTAACAGTAAAAGTAGTTGAAATAGATAATCAAGGAAGAATAAATTTAAGTATGAAAGACTTAGAAGTAAGCAAAGAAGAAAATTAATAACTAACAATAGTTGCAAAAAATAAAGTAAAATAGTATAATATTTATGGTACCTAAATATAATAGGTAATATAAATAAGGAGAGTAAAATATGGAATATTTATATATAATACAACAAGCATTAGTATGGATATTAACAATATTTTGGTTATATCAATTAGCAGTAAGTATATGTTCTTTAGTAAAATTAAAAGACAAAGAAATAATTGAAGATAAACAAAATCGCTTTATGGCTATAATACCAGCACATAATGAAGAAGCAGTTGTTGCAAACTTAATAGAAAGTTTAAAAAAGCAAAATTATCCAAAAGATTTATATGATATATATGTAATAGCAGATAACTGTACAGATAACACTGCAAAAGTTGCAAGAGATGCAGGTGCAATTGTATATGAAAGATTTGACGAAGAAAAAAAGACAAAAGGATATGCCCTACAATGGTTCTTAGCACAAAAAATAGAAGAAAATGCACCATATGATGCATTTTGTGTATTTGATTCAGATAACATAGCAGATGAAAACTTCTTAAAAGCTATGAATAAAAAGCTATGCCAAGGTGAAGATGTTGTACAAGGATATCGTGACATAAAAAATCCAACAGATAACTGGATAACAGCAGGATATGCAATATTTTATTGGACAATGAATAGATTTTATCACTTAGCTAGATATAACTTAGGGTTATCACCACTTATGAATGGAACTGGCTTCATGGTAAAATTTGATGTAGTAAAACCAAATGGATGGCAAACAAAAACATTAACAGAAGATATAGAATTTTCACTACAAAGAATCATATCAGGACATAAATTAGGATGGGCAACAGATGCAATAGTATATGATGAGCAACCTACAAGCTTTAAACAATCATGGACACAAAGATCAAGATGGACAGTAGGTCATATACAATGTTTAAAAGAATATACAAAATTATTAGCAACAGCAGTAAAAGAAAAGAAAACAGTAATGAATTTTGATGGACTATTATATATATTAGGTAGTATACCAATGTTTGTTGTTACTTTAGTACTATTACTATTAAACTTTGTTATATATTTTGCAAATGGAATGACAATGGCAGAGTTAGTTATTAACTGTTTACGTTATTTAATACCAACATTTTTACTACCAATATTAACAGCAATACTTATTATGATATTAGATAAAAAACCAATAAAACCTATGATAAAAGGACTAATATTCTATCCACTATTCTTAGGATCATGGTTATTAATTAACTTTAAATGCTTATTCAAACGTAATACAAAATGGGAAAAAATTGAACACGTACGTGATATTAAAATAAATGAAGTATCATAAAAAAAATATAAGTACAAAAATTATTGGTATATCCATAAGAACCATTTAATGCAAGGTTTTTAATTAAAGGGTATACCAATATTTAATAGTTAGTTATAATTCACAGTTTATAAATAATATTAATAAGAATGTATATATATTAATATCTTTGGTTCAATACGTGCATCAGAATTTCTAAATCTAAAAGGAATGAGCCTCTCGGAATTTCCGCTTCCTCATTCCTTTTAGATAAAGAAACTCTTACATGCTACTTCTATCACAATCGAAATTTAATCAATATTAATATATATACATTCTATAGAATAATTTTTAACTTTGAATTGTAACAATAGTTAAAACTGTATGTAGGGAGGAAAACCAAAATGAGAGTATTAGCTTTTGTAGGACCTTCAGGCACTGGAAAAAGTTATAGAGCACAAATGGTAGCAGGAGAAAATAATGTGA
The DNA here is from genome assembly GCA_963558185.1 of uncultured Clostridia bacterium. GTDB lineage: Bacteria > Bacillota > Clostridia > TANB77 > CAG-508 > UMGS1663. The sequence goes on from CAUWFE010000001.1 coordinate 15,195, forward strand.
CATACATAATAGATGATGGTTTATTAGTAAATGATAATCAAGTAGTAGCAGGAGAATCAGCAAAAAAAGCACCAACTAAAATTGAAACTGTAAAACATGCTATTTTTATTGACCAAAAAGAAAGAGAAAACATGGTAAAAGCAATAAAAAAATATAAACCAGAGTCAATATTAATATTGGGAACATCAGATGGAATGGTAGCAAAAATTGCAGAAAATTTAGAACTACCTAAAATAGAAAAAACAATTTATATTCAAGATGTAGCTACAGAAAATGAAATGAGAACAGCCAAAACAATAAGAAGAACACAAGGAAAGCATGTTATACCTGTTCCAACATTTGAAATTAAAAAAGACTTTTCAGGATATATTTTAGATCCACTACAAATATTTAAATCAAAAGGAAGTGGAAAAAAACCATATATATCAGAAAAATCAATAATAAGACCAACATTTAGTTATTTAGGTAATTTCACCATTTCAGATACAGTATTTAGGCAAATGGTAGAACATATTGCAAAAAAGACAGAAGGAATATCAAAAGTTGCAAGAGCAAGAGTAGAAAATGTAGAAGATGTAGAAGAGGGACCTTCTATATACATTGAAGTTGTAGTATATTATGGTTATCCAGTAATACAAGTATTACAAGAGTTTAAACAAAGATGCATAAAAGAAATAGAAAAAACAACAACCATGAGTATACAAAAAATAACAGTTATTGCAAAATCAATTGAAGTGAGAAAGGAAAATTAAAATGAGTTTTATTGTAGCAATAGATGGACCTGCTGGTACTGGAAAAGGAACAATTACAAATTTAGTAGCAAAAAAAATGAATTTAATAAATATAGATACAGGAGCAACATACCGTTGTGTAGCACTAGCTGTATTAAAAAATAATATTCAATTAAATAATGAAGAAGAAATAATAAAAATAGCAAAGAACATTGATATAGATTTTAAGCAAACACAAAACATACAAAAAGTATTTTTAAATGGAGAAGAAGTAACAAAAGAAATACGAACTCCAATGGTAAGCAGTATAGTATCTCAAGTATCTTCAATAATAGAAGTAAGACTACAAATGGTAGAACTTCAAAGAAAATTAGCAAAAGGAAAAGACGTTATAATGGAAGGAAGAGATATAACTACTTATGTATTTCCTAATGCAGATGTAAAAATATATATGGATGCTGATGAAGAAGAACGAGCCAAAAGAAGATTTTTAGAAAACAAAGAAAAAGGAAGTAATGAGACATATGAAGAAGTTTTACAAGCTATTAGAAAACGAGATAAGCTAGATAAAGAAAAGAAAATGGGAGCTTTAAAAATAGCAGAAGATGCTATATATGTTGATACTACAAATAAAACTATACAAGAAGTAGAAGAAGAAATTTTAAAAATTATAACAAATGTAAGAAATAAAAAAGGAATGATACAAAATGAAAGAATTATTTAAAAAAACATTAAGAGGAATTGTAAAAGGGGCTATATATTTATATTGCAAAATAATATACAGAGTAAAAATTATTGGAAAAGAAAATATACCAGAAGAAGGGCCACTTATATTTTGTGCTAATCATAGAAGCCTTATAGATCCACCATTAATAGCATGTACAGCAGGAAAGCATGTTAGATTTTTGGCAAAAGAAGAACTATATAAAAGTGCATTTCTAAGACTACTAGGTTTTGCTTTTGAAGCAATAAAAGTACATAGAGATTCAAAAGATTTAGAAGCGATAAAAACTTCACTAAAAACATTAAAAAGTGGAAAAAGCATAGCATTATTTCCAGAAGGAACTAGAAATGGAATGGAAAAAGGAGAAAAAGTAAAAGATGGAGCAGCATTTTTTGCGTTAAATTCAGATGCAAAAGTAATTCCAGTAGGAATACATGGTGGAGAAAAGCCATTTAAAAGAATATATATAAAATATGGAAAACCATTAGATTTTTCAGAATATAAAGCAAATAAAAAAGATAAAGAAACATTAGATAAAGTAACTGAAGAAATCATGAATAATATTATTATGTTGACAAAATAAAGAAAAAAGTGATATAATTAAAAGGTAAAAAATAGAAGTTGATATAATCAACTTCTTAGATTTTGTAAATCAAAAAAGGAATGATAAACATGGAAAATGAAAAAACTTTTGAGGAGTTATATAACGAATCTCTAAAAGAAAATAAAAAATTAGAAAAGATAGTAACAGGTAAAATTATAAGCATTACAGAAAAAGGAGAAATCTTTGTAGATATTGGCTATAAAGCAGATGGAATCATACCAAAACAAGAATATTCTTCTGATGAAAATGCAAATCCAAAACAAGAATTAAAAGTAGGAGATGAAATTACAGCACAAGTTTTAAAACAAAATGATGGCTTAGGAAATGTGCTATTATCATATAAAAAAATTAAACAAGCTCAAATCAAAAAAGAATTAGAAGCTAAAATAAAAAATAACGAAATTTTTGAAGAAAAGGTAACAGACATAAATGAAAAAGGTTTAATAGTAAAAATAGGAGAAAATAGAATATTTATTCCATTTTCATTATCAGCAATTTCAAAAAATGAGGAACCAAAAGACTATATAGGAAAAACTGTAAAATTTAGAATTACAGAATATGATGCAAAACTAGGAAGAATAATAGGTTCTATAAAAAATATAAAAGAAGAAGAAAAAAACAAAAAACTTGAAAAATTTTGGAATGAAGTAGAAATTGGAAAAAAATATAAAGGAATAGTTACAAGTTTGAGTTCATATGGTGCATTTGTAGACCTAGGAGGAGTTCAAGGACTTTTACACATTTCTGAAATGTCTTGGGATAGAAATACAAAACCAGAACAAATTTTAAAACAAGGTCAAGAAATAGAAGTTACAATAATTGAACTAGATAAAGAAAATAAAAGAATAAAATTAAGCTATGGAGAAAAAGGACCAAATCCTTGGAATGACATAGATGTTAAATATCATATTGGAGATATTGTAAAAGTAAAAATAGTAAAATTAATGAATTTTGGTGTGTTTGCGGAATTAGAACCAGGAGTGGAAGGTTTAGTACATATTTCGCAAATATGTGAAAGAAAAATTGCAAAACCAGAAGAAGAAATACAAGAAAATGAAATTGTTAATGCAAAAATAATTGATATAGATAAAGAAAATCAGAGAATAGAGCTTTCTATAAAAGAATTAGAAGGAACAAGTAGTGAATATAGAGAAAATACAATGAGGAAGGAAGATTAAAATGATAAATGATAAAATTAGAAATATAGCAATAATCGCACACGTAGACCATGGAAAAACAACATTAGTAGACAGTTTATTAAGACAAAGCCATGTATTTAGAGAAAATGAACAAGTAGCTGAAAGAGTTATGGATTCAAATGATCTAGAAAAAGAAAGAGGGATAACTATTCTTTCTAAAAACACATCTGTACTATATAATGGAATAAAAATTAATATAGTAGATACACCAGGTCACGCAGACTTTGGTGGAGAAGTAGAACGTGTTTTAAAAACTGTTGATGGAGTAGTATTATTAGTAGATGCTTTTGAGGGTCCAATGCCTCAAACAAGAGAAGTATTAAAAAAATCATTAGCATTAAACTTAAAACCAATAGTAGTAATAAACAAAATAGATAGACCAGGTTCTAATCCAGAAAAAGTAGTAGATAAAGTTATAGAATTATTTATTGAACTTAACGCAAGTGATGAACAATTAGACTTCCCAGTTATTTATGCATCAGCAAAAAATGGAATTGCAAAAATGAGTTTAGATGAAGAATCAGATAATATTAGTTGTATATTTGATACAATTATAAAATATATTGCACCACCACAATGTAACACAGAAGGAACAATGCAAATGTTAGTTTCTAATATCGACTATGACGATTATTTAGGAAGGATTGCAATAGGAAGAATAGAAAGAGGAAGCATAAAAGCAAATATGCCTATTGCAGTATGCAAACAAGATAAAACAGCTCAAGGAAGAATTGCAAAATTATTCACATATCAAGGTTTAAAAAGAGTAGAGGTAGAAGAAGCACAAGCAGGAGATATAGTTGCTTTATCAGGAATAGCAGATATAAATATTGGAGATACAATTTGTGATATGAATAATCCAGAAAAAATACCATTTGTAGATATAGATGAACCAACAGTATCTATGACATTTAGTGTAAATAATGGTCCTTTTGCTGGAAAAGAAGGAAAATTTATTACATCAAGACATATTCGTGACAGATTAATGAAAGAATTAGAAAGAAATGTAAGCTTAAGAGTAAAAGATACAGAATCAGCAGATAGCTTTGAAGTTTGTGGCCGTGGTGAATTACATTTATCTGTATTAATTGAAACAATGAGAAGAGAAGGTTTTGAATTATTAGTTTCTCGTCCAAAAGTTATCATAAAAGAAATTGACGGTGTGAAATGTGAACCAATGGAAAATTTAGTAGTAAATGTACCAGATGATTCAATAGGAACAGTTATAGAAAAATTAGGAAGACGTAAAGCAGAAATGGTAAATATGGAACCAGCAGAACTAGGTCATACAAAAATTGAATTTAAAATTCCAGCTCGTGGTTTAATAGGATATAGAACAGAATTTTTAACAGATACAAAAGGTACAGGAACAATGAACTCTACATTTGAAGGATATGAACCATATAAAGGAGAAATACAAGCAAGAACAAGAGGAGTATTAGTTGCATTTGAACAGGGAACTTCTATTACATATGGACTATACAATGCACAAGAAAGAGGAGAACTTTTAATTGGTGCAGGTGTGGATGTATATGAAGGTATGATAGTAGGTATAAACTCAAGAAATGAAGATATTGCTATAAATGTATGTAAAGAAAAACATTTAACAAATACAAGAGCTTCAGGTTCAGATGATGCATTAAGATTAGTACCACCACTACAATTGTCATTAGAAAAAGCAATTGAATTTATAGCAGAAGACGAACTTGTAGAAGTAACACCAAAAAATATTCGTTTAAGAAAGAAAATATTAGATTCTAAAGCAAGAGAAAGGGCAGCAAGAAGCAAATAAGATATGAGGTAATAATGGACAAAGAAGAATTATTAAAAGTAAAAGAACAAGCACTACAAGAGCATATTCCTATTATAATGGACGATACATTAGAAGTAATAGATAAAATATTAAGTAAAAAGAAACCAGAAAAAATATTAGAAATTGGAACAGCTGTTGGATATTCGGCAATGTGCTTTAGTGAATATTTAAGTAAAAATGGAAAAATAGATACAATAGAAAGAGAAGAAGAAAGAGTAAATCAAGCTAAAGTAAATATAAAAAATGTTGGAGTAGAAGATAAAATAAACATTTTATTTGGAGATGCTGTCCAACTACTTCCAACAATAAATGAAAAATATGATGTAATATTTATTGATGCAGCTAAAGGAAAATATCCATTTTTCTTAAAAGAAGCCTTACGCTTATTAAATGACAAAGGGCTTATTTTAGCAGATAATATTTTATATAAAGGATATGTTATGAGTGATTATAATAAACATAAGCAACGAACAGCAGTAAGAAATTTAAGAGAATATATTCATGAAGTAACACAAAATAATGAATTAGAAACACAAATATTAGAAGTTGGCGATGGGCTAGCAATTACACAAAGAAAAGATGTCTTTTAAAATGACATCTTTTCTTTGTGTAGTAATAAAGTTTTTTTGAAGGAAAACTTTATGTAGTAGATAATTATTGAATCTAAGATTTACTAAATTTATATTAATAAATCTTAAATACACTTTTTAGCCTATACTTGTATTTTCATCTTTTAAAAGTAATATGAAATCTTTATTAGCATCAATCAATTTTACAATCATATTTATTTGAGAACTAGACAGTTCTTTTTTATCATTTAAAAGTCCCATTGAGTTTAATTTAGAATGAATCATAGCAATGGAAGTATTAGGTCCTATATTTTCTAAAGTTTCTCTATTATCAGTTAAACCTAGTAAATAATCTGTTGATACATGGAAGAATTCAGCCATTTTTACAACAATTTCTATTCTAGGTTTTCTTTCACCACCGATATAACGTGAAATAGTTACATTAGTAATGCCAATGCTTTTGGCTAATTCAATTTGTGTAATATCATTTTCATCCAATAATTCAAGTAACCTTTTTACAAATATTTTATTCATAATAAATCCTCCATTAACAGATAGTATAAATTTTAACCTTATTATAATACAAAAAATGTAAAAAAAGGAAAATATTACCTAAAATATAAAAAAATATTTTGATTTAACATATAGGAAAAATTTGACTATTTATTTGGTAATATATCATAAAAGGTTTTAAATACATAACCTTGTTCTTTTAAATAAATAATAGAATCTTCTAAAGCCTCATAAGATTTACTTACATCTATGGTATCATGCATTAATATAACTAAAGAATTTTTCCCTTTAACTGTTTTCTTTAAATTATTTAATAATTCATTTTTTGAATATAATTTAATAGAATCACTATTAAGAGCATTCCAATCAATATAAGCATAATTGTTTTCAGCTAAATATTTTTTACACAATTTTTTTTCATTATAGTATTGAGGCGAAGTAGAGCCATTCGGAAAACGAAATATATGAGAAGAATAATTAGGTACATTAATTGCTTCTGAAATAGCTAAATCAGTTTTATATATTTCATTTAAAAAACTATCCTTATTTGAATACAATAAATGATTTTTATGTGAATAACCATGATTAGCTATAAAGTTTCCTTCTTCATATGCTCTTTTTACAATATTAGGAAATTCTTTAACACGATAGCCGATGACAAAAAAGCTAGCATGAATTTTTTGAGATTTTAAAATATCCAAAATTTTAGGAGTAGCAATTTTTGTAGGACCATCATCAAAAGTAAGAAATGCAACTTTTTCATCACTTTTATAAATATTATCTAATTTTTCTTGTAAATTTTCTGTTATATTAGAATTAGCTAATAAATAACCGAGAAGAACATAATTTAAAAGGTATGCACATATGTAAAAGATATGAAAGCAAGCTGCCTAAAATAGTTAAAAGAATAATAAGAAATATAAAATGTACCCATAAACTTTTGTATAAATTATTCATTATATCACCTATTTTAATTTATGATAAAATTACAAGAAAAATGCAAAAATGTATTGATAAATTTTACAAATACATATAAAATAAAACATGAAAACAAAAAGAAAGGATACAAAAATGAAAACAAAAAAAGGATTAAAATTTTATATAGTATTATACATTGCTAAAATGTCAAGAATAGCATTAAAATTAATAGGAAGAGATGCAACATATTTCCCAGGAAAACTAGCAGTAACTCTTTGCCCAGACTTTTTAGGTAGAATAGATAAACCTAAAACAATTATAGGAGTTACAGGAACAAATGGAAAAACAACAGTATGTAACATGATAGAAAACGCATTAAAAGAAAATGGATATGATTTTATAGATAATCATTTAGGTTCAAATATAAACTCAGGAATTGCAACAACACTTATAGAAGGTTCAAACTTAAAAGGAAAACAAAAAAAAGACTTAGCCGTATTTGAAATAGATGAAAGAAGTGCAGTAAAAGTATATCCATATATAACACCAACGTATTTAGTATGTACAAATTTATTTAGAGATTCACTAAAAAGAAATGCACATACAGAATTCATTTCAAACATGTTAGATACAAATATTCCAAAACAAACAAAATTAATATTAAATGGAGATGACTTAATAGTAAGTAATTTAGCAAAAGAAAATCAAAGAGTATATTTTGGAATAGATAGATTAGAAACTGACACAGATAAATGTGAAAATATTGTATGCGACATGGTAAGTTGTCCTATTTGTGGAGGAAAATTAGAATATGATTTTGTAAGATATAATCATATAGGAAGAGCACATTGCACAAAATGTGAATTTAGCTCACCAAAAATAAATTATGAAGTAAAAAACATAAACTTAGAAAAAATGAAAATGGAATTACAAAATGGAGAAGAATATGACTTGATAAATAACAATATAATAAATATATATAATATGTTAGCAACAATATCAGTATTAAAAGAAATAGGACTAAATAAAGAGCAAATAAATGAATCACTTAAAAAGCAAAAAATTGTAGATACTCGATATAGTAAAGAAAAAGTAAACAACATAGAAGTAATAACACATTTATCAAAAGGTATGAATCCAATTGCGTGTTCTAGAGTTTTTGATTATGTAAGAAAAGAAAAAGGAAAAAAAGCTGTATTTATATTACTAGATGATTTACATGATGCAGCACATTCTTCAGAAAATATTGCATGGCAATATGATACAGACTATGAATTTTTAAATGATGAATCAATAAAACAAATACTAATAGCAGGTGCACGATATTTAGATGGAATAGTTAGACTACAAATGGCAGGAATTCCAAAAGAAAAAATAACAGCCAAAAGAGAAGAAACATCATTAATAAATGACTTAAAATTAGAAGGAATAGATAAAGTATTCATTTTACATGATTTATATGCAATAAACCTTAAAAATAAAATTAAAGAACAAGTAATAGAAAAAATAAAAGGAGAAGAGTCAAAATGAGTTTAGAAACTAAAATGAAAGGAACTATGGATATAGATTTAGACGATTATTGTAACTTTGAGAGCCATGACAAAAAAATAGATGAAAATAAACAGGAAAAAGACTTAAATATAGAAATATTATTTCCAGAATATTGTGGATATTTTGGAGATGGACAAAATATGAGATATTTACAAAAATGTATTCCGCAAGCAAATTTTATAAAAACATCATTAGATGAAATTCCGTATTTTGCAAATAATAATGTAGATCTTATTTATATGGGAACCATGACAGAACACACTCAAGAAAGAGTTATTCAAAAATTACTTCCATATAAAGAAAAAATAAAGCAAATGATAGAAGAAAAAGTAAATATGTTATTTACAGGAAATAGTATAGAAATATTTGGAAAATATATAGAAAAAGAAAATGGAGAAAAAATACAAGCACTAGATATATTCCCTATATATGCTAAAAGAGATATGATGAACAGACATAATAGTTTATTTATAGGTAAATATGAAGATACAAAAATAGTAGGATTTCGTAGTCAATTTACATTTGCTTATGGAAATAATGATAATTGTTACTTTTCAAAAGTAGAAAAAGGAATAGGCTTAAATCCAGAATCTAAGTTAGAAGGAATAAAAATTAACAATTGTATAGCAACATATCTTTTAGGACCTATTTGTATTTTAAATCCAGAATTTACAAAGAAAATATTAAAAAATATGGGAATAGAAAATGTAAAATTAGCTTTTGAAGAAGATACAAAAAAAGCATATACACAAAGGTTAAAAGAATTTGAGAATGTACAATAAGTTACTAGTAAATGGGTTATAAATTAATGTAAATAATGCTTTTAGATACAAGCTTTAAATGAAAATAAATAACTTGAAAATAATTTAAAATAATGATAGAATAATCAAAGTAAAAATTAATATAGATGAGAGTATAAAATGAAAAATATAAAAGACTATAATTTAGATGAATTAAAAGAAGAACTAAAACAAATGGGAGAAAAACCATTTAGGGCAGAGCAAATATTTAAATGGATATATTGTGAAAAAGTAAAAAGTTTTGATGAAATGACAAATATTTCTTTAGAACTAAGGGAAAAATTAAAAGAACAATATACAATGTGTAATTTCAATATTTTGCAAAAACAAGAATCAAAAGATGGAACAAAAAAATATTTATTTGACATATTAGATGGAAATGCAATAGAAAGTGTATTAATGGAATATTCTTATGGAAAAACAATATGTGTATCTTCACAAGTAGGATGCAAAATGGGTTGTAAATTTTGTGCATCTACAGGAATTCCATTTGTAAGGAGTTTAACTTCTGGTGAAATAGTAGAGCAGATTTTAGCAGTAGAACAAGACACAAATGAAAGAATTTCAAATGTAGTATTTATGGGAATAGGGGAACCTTTTGACAATTATGATAATGTAGTAAAAGCTATTAATATTATAAATAATCAAAAAGGACTGGCTATTGGAGCAAGACATATTAGTATTTCAACAAGTGGATTAGTTCCTAGAATATATGATTTAGCAAAAGAAAACATACAATGTACATTGTCAATTTCACTACATGCTACAAATAATGAAAAAAGAAGTAGTATGATGCCAGTAAATAATAGATATAAAATAGAAGAACTTATTAAAGCATGTAAAGATTATACAAAAATAACAAACAAAAGAATATCTTTTGAATATGCACTAGCAAAAGATAATAATGATAATTTAGAAGATGCAAAAGAATTGGTAAAATTATTAAAAGGTATGCTTTGCCATGTAAACTTAATACCAATTAATCCAATTCAAAATGGGAGCTTTTCTAAAAGTACAAATGAGAATATAATAAAATTTAGAGATTATTTAAATGAACATGGAATAGTTGCAACAATTAGAAGAGAATTAGGTTCAGATATTGATGCAGCTTGTGGACAACTAAGAAAGAAGAATTTAAAAGAGTAATGATAGGAGGAACATATGAAAGCTTTTGCTAAATCGGATATTGGAAAGGCAAGAGATACTAATCAAGATTATTACTATATAGCAGAAGAGGAAAATCCTTTAAAAATATATATATTAGCAGATGGAATGGGAGGATATAATGGTGGAGATATAGCAAGTAGATTAGCAACAGCAACCGTTAAAAGCTATATAGAAAGTAATTTTGAAAAAATTCCAAAAGAAAAAGAAGCAATATTAAAATTAATTGAAAATGCAATGGAATATGCAAATATGGTAGTATATGAAAAATCTAAAGAAGATGAAAATTTACAAGGAATGGGTACTACTTTAGAAGTTTGTGTAATATATAATAATAAAGTATATATTGGACATATTGGAGATAGCAGAATATATAGAATTAGAAAAGAATTTATAAGAAAATTAACAACAGACCATAGCTATGTACAAAAATTAGTAAAAGATGGGACAATATCAAAAGAAGAAGCAGAACATCATCCTAAGAAAAACATGTTAATGAAAGCTTTAGGATGTACACCATATGTAGAGCCAGATACAATGGTAAAAGGATTTTTAAAAGGTGATATTTTACTAATTTGTTCAGATGGATTAACGAATATGATAAGCCAAGAGAAAATATATCAAATTATTATAGAAAATCAAGAAAATGCTGTACAAAAACTTATAGAAGAAGCAAATAACCAAGGTGGATATGATAATATTACAGCAATAGAGATACTAAATTAGAAAAACAAAGGGAGAGGAATATTATGGATTTAGTAGGTAAATATATAGGTAATAGATACGAAATACTAGAGAAAATAGGAAATGGCGGAATGGCAACAGTGTATAAAGCAAAATGCCATGTATTAAATAGATTTGTTGCAGTAAAAGTGCTAAAAGATGAATACACTACAGATAACGAATTTGTTAGAAGATTTAATATAGAAGCACAAGCAGCAGCAAGTTTAACACATCCAAATATAGTTTCTATATATGATGTAGGACATGAAATAGATGGAAATATCTACTATATTGTTATGGAACTAATACAAGGAAAAACACTAAAAGAAATTATAGAAGAAGATGGAACATTACCATGGAAATGGTCCATAAATATTGCATCTCAAATTGCCTCAGCATTAGAAATGGCACATAAAAATAACATTGTTCATAGAGATATAAAACCACATAATATAATAATTACAGAAGATGGAGTAGCAAAAGTAACAGATTTTGGAATTGCAAAAGCAGTTTCTAATTCTACTATTACAGCTTTTGGAACAACTATTGGATCTGTTCATTATTTTTCACCAGAACATGCTCGTGGAGGATACACAGATGCAAAATCAGATTTATATTCATTAGGAGTAGTAATGTATGAAATGCTAACAGGAAGAGTTCCTTTTGATGCAGACACACCAGTTTCTGTTGCACTAAAACATATGCAAGAAAAACCAGTAGACCCAATGAAATTAAATCCAAGTATTCCGTTATCTGTTAATCAAATTATTATGAAAGCAATGCAAAAAGATCCAAATTTACGTTATCAATCAGCAACAGAAATGTTAAGAGATTTAAGTATGGCAACAAAAAATCCAGAAGGAGAATTTGTAAAAGAAAATAATTCAGAATTTGAAGCAACTAGAAGAATGACAGCTATAACAGATGAAATGTTAGAAGAAAATGAGCAAAAAGAAGAAAACAATAAAAAACAAGGTAAAATAGGAAAGTTTTTTAAGGAACATCCAAAAACTAAAGTTGTAGTAATCATATTAGCTTGTATTTTAATTTTTGGAATCACTATGTTATCTGTAAAATTAGCTATGGATTTAGGAACAGGAAAAAATGTACAAATTCCAGAATTAGTAGGAAAAACAAAAGAAGAGGTAGAAGAATTATTAAAAGGTACAAAATTTAATGTAACATTTACAGAAGAATATGATGATACAGTAGAAGCTGGAAAAGTAGTATCACAAGAACCACCATATAGAGCGAATTACACAATAAAAGAAGATTCACAAATTTCATATATAATAAGTAAAGGAATAGAAATGACAACTGTTCCAAAAGTAGCCGGAAAAGAATATAGTGAAGCTGAAAAAGCAATTACAGATGCTAAATTAAAAATAGAAAAAATAGAAGAAACAAGTAAAAAAGTACAAGAAGGATATGTAATTAAACAAGAACCAGCAGAAGATACAGAAATAAAAGCTGGTGAAACTATAAAAATTTATGTAAGTATTGGAACAGGAATAGAAACTGTAACTGTACCATATGTAATAGGCTCTACAGAAGAAGAGGCAAAGAAATCATTAGAAAGTTCAAAATTAAAAGCTGTAGTAGTATATGAAGAAGATAAGTCAAAAACAGATGGAACAGTGCTAAAACAAAGCTTAGATGTAGGAAAAGAAGTTGACGAAGGAACAACAGTTACAATTACAGTTAATAAATATGTTCAAGAAAAAAAAGGAACAGTAAATATTAATCTAAAATCATTAAAAAAATATGAAAAGCCAGATAAAACAAATAGTACAGAAGGAGAAAAAGTACCAGAAGTACAAGTAGTGGTAAAAGTTAATGATGAAATTATTTATGACAAGAAAAAAACAATAGATACAAAAATTAGTCTTTCTGTAAGTGGAGTAGGAATAGTGCAAGTAAAAGTATTTGTAGATGATGTATGGGAAAATAATGGAAATTCATCTTTAGACTTAAATAGTTCAAATCCAGTATTAACAATAGAGTAATTTAAAATAGCAACTAAACGTTGCTATTTTCTTTTTTTTATAGTAAAATAAATGTGAAATAAAAATAAAAAGGAAATTATATGAAGAAAATAGGATTAATAGTATCAAATATTTCAAATTTATATCAAGTAGAAATAGACAACAAAATATATACATGCAGTGCACGTGGAAAATTAAAACAAGAAGGTATTACACCTTTAGTTGGTGATAAAGTAGAAATAGAAATAACAGATAAAGAAAAAGAAGAGGGAATTATAAATACAGTAATAGAAAGGAAAAATTATTGTAAAAGACCTAAAATGGCGAATTTAACGCAAATTATATTTGTTGTATCAGTAAAAATGCCAAAGCCAGACTTATTACTTTTAGATAAGCAACTTGCATTTGCAGAATGGTTAAAAGTAAAACCAATAATCATATTAAATAAAATAGACTTAGAAAAAGAAGAGAAAGTAAAGAAAATAGAAGAAATTTATACTAATATAGGCTATAAAGTAATAAAAACAAATGCAAAAAGCATAGGAAAAGAAGAATTGAATACAATAAAAGAAATATTAAAAAATAATATAACAGCATTTTCAGGAAATTCTGGAGTTGGAAAATCAACATTAATAAATGCAATATTTTCAAATGAATTAACCAAAGAAGGAATTATAAGCCAAAAAAATAAAAAAGGTAAAAATACAACAACAAGTGTAACATTATACAAATTAGCAGAAAATGAATATGTAGCAGATACACCAGGATTTTCAACATTTGATATAACAGAAATAACAAAAGATGAATTATGCCACTACTTTAAAGAATTTGAAAATGAATTAGTAAACTGCAAATACATAGGTTGTAGCCATATAAAAGAACAAGAATGTGGTATAAAAAAAGCATTAGAAGAAGGCAAAATAGAAAATGTAAGATATGAAAATTATTGTAAAATTTATGAAAAACTCAAAGAAGAGGAAGAACATAAATGGTAAGGAGGAAATAAAATGATAGAAATATCAACATCTTTATTAAGTATAAAAGAAGAAGAGGTAATTCGTAAAATATACGATTTAGAGGTAGCTGGAACAAATTATTTCCATATAGATGTTATGGATGGAAAATTTGTAGAGCAAGATACTAGTGAAATTATGAGAAAATGTGCAGAATATGTTAAAAGTGTTAGTAATACTCCAATGGAAGTACATCTAATGGTAGAGGATGTAGAAAATTATATAAAAGGATATATAGCATTAGAACCAGATATTATAATATTCCACTATGAAGCAGATAAAAATGATTCAGAACGTATAAAACATATTAAATATTTACAAGATAATAATTGTAAAATAGGAATGAGTATTAATCCAGAAACACCAATAGGAAGTTTATATGAATTTTTACCATATTTACATAGAGTTTTAATAATGACAGTAAATCCGGGAAAAGGAGGCCAAGAATTAATACCACAAACAATTGAAAAAATAAAAGAAATAAATAAATTTGCTTATGAAAATGGATTTGATATAGATATAGAAGTTGATGGTGGTATAAATGAAAAAACAGCACCACAAGTAATTGATGCGGGAGCAAATATTTTAGTATCAGGAAGTTATATAATTAATAGTAAAGATATGAAAAATGCAGTAGATATTTTAAAAAAATCATAAAAGAAGCACAAAGTTGAAAATAATTACAATTCTTGTCCAACTGTGCCTTGAGGAAGGAATTAAAAAATATGACAAAAAATCAAGCAATAGAAATAGTAGAAAAACTAATAAAAATGTATCCAGATGCAAAATGTAGTTTAGATTTTTCAAATGAATTTGAATTATTAGTAGCAGTTATATTATCAGCACAATGCACAGATGAAAGAGTAAATAAAACAACTCCTAGTATCTTTAAGGTATGTGATACTCCAAAAAAATTTATGGAAATAGATATAAAAAAATTAGAAGAACTACTTCATCCTTGTGGGTTTTACCACAATAAAGCAAAAAATATAAAAGCAATGTCAAAAATATTAGTAGAAAAATATAATAGTAAAGTACCCAATACAATGGAAGAATTACAAAGCCTTCCAGGAGTTGGTAGAAAAACAGCCAATGTAGTAATGTTAGAAGCATTTAATAATCCACAAGGAATTGCAGTAGATACACATTGCAAAAGAATTGCAAATAGAATAGGATTTTCAAAAGAACAAGAGCCAGAAAGGATAGAAAAAGATTTACTAAAAATAATACCAGATAAATACTATAAAGATGTAAATCATATTTTCATATGGCATGGAAGAAATATATGTATAGCAAGAAATCCTAAATGTGAAGAATGTCAAATAAAAAGTGAATGCAAATATTATAAAACAAAAAAATAATAAATATTTTAAGTAATATTTATTATTTTTTTACGCAAAATTCTTAAAATTGTATTATTAAAAAATATTTAGAGTTCTAGCTTAGCAAAAAAAGCATATACATATTAACAAAGGCTACAAAGGAAGAGGTGTTTATTTTGGAAAGAACCATAAGTTCAGAAGAAAGAATTAAAAGAGCAGAAGAAATATACTTAAAGAGAAGAAATAATCAAAATAGAGGAAATGTACGAGTATCAAGTTCAAATGTAAACAGTAGTATAATGCCTAATTTTTCTTTATACAAAAAACTAATTTTACAAATATGTATATGTCTTTTGATATATTTTATATTTTTTTTGATAAAAAATTCAAATTATATATTTTCAGAAGAAGTAATAAAAAAGGTAGAAGAATTTTTAAATCATGATGTGAATTTTGTAATGTTATATGAATCAGGAAAAGAATTTTACGAAAAAAATATACATAATTTTTTTAATAATTTAAATAAAGTACCAGAAGAAGAAAATAAAAAAGCAAATACAATAACTGAAAATGTAATAACCAACAATATAATTGAAAACACAGTGACACAAAATATTATAGATAATGTAAATGCCATAGAAAATGTAGCTATGCAAAATAATATAGAAAATGTTGTAGAACAAAATATAGAAGAAACGGGAATTGGAGGAGAAGAAGTAGCCGAACCTATAAAACTTAGTCAGATGGAAATAGATGCAAATGAAATAAAAAACAATTATAACATAATTGTACCATTAGAAGGATATAATATTACATCACAATTTGGACCCAGAGAAGCAACAGAAATTATATCTGCAAACCATGGAGGAATAGATTTAGGAGTAGACGAAGGAACTGTATTTGTAGCAAGTATGTCTGGAACAGTAACATATCTTTCATCAGAAGGCGATTACGGCTTACATGTGTGGATACAAGATGGAGATGTAGAAACACTATATGCACATTGTAAAAATATTTATGTGCAAGAAGGGCAACAAATAAAACAAGGAGATAAAATTGGAGAAGTAGGCTCTACAGGAAGAGCTACACGGACCACATTTACATTTTGAAATTAGAAAAAGTGGAAGACGAGTAAATCCGCAATATATATTACAGTTTTAAATTAATAGAGGGGACCTGTTAATATGGATATAAAAATAGACTTAAAAATATTTTTATTTGCCTTGTTATTTATTTTTACAGGACAAATAGAATTATATATATTATTTATGGCATTTACCTTGTTACATGAAATCGGACATTTATTAATGGGAATATTACTTGGATTTAAGATAAAAAAAATAAATATAATGCCAGTAGGTTTCAGTATAGCATTTGCAACAAATGTTATAGACTATAATAAAAAAATAAAAAAAGCAAATTATCTTATAATAAAAAAATTAATAATAGCAATTTCTGGTCCATTAGTTAATGTAATTGTATGTATAATTTGTTTATTATGTAATAAATTATTTACGCAAAGATATGTAGAAATAATAATTTATACAAATATATTAATAGCATTATTTAATTTAATTCCAATTTATCCTCTAGATGGTGGAAGAATAGCAAAATATATATTACAATTATTCTATTCAAAAAGGAGGGTATATAATTATACACATTTAATTACAAAAATAACTATTTGCATATTAACCATAATGTGTAGTATATGGATTTTATACATACATAATATTGCTTTTTTAATAATATTAGCATATTTATGGTATTTAGTTAGAAAGGAAGAAAAATACTATAAAAATAAAATACAATTATATGAAGCATATGAAAAGATGGAAAAAATATAAAAAAATACTTGCATATATAAAAATAATATGGTAAGATAATATCTGTCATTGGATAGATTTAGGGGTATAGTGTCAATGGTAGCACATCGGTCTCCAAAACCGCCTGTGTGGGTTCGAATCCTACTACCCCTGCCATAAAAATACATTAATGGAAGCAATAAATGGAGAAAGTAAAAGAATTAATAAAAAAAGTATGTACAAGAGAAGTTATTTTATATATAATTTTTGGAATATTAACAACATTGGTAAATATAATTGTTTCATATATATTAAATAAATTCTTAAAAATAGAAGGAAATTTAGCAAGTACTATAGGAATAATAGTATCTATCTTATTTGCATATGTAACAAATAGAAAAATGGTTTTTAACTCTACAGCAACAGGTTTTAAAATGCGTATAATAGAATTTGGAAAATTCATTTTAGGTAGAGCATTTACAATGGTTGTAGAAATGTTAGGATTTTATATTTTATATACAGTTTGCTCATTACAAATGTTAATAGCAAAATGTATAATCACAATTATTGTAATTATTTTAAATTTCTTTATTAGTAAATTTTTTGCATTTAAAAATAAATAATAAAATTAGTATGGGGGCTACTAAATATAAGGAGGAATTCTTATGTCTAGGGCTTTTTTTAAGTCTTTTTATCAAACAATATTTATATTATTCATTATAATTTTAATTACCATAATTATGTTTGTTCCAGTTATATTAGTGGGAGAGATTAGTAAAGAATTTATACCAAAAGAAGAATTACAAATCAGCCAAAAAGGCTTTGCATGGCCAACACCAGGATATACAACTATTACATCATATTATGGAAAAAGAGATTCACCAACTGCAGGAGCTTCTAATTTTCATAAAGGAATAGATATAGGTGCAGCAGAAGGTAGTAACATGATTGCTATAATTGACGGAGAAATTACATTTACAGGATTTTTAGGAGGAGGTGGTCATACAATAACATTAAGTCATGAAAATATGAAAATTACATATTGCCATGTAGATCCAAAATATAAAGTAAAAAAAGGGGATATTGTAACACAAGGGCAAATAATTGCAAAAGTAGGACCAAAATATGTAGAAGGAGTACCTCGGAAATCAATATAAAGATGAACATGGAAGACCTACAAATGGTGCTACGACAGGACCTCACTTACACTTAGGAATACGAATTGATGGAGAATATGTAAATCCATTAAAATTCTACTTGACATACGAACAATAGTTTGATATAATTTTGCTGAAAGAAGGAGATTATATGCAAAGGCAAATTTTACATATAGATGTTAATAATGCATTTTTGTCATGGACTGCTGTTGAAAGATTAAAAAATGGAGAAACCTTAGATATAAGAACAATACCAGCAATAATAGGTGGAGATGAAGAAAAAAGAAAAGGAGTAGTATTAGCTAAAAGTAATATAGCTAAACAATTTGGAATACAAACAGGTGAACCCATTTATTTTGCGAGAAAAAAATGTCCAAAAATTCAAATCTTTGCAAGCAATTATTCTATATATATAAAATACTCACAAGCAATGCATCAAATATTTTCAGAATATACACCAAAAATAGAACAATTTTCAATAGATGAATGCTTTTTAGACTTAACAGAGTATTTACCTAAAGGAAAAACTTTATTGCAAATAGCATATGAAATTAATAAAAGAATATATAACGAACTTAATTTTACAGTAAATGTAGGAGTAGCACATAATAAATTATTAGCAAAAATGGCATCTGACTTTGAAAAGCCTAATAAAGTTCATACATTATGGGAAGAAGAAATACCAGAAAAAATGTGGAAATTACCAGTTGGAGAATTATTTATGGTAGGAAGAAAAAGTCTTCCAAAACTTCAAAAAATGGGAATAAAAACTATAGGAGATTTAGCAAATAAACAAGAACAAGAATTAATAAGGTATTTTGGAAAATATGGAAAACTTATATGGGAATATGCAAATGGAATTGATTTATCAGAAGTTAAATATGAAAAAGAAAATCCAAAATGTATAGGAAATTCAATTACATTGCCACAAGACTGTGAAGATATAGAAAAATTAGAAGAGATATTATTAATGTTAGTAGAGCAAGTAACATATAGATTAAGAAAGCAAAATTTAAAAGCAAAAGTAGTAAATGTGCAAATAAAAACAAATGAATTTAAAGTGTTTTCACATCAAAGAAAGATGGAAAAATATACAGATGTAACAAAATACATTTATCAAGAAGCAAAAAAATTATTAAAAGACTTAAAAATAAATAAACCAATAAGATTAATAGGAATTAGAGTAGATGACTTATCAAATGAAGAAAATTCACAAATATCATTGTTTGACATACAAACAAAAGAAAATAAAAAACAAGAAAAGATAGATAAAACATTAGATAAAATAAAAGAAAAATATGGTTATAATGCAATAAAAAGAGGAGGAGATATTAATATAAATGGAATTATAGATTTAAATAAACTTGAAAAATAATTAACATAAATAGTGTTATTAGCATATTATATACTAAGAGAGGTGATAAATGTGCTAGAATATAATTGTGAGAAAACATGTAAACCTGAAAAATGTAAGAATAAGAAATGTTGTGTAGACTTAATATTAACTATATTAATTTCAGCACTAACATTAACAATAGGAATAATAATAGGAAATGCGTTAGCAGCAACTCTAATTTTACAACCAGCAATAATTATAAGTATTATATTATTTATATTAATAATAGTAAGAACTATAATGTTAATTTGTGAAGTAAAAAGATGTTAATAAATATTAAAAACTAATGCTATATATGAGTATTTTGCTTTAGAAATCGGTAAGTTAAATTAAAATTAACATTACTTTTTAGCTTAAAAAAATCATGTGTGTTATTTACACATGATTTACATAGAAAGGGATGGGAATTTGGAAGAATTACAATATTGGATATGGTTCTCAAAAATAACTAATTCAAAAGAAAAATATAAAATATTTAATGAATATAAAAGCCCTAAAAAAATATATGAATTATCAAATGCACAAATAGAAAATTTAGAATATGGACAAGCAATCAAAAAAGAATTAAAAAACTCAAAATATAGAGAAAATTTAAAAAAGGAAGAACAGATATTAAAAGATAAAAAAATATATCTTTTAACAAGAAATAATAAATATTATCCTCAAAGACTATGTAATATATATGATGCACCAATAAGTTTATATGCAAAAGGAAATATAGAAATATTAAATAAAAAAACATTAGCAATGATAGGGTGTAGAGAAAATAGTTATTATGGAAAACAAGTAGCACTTACATTTTCATATCAATTATCAAAAAAAGGAATAAATATAATAAGTGGACTAGCTAAAGGAATAGATAGTTATTCACATATAGGAGCAATTAAAGCAAAAGCATCAACAATAGCTGTAATAGGTAGTGGATTAGATAATTTTTATCCAAAAGAAAACCAATGGCTTTATGATGAAATACTAAAAAATAATGGTTGCATAATTTCAGAATATCCATTAGAAACAAAACCTAATAAAATAAATTTTCCAGCAAGAAATCGTATTATAAGTGGAATGTCCGAAGGAGTAATAGTAGTAGAAGCAAAAAGAAAAAGTGGAACAATGATTACAGTTGATTTTGCCTTAGAACAGGGAAAAGAAGTATTTGTAGTACCAGGAAATATTACATCTAAAAATTCAGAAGGAACTAATAGCTTAATTCAAGAAGGGGCAAAATTAGTAACAAATATTGAAGAAATTATAATTTGACAAACAATTTTCAAGTTTGCTATAATGTAACAAAAAAATAAACAATAACAACTAATGAAAAGGGGATGAAAATGGAAGAAAATAAATCCAATGTACAAACAGTAGAAGCAAAAAAAGAACAAGCAGAAAATATATTAAAACAGAGAAAACAAAAAAATATAAAAATATACCCAATATATAGAATGTTTACATGGGACTTATTATTTTATTATTCTATTATATATTTGTTTTTAACAATTGAAAAAGGATTAACTCCAGCAGAGGCACTCCAATTTGATGCTTTTTATATATTATTTAGAAGTATAGTTCAAATACCCTGTACACTACTAATTCAGAGAATAGGAAAGAGAAAAAGTATTATAGTAGCAAATATAATTTTAATTATTCATATTGTAATAATTATGGCATCTAGGAACTTTATAGATTTATTAATGTCACAATTATTATGTGCATTTGCATATAATATAAAAAGTGTTTGTGAAACAGACATGCTTTATGATTCTTTAGAAGATGAAAAAGAAAGAGGAGTAAAATTTGCTAAAATAGATGGTAGAGCAATGTCTTATTATTATTATATAGATGCGGTAACAGCTATTATTGCGAGTTTTACATTTGTAATTAATCCATATATACCAATGATATTATGTATGGCAATAATGATAATAGCATTTGACATTTCTTTAAAATTTCAAAATGTACAATTACGTAAAGAAAAATATACAATAAAAAAAGAATTAAAAAGCATACGAACTTCAGTAAAAAATGTATTTAAATCTAAAAGGCTACGAGGCTTGCTAATTTTTAATGTAATATTTATAGGAATGATAAGAATAATGCAAACAACTAGAAATACAATACTTACAACAATTGGATTAGAAGAACAATACTTTGGTATTATTTTTGCAGTATTGGGTATTATTTCAGGAATTGCTGCAAAAAATCAAGGGAAAATACATAAAAAATATAGAAATAGAACACTTACATTCTTATCTGTTCCAATGGCAGCTTCGATGTTTTTATTAGGAATAATATTATTATTTAACATAAACAAAAACATAATATTACCTATAATTTTACTACTTTTTGCAATTCAATATATAGCTAAAGGACCATATTATGTATTAATTAAACAGTATTTAAATAATTTTACAAATAGTGAAAAACGTATAAAAATTACAACAGCTAATAATTTATTTGAAAATTTATTTGTTTCAATTATATTATTTATATCCGCATTTATATTAGATAGAGCAACAATTGATTATTCAATGATTACAATTGGTGGAATAGTTATGCTAGCAATTATATGGTGCTTAGAATATATGAAAAAACGTGTAGGAAAACCAATGGAACAGTATACAAAAAAAGATTTATTATGATTAAAAATTTGCTTGCTTTTGTAAACGAAAAAATATATAATAAAAAAAGTTAAAGAGATAATAAAATATAGTAAGAAAGAGGAATTAATTATGAAAACAAAGTACATATTTGTAACAGGTGGAGTTGTATCAGGATTAGGAAAAGGCATTACAGCAGCATCATTAGGTCGTTTACTAAAAAATAGAGGATATAAAGTAGTAAATCAAAAATTCGATCCATATATAAATGTAGATCCAGGAACAATGAGTCCATATGAACATGGAGAAGTATTTGTTACAGAAGATGGTGCAGAAACTGACTTAGACTTAGGACATTATGAAAGATTTACTGATATAAATTTAAGTAAAAATTCAAGTGTATCTATGGGAAAGATATATCAAAGTGTATTAGAAAGAGAAAGAAGAGGAGATTATTTAGGAAAAACTGTACAAGTTATACCACATATCACTAATGCTATAAAAGAAAGAATATATGCATTTGAAAATACTGATGTAGACATAGTAATTACTGAATTAGGTGGAACAGTAGGAGATATAGAAGGTTTATCATTAATAGAAGCGATAAGACAAGTAGGACTAGAAAATAATCCTGAAGATGTACTATATATTCATGTTACTTTATTACCATATATAAGTGGTTCAAATGAAATAAAATCAAAACCAACACAGCATTCAGTAAAAGAATTACAGTCTTTTGGTATAAAACCAGATATATTAGTATGTAGAACAGAAATAGAAATTCCTGAAAATGTAAGAGAAAAGATAGCTTTATTCTGTAATGTACGAAAAGAAGATGTTGTTGCTAACCGTACAGCCTCATGTTTATATGAAGTTCCACTTATGTTAGAAAAAGAAGGTTTAGCAAAAGATGTATGTAAACATTTAAGATTAGAAAATGAAGAACCACATAATGAAAAATGGGAAAAATTGGTTGAAAAAATAAAAAATGTACCAGAAGAAAAAATAGTAAATGTTGCAATAGTTGGAAAATACATTAAATTAGAAGATTCATATTTATCTGTAATGGAAAGTTTGCAACATGCAGGATTTGAAAATGAAGTAAAAGTAAAAATTAAATTAATAGATTCAGAAACAATAACTAAGAAAACAGTAAAAGAAAAATTAACTGGAATAGATGGAGTAATAATTCCAGGAGGATTTGGAAATAGAGGAATTGAAGGAAAAATTGAAACAATAAAATATGTAAGAGAAAATAATATACCACTTTTAGGAATATGTTTAGGGATGCAAATGACTGTAGTTGAATTTGCAAGAGATATTTTAAAAATAGAAAATGCAAATTCAGAAGAATTTGATGAAATATGTGAAAATCCAGTAATACACATTATGAATTCGCAAAAAGATATTACTAAAAAAGGTGGAACAATGAGACTAGGAAGTTATCCATGTGTATTAAAAGAAGGAACATTAGCAAGAAAAATATATGGAACAGAAAAAATAGAAGAAAGACATAGACATCGTTTTGAATATAATAATGATTATAAAGAAAGGTTAGAACAAGCAGGATTAATTTGTTCTGGAACTTCGCCAGATGGAACTTTAGTAGAAATTGTAGAAATGAATAATCATCCATTTTTCATTGCTTGCCAATTTCATCCTGAATTTAAATCAAGACCGGATAAACCAGCTCCGTTATTTGTAGCACTTATAAAAGCAATAAAAGATATTAAAAAAATTTAAAAATTGTATAAAAACACCTCTTTTTGGGAAATATGGATAAAAAGAAGAGGTGAATTTTTTATGAAAAAAATAAACAGAAAAGCATTAATAATATTAACATCAGTATTTATATTATTTATATTGTATAATGTATTTTTTAGAAATACACAAATTTTTGCACTTTCAAAATATGGCTCAAGAGGTTCAGAAGTAACACAAATACAAACAAAATTAAAACGATGGGGATATTATAAAGGTGGAATTGATGGGATATATGGAAGTCAAACATTAGAAGCAGTTAAATATTTCCAAAGAAAAAATGGATTAAAAGTAGATGGAATTGCTGGAAAACAAACATTAGAAGCAATGGGAATTATGAATAGTACAAATACTTCTAGTGGAAGTTCATCAAGTTATCAAAATAACCTAAATTTATTAGCAAGGGTAGTATATGGAGAAGCAAGAGGAGAACCTTATACAGGTCAAGTAGCTGTGGCAGCAGTAGTTTTAAATAGAGTAAAAAACTCAAATTTCCCAAACACTGTATCAGGGGTAGTATATCAAAAAGGTGCATTTGATGCAGTAGCAGATGGGCAAATTAATTTAACACCAAATTCAACAGCAAAAAAGGCAGCACAAGACGCATTAAATGGCTGGGATCCAACATATGGTGCAATATATTATTTTAACCCTAAAACAGCAACTAATAAATGGATTTGGTCAAGACCAATGACAGTAACTATTGGAAATCATAGATTTTGTAAATGATAAAATATAAAACTTCCTTCGTAATTTTATATAAAATACTTGACATTTACATAAAAAAACAATATGATATAGAATATAAAATAATGGAGGGACGAAGGATTATGCATACGCAAATATTAACTTCGAAAATCGGTGCGGAGCTAATAAGTTTTAAGCTAGATGGAGAAGAAAGAATACACCAAGGAAAAAACTGCGTAGATAGCAATGGAAAAATATATTGGAAAAGACATTGGCCTATATTATTCCCAACAGTGGGAAAATGCAAAAAAAATCAAACTATTATGAATGGAAAAACATATGAAATACCACAACATGGTTTTGCAAGAGATATGGAATTTGAACCTATAACAAAATTAGATAATTTTCATTCATATGTATTAAAAAGCAATTCAAAATTATTAGAAAAATATCCATATGAATTTTCATTATATGTAACTTATAGACTAGATGAAAATAAAATTACTACAATATATAAAGTCATAAATGAAGGTAATACAGATATGCCATTTGGAATAGGAGGACATCCTGCTTTTAAAATAAATCAAAAAGACTTGTTAGAAGGAAACTATTATTTAGAATTTGAAGAAGAAGAAGAAAAAATACATTTTCTATATCTAGTAGATGGATTAGTTGGAACAGAATATGCAAAAAATATTATGATAGATAAGAAAAGAATTCCAATTAATTCAGAATCTTTTAAAAATGATGCAATTATTATGAAAGGCTTAACATCAAATAAAATTACTTTAAAAAATAAAAGAACAGGAAGAAAAGTACTTAGTGTAGATTATACGGGCTTTCCATATTTAGGAATATGGTCAAAACCAAATGCACCATTTATTTGTATAGAACCTTGGAAAACAACAGCAGACAATATACACTCAACAGGTGTATTCAGACAAAAAGTAGATATAATTTTATTACCACCAAAGCAAGAATATGAATGTAAATTTACAGTAGAATTTTTTAAAGAAATATAGAGGTAATAAAAATGGATGTATTAAAAATAATAATAACAGTATTAGGCTATATATTACTAGTAATAAGTAGTATTTTAATATTTGATGCACGCCACATAACAGAAAAATGGTTTAGTTTTGGTGATAGAAATGAAGGTGTGCGAACATTAAAAATAGTAGGATTTATTGCATTTATAATTGGTGGGCTAATGATAATATTTTCTAAATAGTTGCATAAATTAAAAAATTATGTTATTATATAAATATTATAAAAAAAATACAATAAAAAAGAGAAGTAAGTTTATACTTTCTAAACAGAGAATAGAAGCCAAAGGCTGTGAGCTTCTTATAGAAAATAAATTGAAAAGTAGCTTTTTTGTAGATATAGTGAAAATACAAAGTAAGTATATCCGTATAAGCCACGTTACAAGCTAATTAAGAAATAGATAGAAATATTTATATATTAAGGTGGTACCGTAAGTTAAAACTTGCCCTTATACAGGGTAGGTTTTTATTTTTTTATTACATAAGGGGGAATAAATTTGAAAGAAAAACACGAATTAGAAGGAAATTTCAATCCAAAAAATTTTGAAGAACAAATATATGAACAATGGGAAGAAAAAGAATATTTTAAACCTAGTGATGACCATAGCAAAAAGCCATTTACAATAGTAATGCCACCACCTAACATAACAGGAAAATTGCATATGGGGCATGCATTAGATGAAACAATACAAGATATGCTAATTAGATACAAAAGAATGCAAGGATATAATGCACTTTGGATTCCAGGAACAGACCATGCTGCAATTGCAACAGAAGCAAAAATAGTAGCAAAAATGAAAGAAGCAGGAATAACAAAAGAAGATATAGGAAGAGAAGGTTTTTTAGAAAGAGCATGGGACTGGAAAAAAGAATATGGTGGAACAATTATAAATCAAATTAAAAAACTTGGATGTTCATGTGACTGGTCAAGAACAAGATTTACAATGGACGAAGAATTATCTAATGCAGTAAAACATGTATTTATAAGTCTATATGAAAAAGGTCTTATATATAAAGGCAAAAGAATGATAAACTGGTGTCCATATTGTAATACATCAATATCAGATGCAGAAGTAGAATATGAAGAGGAAGCTACACATTTATGGCATATTCGTTACAAAATAAAAGGAGAAGATGGATATGTTATAGTAGCAACGACAAGACCAGAAACAATGTTAGGAGATACAGGTGTTGCAGTAAATCCAGAAGATGAAAGATATAAAAATATAATAGGAAAAACAGTAATACTTCCTATTATGAATAAAGAAATTCCAATTATAGCAGATGAATTTGTAGAAAAAGAATTTGGAACAGGTGTCGTTAAACTAACACCAGCTCACGATCCAAATGATTATGGAGCAGCTATAAGAAATAAATTAGATATTGTAGAAGTTTTTGATGAAAAAGGAAGAATGAAAGATTTAGTTCCACAATTAGAAGGTATGGATGCTTTAGCAGCAAGACATAAAATAGTAGAAATGCTAGAAAAATCAGGAGATTTAGTAAAAGTAGAAGACTATACACATAATGTAGGAAAATGTTATCGTTGTCATAATAAAATAGAACCAAAAATTTCAGAGCAATGGTTTGTAAAAATGGAAGAACTAGCTAAACCAGCAATAGAAGCAGTAAAAAAACAAGAAATACGCTTTATACCAGAAAGATTTGACAAAACATATTATAATTGGATGGAAAATATCCAAGACTGGTGTATATCAAGACAATTATGGTGGGGACATAGAATACCAGCATATTACTGTGATGACTGTGAAAATATAATGGTAGCAGGTACTAAACCAGAGAAATGTTCAAAATGTGGAAGTACACATATATCACAAGACGAAGATACTTTAGATACATGGTTTAGTTCAGCATTATGGCCATTTTCTACACTAGGTTGGCCACAAGAAACAGAAGAATATAAGTACTTCTTCCCAACCAATGTACTTGTAACAGGTTATGATATTATTTTCTTTTGGGTAGCAAGAATGATATTTTCAAGTATAGAACATACTGGAAAATATCCATTTAAAGATATATTCATACATGGAATAGTAAGAGATAGCCAAGGCAGAAAAATGTCAAAAAGTTTAGGAAATGGAATAGATCCATTAGAAATAATTGATAAATATGGAACAGATAGCTTAAGATTTTCATTAATACTTGGAATTACCGCTGGAAATGATATAAGATATATGCCAGAAAAATTAGAGTCAGCTTCTAACTTTGCAAACAAAATTTGGAATGCATCAAAATTTGTGTTAAATAATATTAGTATGCAAAATATAGAAGAAGAAAAAATAGGAAAAGAAGAATTACCAGAAAATTTATGCTATGAGGATAAATGGATAATTAGTAAATTAAATAGTTTGGTAAAAGAAGTAACAGAAAACATTGAAAATTATGATTTAGGTATTGCTTTACAAAAAGTATATGATTTTATGTGGAATGAATTTTGTGATTGGTATATAGAAATTGTAAAGACAAGACTATATGATGAAGAATGTACTACAAAACTACAAGCTATTTGGACATTAAACCATGTTCTAAAAAATTCTTTAAAATTACTTCATCCAATAATGCCATTTATAACAGAAAAAATATACAGTAATTTATATCATAATGATGAAAGCATAATGATATCTAAATGGCCAGAATATAAAGAAGAACACAATTTTATACAAGAAGAGGCAATGTTAGAGGAATTAAAAGAAATAATAGTTGGTATTAGAAATTTAAGAACAAAAATGAATGTACATCCTTCTAAAAAAGCAAAATTAATTTTTGTTACAGAAAATAATCAATTATTAGAAGAATCTAAAAACTTTTTACTAAAAATGGGATATGGTTCAGAGTTATTGGTACAAACAGATAAAACTGGAATACCACAAAATGCAATGACAATATTAACAAAGAACTTACAAGTATTTATTCCATTTGAAGAATTAGTAGATTTGCAAGCTGAAAAACAAAGATTAGAAGAAGAAAAGAAAAAATTAGAAGCAGAGGTACAAAGAGCAAGTAAAATGTTAGCTAATCCAGGTTTTATAAATAAAGCACCTGAGCAAAAAATACAAGAAGAAAAACAGAAATTAGCAAAATATCAAGAAATGTTACAGTCTACAATAGAAAGACTACAAGAATTATAAAAATCTAAAAAATGATAATAGGCACTTCATTGAAAATGAGATTCTCCTATTATCATTTTTAAGTTTTTCTATATAACAAGGTTAAGTTTCCTTGTTTTTTTAGTATATTCGTAAAGTAAAATTCAAATGTAGCAAAGCCACTCTTATGATATTTTATTACAAATTTAAAGCACTTTCTAAAGCTAATGAAATCATTTGATTTAATCCTGTTTGTCTTTCTTCTGGTGTAGCTACTGTATCAATGAATTTTGAATCTACAACACTCATTAAACAACTAGCTTTTTTATTAAGAAGTTTTGCGTTATAAAATAATGCAAAGGCTTCCATCTCAGCACTAATTGGGTTAAAATCATTAGGAACTCTTGATAAAAATTTATTAACATCTGTCATATATAAGTCAAAACAGTCTGTACATACTGTATTACCACACATAAGATTAATATTATTTTGTTTAGCAGTATCAATAATTATGCTGTTCAAATTACTATCAGATGACACAATATGGCAATTATCATTATTTAAAGTTAGAGCATAGTTACTTTCAGAAAAACAATTTTCAGAAAGCACGATATCGAATAAATTTAAATCAGGACTATAAGAGCCACAAGAACCTATACGAATAATGTAATCTACATCATAGACCTTAAATAATTCATATGAGTAAATTCCCATACTAGGCATACCCATACCAGAAGCCATTACAGTAATTCTTTTTCCTTTATAAAATCCAGTGTATGCATACATACCTCTTACAGAATTAACAAGAGTATAATTTTCTAAAAAATTTTCAGCAATATATTTAGCTCTAAGGGGATCTCCAGGGGTAATAACAATATTTGAAATATCCTCTTTTTTTGCCTCATTATGTGGTGTCATAATAAACCTCCTATAATCTAAATTACCTAATTTGATAGTGAAAATCTGTATTATCATATATGATTAGGTTAGTTTCACTGTACAATGTATTTGCAAAATATATAGTTAATGAAACTACATTTTTTATATCATAAAAAAATTAAAGTGTAAAGCAAATTAAGTAAATTGAATATAGGTTAATCATAAAAGAGCAAAATATAAAGAAAAAGCATATAAATAAGTAAAACAAGAATAACAAAGGCATTTTAGATATTATATATTGACTTTGCTATCTTTTGCTGATAAGTGATATACATATGGTTAAAAATGTAACGAAATTGAAATATAAATGTAACCAAAATGTAATTGTATTAAACAAAAGGATAATATATAATTTAAAGTGTATAGAATTAGTTACAAAATGGTAAATTATATAAAAGAAACGAAAGGAATGAAATATAATTATGCAAAAAGTATTAAAAAATAATAAAGGTGTTACATTAATAGCATTAGTAGTTACAATAGTTATATTAATTATTTTGGCTAGTGTAAGTATGTCAATGGTATTAGGAGATAATGGAATATTTACACAAGCAAAAAATGCTGCAAATAAAATGGCATCAGCAGAAGCAAATACACAAGAGGCAATGAAAGAATTACAAAATGAAATAGAACAAAACATAAATAGCCCTACAGCACCAGAATTAAAAGAAGAAATACCAAATGCTCCAAAACAAATAGATGGAATGAGTCCAATAAAATTTGTAGAACCAACAGAAAGTGAAAAAGGGCAAGTAGTGGATACAACATGGGAAGATAGTGAATGGTACAACTATAAACAAAATAAATGGGCAAATACAAAAACACAAGATGGAAGTATGTGGGTATGGATACCAAGATATGCATATAAAATAACATATACAAACCCAAGTGATAAATCACAAGGTGGAAGTATAGATGTAAAATTTTTAATAGGAACAACAGATAACTATTATGATGAAGAAAGTAAAACAATTAAAACAGCTAAAAGAGTGACAACAAAAGAAGAAATAGCAGATACAACAACAGATTATTACGTACATCCAGCTTTTACAAATGAAAGTAGTATTGATTTTGCAAATGGAGGATGGGATAAAGAATTAGAAGGAATGTATGTAGCAAAATTTGAAGCAGGATTCCCAGAAGGGAATAATACTGCACCTAATAAAAAAAGTTCTCAAACATATAGCCAAGAAACAGGTTGGGTAAGAGCAGTAGAAGCAGGTACAGAAAAAGATTCAGTACAAGCAGCAAGAAACTGGCTAGATGGAATATATGGTAAAACTGTAACAAGAATAAGTTATCCAGTATTCCAACCATTAACATATAGCATGAATTATATAAACATGAATGATGCATATAATATATCAAAAGCAATGAACGAAGAAGGAAACATATATGGGTTTAATTCAAATTCAGCAGATACACACTTAATAAAAAGTAGTGAATGGGGAATGATAAGTTATTTAAGTTATAGTAAATATGGAACAAATGGAAAAGAAATAACAGTAAATAATGCAAGTTTAAATAGTGGAGATAAAGCAAGAACTGAAAGCAAAGGAAAATCAGGAGTAGATAGTGTATATGGGATAACAGGAATGACACAAAGTAATATGAGTATAGGAGAAACAATAGTAAAAATAAATGAAATAAATAATTTACAATCAAATATACCAACAGTAACAGGAAACATGTATGCATGGAACCAAAAGAATGGTGTAACGGCATCAACAACTGGTAATATGACAGGAGCCTATGATGTATTAGGGGGAGTATGGGAATGTACGTCATCATATATAGCAAATGAAAATGAAAATTTATTAAAATATGGGAAATCAGTAGCATATAATGGAAATGAATTAAAAACAAAAAGTACAAAATATACAATGGTATATCCTCATAATATTACTTTAGATAATACTAGTATTATAAATACAGAAGAAAATTTAAATAAAGCACGTGAAGCTAATTATAAAAATAACATAAAGATATATGGTGATGGGATAAGAGAAACTTCTACAGGAGGAAGTGGTAGCACATCATGGAGTAAAAGTCATTCATACTATTCTGCTTTATCAATGCCATTTATAATTCGTGGAGGATATCTTTATAGCGTAGCAGTAAATAGTATTTTTTATTATTCATGTAGCGACAGTGAAAATGGATATGGAGATGGATTTAGGACAGCTGTTATACCAAAATAACATATAAGCAAATAATCCAATAGAATATAAAGAAAGTACAGACTGTTTTTACGAAGCATATGAAGAACATGAAAATAAAAAGTAATTAAAAAATAAAAATCACCTATCTGAAAGATAAATTGTAAAAATAAAAAATACAATTTGTCTTTTTTTATTTTACAATTGAATTAATTTTAACTGTTAAAAAATGAATAAATTTTATAGATATTGTTTGATAAATGACCTCATTTTATACAAAACTTATATTTCAATGCATTCTAAAAAAATGCTTAGAAATAATTAAATTGTAATGCAAAGTTCACATTTTTTTCTCAAAACCTATTTTAAAATTAGTAAAAATACGTTACAATATAAGAAAACTTTGAATCAAGGAGAAAACCAAAAGTTTACAAAAAAGAAAATGAACTTAAAAAATGAACCTAAAGCTAATTAAGGAACGGCACCAAGGTTTAAAACTAACACACTGGAGGAATATATGAGAAAACAATGGAAATGTTATGATACAAATTTACAGCAAGCTAAAAAGCTACAAAGTGAATACAAAATAAGTAGTTTAATAGCAACAATATTAGCAAATAGAAATATTATAAATGAAGAACAAATAAGAAAATTTATTCATCCTACAAGAAATGATTTTTATGATCCTTTTAAAATGCCAGATATGGAACAAGCAGTAGAAAGAATATTACAAGCTATAGAATATAATGAAAAAATAATCATTTATGGAGATTATGATGTAGATGGAATTACAAGTATCACAGTACTAAAAAGATTTTTACAAGATAGAGAAGTACTAGTAGATTACTATATACCAAACAGAATTGATGAAGGATATGGCTTAAACAAAACAGCAATACAAAAAATAGCAAGTAAAGGTTATAAACTTATAATTACAGTAGACTGTGGTATTACATCAAAAGAAGAAATTGATTTAGCAAATGAATTAGGAATTGATGTAGTAATTACAGATCATCATGAAGTACCAGAAGAACTTCCAAAAGCTATTGCAGTAATAGATGCGAAAAGAAAAGATAGTAAATATCCATTTAATCAATTAGCTGGGGTAGGAGTATCTTTCAAACTAATTCAAGCATTAAGCCAAAAAATGCAATTACCAGAAAAAGAATATTTAAAATATTTAGATATTGTATGTGTTGGTACAATATCTGATATAGTACCATTATTAGATGAAAATCGTGTTATTACAAAATTAGGCTTAAAACTGGTAGAACAAACTAAAAACATGGGATTAAAAGCTTTACTAGAAGTAGCAGATTACAAAAAAATAGATTCAAATACCATATCTTTTGGAATAGCACCTAGAATTAATGCTTGTGGGAGATTAGCAGATGCAAAAATTGCTTTAGAGTTATTTTTAACAGAAGATTTTGAAAAAGCTAAAGAAATTGCTAGCAAATTAAATGAATATAACTTACAAAGACAAGAAATGGAAAAAAACATTTATGATGAAGCAGTAGAAGAACTAAGTAAAAAGGATGAAGAAGAACAAATCATAATTTTAGGAAAAGAAGGATGGCATCATGGAGTGATAGGAATAGTGGCATCTAAAATTACTGAAAAATATTTTAAACCAAGTATATTAATATGTTTTGAAGGAGAAGAAGGAAAAGGTTCAGGAAGAAGCATACCAGGATTTAATTTGCATGAAGCATTAACCAAAAATTCAGAATATTTAGAAAAATTTGGTGGTCATAGTATGGCAGTAGGAGTAAGCATAAAAACAAAAAATTTTGAAAAATTAAAAAAACAATTACAAGAATATGGCAAAAGTAGTAATATATGTGATATAATACCTATTATATACATAGATGAAGAAACAACACTAAAAGATATAAATATCCAAGCAGTAAAACAATTAGAACTTTTACAACCATTTGGAGAGGCAAATAAGGAACCAATATTTGTGTGTAGAAAACTAAAGATACAATCTATTAGAACATTATCAGAGGGAAAACATATTAAATTAACATTAAAAGATGATAACTATTTTATAGATGTTATTGGATTTCAAATGGGAGATTTAATAGAAGAATACAAACTAGGCGATAAGGTAGATGTAGTAGGAACTTTAGAAATTAATGAGTTCAACGGAAGTGAAAAAGTACAAATGAGACTAAAAGATATAATGCATACTGTATAATTTTGCTACAAGAAAGGGGAGATAATATGCAAGAAAATATAGAACAAAAAACAATTGATGATATTATTGCAAGAGTAAAGAAAAAGAATAAAAGAGCAGATATAAAATTAATTTCTCGTGCATATAACTTTGCAAAAGAAAAACATGGAGATCAACTAAGAAAATCTGGAGAACCATATATAATTCATCCAGTTCAAGTAGCATACATATTAGCAGATTTGGGACTAGATGAAAGCACTATATGTGCAGCTTTATTACATGATGTAGTAGAAGATACAGAAGTAACACATGAAGATATAGTACAGCTATTTAGTAAAGAAATTGCAGATATGGTAGATGGAGTAACAAAATTAAGTAAATTAAATTATGAATCTGTAGAAGAGGCACAAGTAGAAAATTATAGAAAAATGTTCTTAGCAATGGGAAAAGATATACGTGTAATCATGATAAAATTAGCAGATAGATTACATAATATGAGAACACTAAAATATCTAACAAGGGATAGGCAAATAGCAAATGCTAAAGAAACAATGGAACTATATGCACCACTTGCAAATAGAATGGGTATATATTCTTTAAAATGGGAATTAGAAGACTTAGGGTTTAAATATTTATATCCAGAAGAATATCGTGAAATTGTAGAAGGAATTAACAAAAAAAGAGAAGAAAGACTACAATTTATAGATAAAATAGAAGAAGAAATAAGAATTCAACTAAAAAAACAAAAAATAGATGGAGAAATAACAGGAAGAGCAAAGCATTTATATAGTATATATCGTAAAATGAAAAGAGATAACTGTACATTAGACCAAATTTATGATTTATTTGCATTAAGAATAATTGTAAACTCTGTAAAAGACTGTTATGCAGCACTTGGTGTAGTGCATGAACTATATAACCCAATGCCAGGCAGATTTAAAGATTATATTGCTGTTCCAAAACCTAATATGTATCAGTCTTTACATACTACACTAATAGGGGAAAATGCAACACCATTTGAAGTACAAATTCGTACATGGGATATGCATCGTATTGCAGAATTCGGTATTGCAGCACACTGGGCATACAAAGAAGCAAGCTTTATGAGGGGCAAAAAAGCCAATGTTACAGTAACAGACGATAAATTAGCATGGCTACGTGAAACATTAGAATGGCAAAAAGATATGCAAGATCCTCAAGAATTCTTAAATACTTTAAAAACAGAACTTTTTGAAGATGAAGTATATGTATTTACTCCAAAGGGAGATATAAAAGTATTGCCACGTGGTAGTACGCCAATAGACTATGCATATAGTATACATGCGGAAATAGGCCATCATATGACAGGATGTAAAATTAATAGCAAAATGATGCCAATAATAACAAAATTAAAAAATGGCGATATTATAGAAATCATAACATCAGATAATGCAAAAGGTCCAAGTAGAGATTGGCTTAAATTTATAAAAAGCTCTACAGCTAAGAATAAAATAAATGCTTGGTTTAAAAAGAATTTAAGAGAAGAAAATATAGAAAAAGGAAAAGAATCTATAGAACGTGAAATTAAAAGAATAGGAATGAACCATGCAGAACTATTTAAACAAGACTTTATTCAAGGAGCACTTACAAGATATAAATTTAATACAATAGAAGATATGTATGCAGCAGTTGGCTTTGGAGCAATTACTAGTGGGAAAATTATTGCAAGAATATTAGAAGAATATAGAAAAGTTCATAAAGAAGAAAATGTAGAAGAAAAAATTGAAGAATTAGCAAAAGAAAAAGAAAAGCATAATAAACCTTCAAAAACTGGTGTAGTAGTAAAAGGAATTGATAACTGTTTAGTAAAACTTTCAAAATGTTGTAATCCAGTTCCAGGTGATAATATAATAGGATATATAACAAGAGGAAGAGGAGTTTCAGTACATAGAGCAGACTGCAAAAATTTAAAAGATTTATTTGAAGATGAAAATAATAGAATGATAGATGTATATTGGTATACAGATGAAAAATCTTCATATAAGGTAGATGTAGAAATTTTTGCAAATGATAGAAATGGATTATTAACAGATATTATACAAGTAATAAATACTTCAAAAACTACACTTGTAGCTGTTAGTTCAAGAGCCAATAAAGAAAGAATAGCTACAACTGAATTAACAATAGAAGTAGAAAATTTGGAAGAGTTAAATAAGGTTTTAAAGAACTTAAGAAAAGTAGATAGTGTATATGAAGTAAAACGTAAAAAATAAATCAAAGGAGTAAAAAATGATATTAAAAAAAGTAGGTGTAAATACATCTTTAGGAATACATACAAATTGCTATATTATTTTAGATGAAGAAACAAAAGAAACTATTGTAGTAGATCCAGGTGGAGAAGTAGAAAAAATAGCTGAAATGATAGATATATTAGATGGAAATTTAAAATACATATATTTAACACATTGCCATGGAGACCATATAGGGGGAGTAAGTAAATTAAAAGAACAAAAAGGAGGAAAAGTCCTAATACATAGATTAGATGCAGAAGGACTTTCTAATCCTCAAATTAACTGTAGTATTCTTGCAGAAAACGATATAAAATTAGAAGCAGATTCTCGTGTTGAAGATAAAGATATACTACATCTAGGTAATTTAGAAATACACATTATACATACACCAGGGCATACCAAAGGTGGAAGTTCTTTATATATTCCAAAAGAAAATATGCTAATTTCAGGAGATACACTATTTAAAGGAACATGGGGAAGAACAGATTTATTAACTGGAAGCTTTGAAGAGATTATATCTTCAATAACAAATAAATTAATGAAATTGCCAGATGACACAATAGTATATCCAGGACATGGAGAGATAACAAGAATTTATGAAGAAAAGCCAATTTATTTAGAACTAAAACCTGGCTTAGATTAAATATAAAGGGGGAAGCACTATGCAAAAAGTAGAGCCAAAAACATTACCAGGATTTATGGAATTATTACCAAATGAACAAATACAAATGAATGAAATGAAAGAAAAAATTAGAAAATCATATGAGGCTTTTGGTTTTTTACCAATAGATACACCAATTATAGAAAACGCAGAAGTTTTACTTGCAAAAGCAGGTGGAGAAACAGAAAAACAAATTTATCAATTTGAAAAAGGAGAAAATAACTTAGCTTTAAGATTTGATTTAACAGTTCCACTTGCAAAATATGTTAGTCAATATTACCATGAATTAACATTTCCTTTTAGAAGATATCAAATAGGAAAAGTGTATAGAGGAGAACGTCCTCAAAAAGGTAGATTTCGTGAGTTTTACCAATGTGATGTAGATATTATTGGAGATGGAGAACTAAGTTTATATAACGATGCTGAAATACCAAGTATTATATATCATACAATACAAAATTTAGGATTTACTAATTTTACTATTTGTATAAATAATAGAAAAATTTTAAATGGTCTATTTGAAGAATTAGGACAAAAAGAAAATTCAGTAGAAATAATGAGAATTATAGATAAAATAGAAAAAATAGGACCTGAAAAAGTAGCAGAAGAATTGAAAAAATTACAAGTATCAACAGAAGCAATAAACACTATACTTCATTTTATTGAAATATCAGGCAATAATGATGAAAAAATAGCAGAATTAGAAAAAATGATAAAAAATGATGGCGAATTTAAAAATGGTGTATTAGAATTAAAACAAGTAATTCAAAATGTAAGAATGCTTGGAGTTCCAGAAGAAAACTTTAAAATTGAACTAAGTATTGCGCGTGGATTAGACTATTATACAGGAACAGTATATGAAACATTCCTAAATGAATATAGAAGTTTAGGTAGTATATGTTCAGGTGGTAGATATGATAATCTGGCAGAATATTATACTGATAAAAAATTACCAGGAGTAGGAGTTTCAATAGGAATTACAAGACTATTTTATCAATTAAATGAATTACAAGCATTAGGAAAATACAAAGAAAATATTGCTGATGTTCTA
The DNA here is from genome assembly GCA_963558185.1 of uncultured Clostridia bacterium. Taxonomy (GTDB): domain Bacteria; phylum Bacillota; class Clostridia; order TANB77; family CAG-508; genus UMGS1663. Next base: position 53,642 of record CAUWFE010000001.1, read on the forward strand.
ATAATTCCAATGACAGATGATTATAATAAATGTTTAGAAATAGCAACAAAATTAAGGAAAAATGGAATTTCAACACAGGTATATTTTGAAGATAAAAAAATCAAAGCAAAATTTAAATATGCAGATAAATTAAAAATTAAAAATGTTATTGTAATAGGTGAAGAAGAAATTGAAAAAGATTTAGTAACTTTAAAAAATATGGAAACAGGAGAGCAACAAACAATAACTGTAGAAGAGGCAATTAAACAGATAAAATAATTATAAAATATCATATTTCTAAAAGTACAAGCATATACTGATATATAGGACTTTATACAAAGGAAAGGAAAAAAGAAATATGATAAATATGTCAGTAATACACATAAAAGATATAATAAAAAATCTAGTAAAATTTGTAATATTAATAGGAAGTATTGCATTTATTACTAGATTCTTTTTAGGTTATTTTGAAGACAAAAAAGAAATAAAATTAAGTAGTATTTTAGAAGAAATAGATTTATTAGAATTTTTAGATAGCTCAATACCAGGAATGAAAGAAATGAAACAAGAAGAAGAAAAAAACATAAATCCAATTACCATTCCATTAGACATGGAAATAAAAATGGCACATAGTATGACAAGTAGAGGACAAGATACAAGAAAAGAAACAGAAAATCAAGAAAATTGTCAAAATATAGTACAAGGAAATATGCAAAATGAAAATCAAAATGAAATTCAAAAAGCTGAAACAGGCCTTACTACACAAGTTCAAACTACAAATGTTCCGGACAAATTTACAGATAATTATAATGGAGTGCAAATCAAAAATGGTACATCATATCAATTAACACAAGAAATGTTAACACCTGATGTAACAGTAAATAAAGAAAATATTATGATATTTCATACACATACTTGTGAAAGCTATACACCAAGTGTAGGTTTTGAATATCAACAAACAGGAACATATAGAACTACAGACTATAATTTTAATGTAGCAAGAGTTGGAACAGAATTAGAAAATCAACTATTAAGTTATGGATTTAATGTAATACATGACAAAACATATCATGATTATCCTGCATATAATGGCTCTTATGACCGTTCATTGAAAACAGTACAAAATTTATTAACAACAAATGCAAATACAGATATAGTAATAGATATACATAGAGATGCAATTGGAGATTATACCTATGCACCAAAAGTACAAATAGGAGAAGACATGGCAGCTCAACTAATGTTTGTAATAGGAACAGATGGAGGAGGAAAACACGATAATTGGTTACAAAATTTAAAATTTGCAGTAAAAGTTCAAGAAAAAGCAAATGAAATGTATTCAGGTTTGTTTAAATCTATTGTGCTTCGTAATTCAAGATATAATCAACATTTAGCAAAAGCAGCGTGTATAATAGAAGTTGGAGCAACAGGAAACACCATGGAAGAATGTTTAAATAGCATGAAATACTTAGCAAAAGTATTAAGTGAGATATAAATGAACTTTAGAAATGTTCTTTGAAGTTCAAAAATGAATTTAAATAAGCAAATTATATTGTAAAAATCAAAAAAATTGGTATAATATATGTGGCTACTGTTTAGTGTAAATTAACTTTAAAGAATGCTTTGCAATATAAGCTTTGAATGAAATGACGATTGTGCATGGAGAAATTTTAAAAATTCTTTGCGATTTTATGGAAAGAGTTCACTTTAGTGGAAGGGTGCCATAAAATAAATTAGAATTTCTTAAATTTCGTAATAATCTTAAGTAATGTAATGAAAAGATTATATTGCAAAGCATTCTACTAAAATTACTATAAACCATTAAGTAGTAACTACATGAATAATTGAAAGGAATGAATATATTATGCCAAAACAAATAAATGAATATGTAACTTGGGTAGGAAAAATAGATTGGGAATTAAAAAAATTCCATGGAGATGAATTTTCAACAGTAAAAGGTTCTTCATATAATAGTTATTTAATTAGAGATGAAAAAACAGTATTAATAGATACAGTTTGGCTTCCATATGATAAAGAGTTTGTAGAAAATTTGAAAAAGGAAATTGACTTAAAAAAGATAGATTATATAATTATAAATCATGGTGAGGTAGACCATAGTGGAGCATTAGTAGAGTTAATGAAAGAAATTCCTAATACACCAATATATTGTACATCAAATGCAGTAAAATCTATAAAAGGCCAATATCATAAAGAATGGAACTTTATTCCTGTAAAAACAGGAGATACATTAAATATTGGAAAACATACATTAACATTTATTGAAGCACCAATGCTACATTGGCCAGATACTATGTTCACATATATGGATAAAGAAAATATATTATTTAGTAATGATGTATTTGGACAGCATTATGCAACTGAAAGTTTGTATGCAGATAAAGTAGATAAAGAAGAACTATATAAAGAAGCAATTAAATATTATGCTAATATTGTAGCTCCATTTGGAATGTTTGTAACTAAAAAAATAAATGAAATTATAAAAATGAATATTCAAATTGATATGATATGTACAAGCCATGGTGTAATTTGGAGAGAAAATCCAATGCAAATAGTAGAAAAATATTTAGAGTGGGCAAATTCATATAAAGAAAATCAAATTACAATTATATATGATACAATGTGGAATAATACTAGAAAAATGGCAGAAAGCATAGCAAAAGGAATATATAATCAAGATAAAGAAGTTACTATAAAATTAATGAACACAGCAAAAGAAGATAAAACAGATGTGCTAACAGAAGTATTCAAATCAAAAACAATACTAGTAGGTTCATCAACAGTTAATAATGGATATTTATTTTCAATAGCTGGAATATTAGAATTAATAAAAGGAACAAAATTAAAAAATAAAAAAGCATCAGCATTTGGAAGTTATGGCTGGAGTGGAGAAGCAACAAAACAAATTACAGAAGAACTACAAAAATGTGGATTTGAAATAATAAATGATGGAATCAAATGTAATTGGACTCCAGACGAAGAAACACTTGAAAAATGCGTAGAATTTGGAAAACAAGTTGCAAAAGCTTAGACATTTTGATATAATAATGAAACAATTAAAAGAGAGGGGAGAAAAATATGGATTATAAAGATTTAGCAAATATAATATTTCCTAATGCAAAGGATATTTCTTATTATGAAGAAAAATATAAAACAAGAGATTTAAAAGAAGGAGCAATAGTAACAAGATTTGCACCAAGCCCAACTGGATTTGTACATTTAGGTTCTCTTTATCAAGTAGTTATAGCAAAAAAATTAGCAAAACAAACACAAGGTGTTATGTTCTTAAGAATAGAAGATACAGACCAAAAAAGAGAAGTTGAAAATGGTGTAATAGGAATTATTAATTCATTAAAAGATTTTAATTTATCAGCAGATGAAGGAATGATAGACGAACAAAATGAAATAGGAGAATATGGACCATATAAACAATCTTTAAGAAAAGACATATATCAAGCATATGCAAAATATTTAATAGCACAAGGAAAAGCATATCCATGTTTTTGCAAAGCAGAAGAATTAGATGAAATGAGACAAAAACAAGAAAATGCTAAAGTAAGACCAGGTTATTATGGTGTATGGGCAAAATGTAGAAATTTAAGTGTAGAAGAATCTATACAAAAAATAAAAAATGGGGAAAAATGCATTATTCGTTTAAAATCACCAGGAAGAGAAGATAGAAAAATAAAACATCATGATTTAATAAAAGGAAATGTAGATTTTCCAGAAAATGATCAAGATGCAGTTATTATAAAAGGAGATGGACTACCAACATATCATTTTGCACATGCTGTAGATGATCATTTAATGGGAACTACACATGTTATTCGTGGAGATGAGTGGCTTTCTTCAATTCCTCTACATTTACAATTATTTCAAACATTAGGATTTAAAACACCAAAATATGCACATATTTCTCCAATAATGAAAGAAGATAATGGAGGAAAGAGAAAATTAAGTAAACGTAAAGATCCAGAAGCTTCAGTTAGCTATTATGTTGAAGAAGGTATACCAAAAGAAGCAGTTATAGAATACCTATTAAATATTGCAAATTCTAATTTTGAAAGTTGGAGAAAAGCAAATCCTAATGCAAGTTTAGATGAGTTTGAATTAAAAATTGAAAAAATGAGTGTTAGTGGAGCCTTATTTGATATAATTAAAATCTTGGATATATCTAAAACTGTAATTTCTAAATATACAGCAGAGCAAATATATGATGGTGCAACAGAATGGGCAAAAGTATATGATAAAGAGCTTTTTGAATTATTGCAAGATAAAGAATATGCATTAAAAGTATTTGGAATAGAAAGAGGAAATGCAAAACCAAGAAAAGATATTTCTAAATGGTCAGATGTACGCCATAATATTTCATATATGTATGATTCTGAATTTGATTCTAAAAAAGAAGAATATGAGTATCAAAAAATAACAGAAAAAGAAGAAATTTCTAAAATTTTAACTACATATATGGAAAAATACTATAATGAAAATGATGATAAACAAATGTGGTTTGAAAAAATAAAATGCCTAGCAGAAGAATTAGGTTATGCAAGAGAAGTAAAAGAATGGAAAAAATCTCCTGAAAGTTGGCCAAAAGGTCATGTTGGAGATATTAGCACAGTTTTAAGAGTTGCACTAACAAGAAGAAGCAACACACCAGATTTATATGAAATAATGCAAGTATTAGGAAAAGAAAGAATACAAAAAAGATATCAAATAGCTATTAACCAATAAGGAGGAGATAGTGTGGAATATCAAATAGGGGATATAGTAAGAACTAAAAAAGTACATCCTTGTGGAAGTAAACTTTGGGAAATTACTAGAATAGGAGTAGACTTTAAATTAAAGTGTGTTAGATGTGACCATATAATAACTTTAGAAAGACAAAAAGCATTAAAAATAATTACTAAAAAAGTAGATAGACAAGACAAAGAATATATAAAAGAAATGAACTTTAGGGAAATTCCTTAAAGTTCATTTTTAGATTATATATATTTCTCAATTTCATTCCATACATTTTCAGTGTATATTTTTCTTTCAGAAGAAAATGGAAGAAAAGCAAAATCTTTTAAAGGATTTAAAATTTCTTGTAATAAACTTACTTGTGCATCAACTTTTGTAACAGCTAATTTATCAGCTTTATTTGCAATAATAATGCATGGTTTGTTACAATTAACAATATAATTGTACATTAATTTATCATTAGCAGTAGGTTCATGACGAATATCTATTAAAAATACAATTAATGAAATATCATCACTTTTTTGCAAATATTGTTCAATAAAACTACCAACCTTGACTTGTTCTGTTTTTGACATTTTACTATAACCATACCCAGGTAAATCTACAAAATAAAAAAGATTATCCATATTATAAAAATTAATTTGTCTTGTTTTACCAGGTTCACTACTTGTACGAGCAAGCTTTTTTCTATTTATTAATGTGTTGATAAAAGAAGATTTACCAACATTAGATTTGCCAACTAATACAACTTGTGGCAAATTATCCTGAGGATATTGCTTTGGTGAAACAGCAGATATAGTAAACTTAGGATTTTTAATCAACATAAGTATAATTTCCTTTCTCATATAAATTTATAATATTGTAACATATAAAATGTAAATATTCAAATGTTACTTAATAATGGTTTCTTTAAATTAATACAAGGAATGCCTTGAAATATAAACTTTTCATTACATTTCTTAGTTTTATAACGAAATTTAAGAAATTCTAATTTATTTTATGGCACCCTTCCACTAAAGTGAACTGTTTCCATAAAATTACACAGAATTTCTAAAATTTCTCCATAAATATTCGTCATTTCATTCAAAGCTTATATTTCAAGGCATTCTAGCAAAAAATAAAAAACATTATCAAAGTAACATTCAAATTTTTTAAAAAACATTTGACAAATTTAAAAAGTTAATAGATAATATATGTTGAGAAAACAAAAGTAACAAAATTACTAAGGAGGAGAAAAATGTTTATATTTAATAAAATAACAGTAAAGCCACAATTACCAAAAAGAATTAATAGGTTAGAAGAAATTGCAAATAATGTATGGTGGTCTTGGAATACAGAATTTTTAAGATTATTTAAACAAATAGATAGAGACCTATGGGAAAAACAAGAGAAAAATCCAGTAAAATTTTTAAAATTAGTTTCACAAGAACAATTAGAAAAAGCAGCTAACAACAACGAATTTTTAAGGCAATATGATAAAATAGTAGATAATTTTGATGGATACATGAACAGTAAAAATACATGGTTTTCAAGAAATTATCCAGATAACAAAAATGACTTAATAGCATATTTTTCAGCAGAATATGGTTTAGATCAAATATTACCAATTTACTCAGGTGGATTAGGAATATTATCAGGAGATCACCTAAAAACTGCAAGTGATTTAGGTTTGCCATTAGTAGGAATTGGATTATTATATAAAAATGGATACTTTAATCAAAAAATAGATGGACATGGAAATCAACAAACAGAATATCATAGCATAGATATTTCTTCATTACCAATTTCTCAAGTAAAAGATAAAGATGGAAATGATTTAATTATATATGTAAAATTTCCAAAGAGAAGATTATATTTAAAAGTATGGCAAATTCATGTTGGAAGAATTAATTTATACTTATTTGATTCAGATATAGAAGAAAATAGCGAAGAATATCGTAATGTTACAACTACACTATATGGTGGAGACCAAGAGATGAGAATACAACAAGAAATAGTGCTTGGAATGGCAGGAGTAAGCTTATTAAGAGAACTTGGATTAAAACCAGTAGTATATCATATGAATGAAGGGCATTCATCTTTTCTAACTATAGAATTAATAAAAAATGTAATGAAAGATAAAGAAGTTTCATTTAAAGTAGCAAAAGATATTGTTTCATCACAAACAGTATTTACAACACATACACCAGTACCAGCAGGAAATGACATTTTCCCTGTTGACCTAGTAGAAAAATATTTCAAAGATTATTGGAATAGATTAGGAATTACAAGAGAAGAATTTTTAGAATTAGGAATGAACCCAAATCATACTGATACAGACGGATTTAATATGGGAATATTAGCACTAAAAATTGCAGGAAAGAAAAATGGAGTAAGCAAACTACATGGAGAAGTTTCAAGTGAATTATTTGCTAATATATGGCCAAATATTGCACCAGATGAATCACCTATTACATATGTAACAAATGGAATTCATACTTGTTCATGGCTTGCCTCTGATATAAAAGCTTTATATAATGAATATCTAACACCATATTGGCAAGATAGCATATATAAAGATGAAACATGGAAGCGAATTAATGACATTCCAGATGAAAAATTATGGAAAGAGCATTGTGTAAGAAAAGAAAAATTATTAGAATTTGTAAAACAAAGCACAATACAAAGATTAAGAAGATGTAATTATAAATATGAAGAAATAAATGAAATTGTATCAGCTTTAGACCCAAATGCATTAACAATTGGATTTGCAAGAAGATTTGCAACATATAAAAGAGGAACAATATTATTTAGAGATTTAGAAAGAATTACACAAATAATGAGTGACAGCAAAAGACCTGTACAAATAATAATTGCAGGAAAAGCACACCCAATAGACCAAGAAGGACAAAATTTAATAAGATATATCCACGAACTATCATTAAAACCACAATTTAAAGGAAAAATATTCTTATTAGAAAATTATAACATCGCAATGTCAAGATACTTAATTAGTGGTGTAGATGTATGGCTTAATACACCAAGAAGACCAATGGAAGCATCAGGAACAAGTGGACAAAAAGCATCTGTAAACGGAGTAATTAATTTTAGTATTTTAGATGGTTGGTGGGCAGAAGGATATAATCAAGAAAATGGTTGGGCAATAGGAACAAATAAAGAATATAGTAATTATGATGAACAAGACGAAGCAGATAGTCAAAGCATTTATGACACACTAGAAAATAAAATAATACCAACATATTATAACAAAGACAATAATGGAATTTCTAAAGAATGGTTACGCATAATGAAAAATTCAATTATAACTACAGGTGGAAGATTTAGTACACAAAGAATGTTAGTAGATTATATTCAACAATTATATATGCCACTTGCGCAAAACCATAAACAATACTACACAAGCTTAGAAAAGGTAACAGAATTAGAATCTTGGAAACAGCAAATATATAGAAATTGGCCAAATGTAAAAGTATATAATATAGAACAACCAAGCAAAGATGAAAATGTTACAGTAGATGCAGGAAATACTATGAAAGTAAAATGTAAAGTAAAAATTCCAGGATTAATGCCAGAAGATATAAAAGTGCAAGTATATTTTGGTAGAGTAAATGAAAAAGGTATAATGGAAAAAATATCTGTAACACCAATGGAAAGGGTAAAGCCAGATTCACAATATGAAACAGATATAGATGAATTTATATATGAAGCAGATTTAGAATTTAAAACTGGTGGAGAATATGGTTATACATTTAGAGTAATGCCAAAAAATAACATGATATTAGATAGTGAAAATTTAGACTTAATAAGATGGGTAGAAGATTAAAAGATTAGATTCGCTACATATGTAATTCAATTTGCCAATATGCACAAAATAAGCTAATTTAATAATAGTATAGAAAAACATGGAAATTGTATAAAAACAAATCCATGTTTTTAAAATTTGATTTAAAATAAATAGTCATATTTTTGTACTTCTTTAATATATATTAATAAAGTTTAACAGACAAACAGTAATTTTTTGAAGGAGGTATATATTTTAATGGAGGAGAACTTACAATTATATGAAGATATAGCTAAACGTACACAAGGAGACATCTATGTAGGAGTTGTAGGGCCTGTACGTACTGGGAAATCAACATTTATAAAAAGATTTATGGACTTATTAGTTATTCCAAATATCGAAAATGAATATAAAAGAGAAAGAGCATTAGATGAACTACCACAAAGTGCATCAGGAAGAACAATTATGACTACAGAACCAAAATTTATTCCGAATGAAGCAGTAGAAATAACAGTTGGAAACAATTTAAAATTAAAAACAAGATTAGTCGACTGTGTAGGATATCTGGTAAATAATGCAATTGGATATTTAGAAGATGATATGCCAAGAATGGTAAAAACACCATGGAGTGAAGAAGAAATACCTTTTGAACAAGCCGCAGAGATGGGAACAAAAAAAGTAATTGAAGAGCATTCTACAATAGGAATATTAATTACAACAGATGGAAGCATTACAGATATTCCAAGAGAAGATTATGTAGAAGCAGAAGAAAGAGTAGTAAGAGAGTTAAAAGCATTAAATAAACCTTTCATTATGTTATTAAATTCAGCAGATGCACATTCAGAAGAAACCATTTCATTAGCAAAAAGTTTAGAACAAAAATATGAAATATCTGTATTGCCAACTGACTGTTCTTCTCTAAATATAGAAGATATTAACGAAATTTTTGGAAAAATTTTATACGAATTCCCAATAGAAAGAATGAACATTAATTTTCCTCGTTGGACTAATGGATTAGAAGAAACTCATTGGCTAAAACAAGAATTATATAAGGAAATAAAAGAAACATTTAAAAATATAAAATTATTAAAACAAGTAGATTCAGCAGTAACTAAAATTGAAAAAACAGAAATTATACAAAGAACAAGAGTAGAAGAAATATTACTAGGTAGTGGCTTTGTAAATATTTCAATAGAACTAAAAGAAGAGCTATTTTATCAAATTTTAACTGAAATTTCAGGGGTAGAAATACATAATGAAGGCGATTTATTTTCTACAATTAGTGTACTTGCAAAAAGTAAGAAAGAATATGATAAAATTGCATATGCATTAGAAGAAGTAAAAGCAAAAGGATATGGAATTGTTACACCTTCTATGGATGAATTAATATTAGATGAACCAGAAATGGTAAAACAAGGTTCAAGATTTGGTGTAAAATTAAAAGCTAGAGCACCATCTATACATTTAATAAAAACAGAAGTAGAAACAGAAGTATCACCTATAGTTGGCAGTGAAAAACAGTCTGAGGAATTAGTAAATTACTTATTATCAGAATTTGAAACAGACCCACAAAAAATATGGGAATCTAATATTTTTGGAAAGAGCTTACATGAATTAGTAAATGAAGGATTACAAAATAAATTATCACGAATGCCAGAAGATGCACAAATGAAACTACAAGAAACATTAGAAAGAATAGTAAACGAAGGAAGTGGAGGATTAATTTGTATTATTTTATAGTAATATAAGGTTACTTTAAAAGGTGAATTGTAAAATAAATGCAACTTCATCTTTTTTGTGCAATAAAAAGATGTAATATAAATGTAATAAAATTGTAAAATAATAGATATAGAAAAATGCCTATATATGTTGTATAATGAAACAAAAAAAGAATAAAAAGAAGTAAAAAATGAAAAAACAAAAACCTTCAAACCCTTGCAACTGTAGAGAGAGAAAGAGTCTGTTTATTCAATTTGGAATTAAACTATATAGCAACAAATTTAATGAAAAAATAACAATCAAAAACAATGTAAATAAATTAAAAATAGATAGCAATAAAAAACCTGTACTAAATACAGGTTGATTTTGCTGTCTATTTTTATGTGTACAATATTAAGTAAAAAATAGCAAAGTATAAAAAAGATGGAAAGTATATAAAAATAGTTGTATGTTTGTAGTATATTTTTCATCAACTATATAAAATTTTTTTGTGAGAGATACAATTCATATTATATGGTTGTCTTTAGCAGAGCGAAAGGAATGAAAATGATGAAGAAGAAAAAAATAGGAATATCAATAATAATATTAATTAGCATGATAATGTTAGGAAGTGGAAATGTAAAAGCAGCGTTACAATCAAATCCAAATACACATATGACAAAAGAGGATACTCTAACAAATTGGGTGGGAAATATAAGAAAAATGGAAGCAGCAGATGGAGCAATGGGATTAACAGAAACATTGCAAAGTGATTTAACACCGAATACATCAAATGGAATAGATGTACATCAAATGAGAACAACAGAATATGGAGCAATGGCAATATTAGCGGTATCTGGATATGGAAATCCAAGTAATGCAAAAGTAATAACAACAACAACGGGAAATAATACAGGAGTAATGCTTCCAACAGGGGAATATGAATGGACTTCTGGAATTGCAACAACCAACACCTTATCAGGAGTAAATGCAAGATATTATGATTTGTATACAACAAATGGAAATTCAGCAAAGCCAGGAGATGCACTAGGAAGCAAAACAGTAGCAAACCCAGGTTGTGCTGGATGGCACCAAGCGAGTTATTCTAGTTGGATTGGTTCTGGCGATGGTTTCGGGCGCGGTGGTAGTTATGGTCTGTTCTCTTTCGGCTACACCAATCCGGGCAACGACCATCTTGGTCGTGCAGTGGCGGTCTGTGGCGCTGGACTTTAATATGTTCTGCTCCTTGTTCTTTGAGGTAAGTGGGGTATAATCTAAAGTCTCTAATAATAGGGATTATGTTATAGCGAGTTCGTCTAGTTGGATTAGTTCTACCAATTAAAAAGAAAATATATAAAAGAGTAAAAGTATGGAATAAATTATATGAAGAAAATAAAATAGATTTTAAAAAAGCATCAATTAGTTTAAATTCATGGATTGGACATGCTAAGAATGCAGATTCATATTTAATTATAAAAAATATTAAAAAAAAATGTAAATGGTTATACTATGACTGAAAAAGAAAGAATAATAAATAATATGTTTATAAAAATATAAATAAATGGAAAAGGAGGAGTGAACAAAGTTGAAAAGGAATACAGGAATAACATTAATTGCGTTAATAATAACAATAGTAATATTAGTAATATTATCGGCAGTGTCAATAAATCTTATTCTAAATAATGGATTAATAGATAAGGCTGGAGAAGCAGCTTTTAAAGCAAAAATGTCATCATATAAAGAGCTAACAGACTTGTATGTACTAAATAAAGTAACTCAAGAAATAAGTACAGATACTAAAAACATAAATTCAGGAGAAATGCTTAAACAAGCAATATTAGATGAATTCATAGAGGACTTAGAAGTTGAAGATGTTACAATAGATATAAGAGAAATACTGCCAGAAATAAGTGTAACAGAAGAAGAATATATAGTAGTATATAAAGGAGAAATGTATTATGTGTCAAATCCAAATGTTAAAAATAATAAAAATCAAGAGAAGTGGTGTAGAGATATAGATATACCAATATTAGAATATAGCCCACCAAAAGGAATAGTAATAGTAAATGGAAAGTATGAAAATGTAAATGGAATATATGTATGTACACCAGATTTAAGCAATGGATTTGCAAAAGATAGGACAAGATACTTAGAAGTGGGAGAAAATGGAAGTTTAGTTCCAGGAAACTGGATAAAATATAGACCTACAGAAAATTGGTATAGTTATAAAGATCGTAAATGGGCTAATATATATATAGAAAATGCAGGACAAGAACTATATTATACATGGATACCAAGATATTGTTTTAAATTAAATCATGAAACAGAAAGAAGTGAAGTACAATTTATAGATGTAGATAATAGTTACAAAGATCCAGATGGAAATGTAACAACATGGGAAGAAAGAATAGCAAAAGATAGTACATGGCAAATACCAGAAGCATTTACGTTTAATGGAAAAGAATTACCTGGATATTGGGTTAGCAAGTACACTGTAGGAGATTCAATCAGCCCAACAACAATAAATTATGATATGACAGTAACAAAAGGAGTAGTAACATTAAAGAATATAACATTGAATACGACAATAACAAATAATAACAAGATAACAAGCTATACAGTTGCGTTAAATGGAAAAATAATACAAACAATAACAGATAGCAATAAGGTAGATAATATAGTAGCACAAACAATAGAATTTAGTAATTTAAGAAAAGGAAATAATACAATAAACTTAACAGCTTTAAATAGTAAAGGCGAAATAGTAGGAAGCATGACAAAAGAATACGATTCGCCAGTAGTAAACACACCAGATTTAAGTGGATTTAATAAAGAAACAACATTTTATGTAACATATGATAAAAATGGAAATGAACACTCAACAATACCAATAACAGAACAACCACCTGAAGGATGGTATGATTATGGATCAAGTGAATGGGCTAATATAGTAACAAGAAATAATGAAGGGGAAATATATTATGTGTGGATACCAAGGTATCAATTTAAATTAGACCAAGCTAATGAAAGAAGTATAGTAAGGTTTATGCAAGGAACAAGTACAACAGTAGAATCAGGCTACCAAATACCAGAGGCGTTTAAGTTTGATGGGAAAGAGTTAACAGGATATTGGATGAGCAAATATACTGTAGGAGATATAGTAGGTCCATCATTTGAATCAGAAATAACAACCACAAATAGCGAAATAAAAACAAAAGGAGTAAGAGGAAGTGGGGTAACCACCGGATTAACATATAATTATTATTTAAATGGAGAGAAAAAGGGAAGTACAAACAGTGAAAATGAAAAATTTACATATACTGGTTTAAATGCAAATACAACATATACAATACAAATAGAAGTAAGAGAAAGTGCCACAGATAAATATAAGGGCTCGGTTACAAAACAAGTGAAAACACAAATAGCCAATACACCAGATTTAAGTGGATTTAATACAGAAGTAACACACTACGTATTATATGATGAAAGCGGTAAAGAAACAATAGGAGATAAGATAACAAATAATGGAAACAATATGCCAAAAAATTGGTATGATTATAGTGAAAATAGGTGGGCAAACATAGTAGTGAAAAATGGAAATTTAACAACATATTATACATGGATACCAAGATATGAATTTAAAATAACGCCCGCCCAACAAGCACAACCAGCAAAAGGAAGAACAGACGTAAGATTTTTGCAAGGAACATCAGTAGATGTAACACAAGGATATCAGATACCAGAAGCATTTAAATTTGATGGAAAAGAGTTAACAGGATATTGGGTGAGTAAATATACTGTAGGAGAATAATATATACAATATTGTAAATATTTTAAATTATTATTTAGACATGTAAAAATACAGAATTGAAAAGAACTTTAAAAAAAGTAAATTACAAATTTAAAAGAAACGCCGAAATGCAGGACGTTTCTTTTTCTATAGAAAAGAGATAACGTTTCAAATTAAAAAGAATTTTCACAAATTTACAAATAGTAGGAATAATTTTCTTGACAAATGCTATACATATTGATAATATAAATGTGTATAAATAAAGGGAGGAAATCATGATATTATATCCTAAAAAATACTTTGAAAAAATATCAGATATTAACAATGAATTTTTAAAACAAAATCAAATAAAAGCACTTATATTAGATGTAGATAACACATTAATTGATTTTGATAAAAACATATCAGAAGATACCATAAAATGGTGTAATAAAATGAAAGAAGAAGGAATAATATGCTGCATACTTTCAAACAGTAATAAAAAAGAAAAAGTAGAAATGGTAGCAAATAAATTACAACTTCCATATTTCTATTTTGCTACAAAACCATTAAAAAGAGGCTTTAAAAAAGCAATAAATAAAATACAAGAACAAAATAAAACAATAAAAAATGAAAATATAGCAACAGTAGGTGATCAAATATTTACAGATATAATAGGAGCAAATAGATTAGGATTATATCCAATTTTATTAAAACCAATAGCAGAAAAAGATATATTTGTAACAAAAATAAAAAGACCAATAGAAAATTATGTAATAAAAAAATGGAAATCAAAAGAGGAAGGAAAATAGAAAATGTTTATAAATGAAATCAACATCATATATTATATAGTAGTTGGGATATTAGGAATTATAGCAGGTCAATGTATAGACTGGTGTAATATACGATTACCAGAATATGAAAAAGTAATCTCAAAAGAATTTTTTACAAAATATTTAAAAAGCACAAAACCAAAATATTTACTATGGTTAATTATGGCAATAATATATATGACACTTTTAGCAACAATTGGGTGGGGCAATAGTATATTATCTAAGTTAGAATTAATAAAATATATGCTGTTAAGCCCAATGTTAATTTCAGCATTTATGATAGATTGGAAGTTGCAAATTATACCAAACAGATTAAACCTAACAATGTTTGAAATAGGATTAGTAATTACAGTAATACAAGGAATTTTCAATATAAATATTGCAATTAATATGTTGCTAGGTTCTTTAGTAGGAGCAGGAATATTTTTATTAATAACAATAATAGGTGGAGCAATAGCTGGAAAAGAGGCAATGGGATTTGGTGATGTTAAATTAATGGGAGCATTAGGACTATTTTTTGGCTGGACTAATATGATTATAATATCATTAATTTCATTTTTACTAGGAGCAATAATAAGTATTATATTAATAGTAACAAAAATAAGAAAAACAGATGAATATATTCCATTTGGACCTTTTATTGTAATATCAGCATTTATTGTAATGATAGTGCCAAGTGCTATGCTAATATATGTATTGCTAAAAATATTTACACTAGGTATGTATAAAGGATAATTAATTTGTAAGGTGGGAATAAAACTATGAATGCAAATATAAGATGGTTAAGAGAAAAAATGAAAATGTTAGATTTAGAAGGAATGATTATATCAAATCAGAACAATATAAGATATCTAACAGGAATAATAGCAGAAGGTACTTTATTAATTACTAGAAAAGAAAATATATATTTAACAGATGCAAGATATGTAGAAGAAGTAAATAGTATTTTGACCATTGATGACGAAATAATTGTACATGAATACAAAGACTTTACAACAGATGAATATGAAAATTTCTTTTTATTTTGTGAAAATGTAGGATTTGAAGAAAATGACATGACATATGCACAATATAAAGAATGTATGCATAGATACAAAATAAATAATATGCAAGAAACAGAAGGTATAATAGAAAAACAAAGAATGATAAAAGATGATGAAGAAATTTCTAAAATAACAAAAGCTTGTGAAATTACAGATAAATGTTTTGAACATTTAAAAAAATTTATAAAGATAGGTCAAACTGAAAAAGAAATAGCATTAGAAATAGAAAGATTTTTCAAATTAAATGGAGCAGAAGATGTATCATTTCCACCAATAGTTGCATCTGGTAAAAATTCTTCTAAACCGCATGCAATTCCAACAGACAAAAAAATAGAATTAGGAGACGTTATTACAATAGATTTTGGCTGTAAATATGAAGGATATTGCTCAGACATGACAAGAACAGTATTTGCAGGATATATTCCAGAACAAATAAAAGAAATATATGATTTAGTTTTAAATAATCAACTTCAAACAGAAAAAGAAATGAAAGAAGGAGCAAATGCTAAAATATTAACAAGATTAGTAAAAAATGACTTTGAACTAAATGGTTATGATTTAGTGCATGCATTAGGACATGGAGTAGGATTAGATATACATGAATATCCATTTATATCTAATCAAGATATAAATTTAAAAGAAAAAATGGTCATAACAAATGAACCAGGAATATACATTCCAGAAAAATTTGGAGTAAGAATAGAAGATACAGTATTAATTTTAAAAAATGGATGTATAAATTTAACAAAATCTGATAAAAATTATACTATAGTAGATAAAGTGTAAACAAAGTATACATAAAAATTTACAAACTATTGATTTTTATTACTTTTTGTGTTATTATAAAAAATGATTTTAAACAAGAAGTTAGAAAGGGGTAAATAATATGGCAGAAGTATATATGGCAGGAGATTTTAGAAATGGAACAACATTTGAAATGGAAGGAAACGTATATAAAGTAGTAGAATTTCAACATGTAAAACCAGGAAAGGGTTCAGCTTTTGTAAGAACAAAATTAAAAAATGTAATAACAGGAGCAGTATTAGAAAAAACATTTAACCCAACAGAAAAATATCCAGGAGCAGAAATTGAAAAAAGAGAAATGCAATATTTATATGCTGATGGAGATTTATATTATTTTATGGATAATGAATCTTACGAACAAATGCCTTTAAACAAGGAACAAATTGGAGATGCTTTAAAATATATTAAGGAAAATATGAATGTAAAAATTCTTTCATATAAAGGAAATGTATTTTCAGTAGAACCACCAATGTTCGTAGAATTAGAAGTTACATATACAGAACCAGGATTTAGTGGAAATACAACTACAACATCTGGAAAACCAGCAAAATTAGAAAATGGATATGAAGTATCAGTTCCTTTATTTGTTAATATAGGTGATATTATTAGAATTGACACAAGAACTGGCGAATATATGGAAAGAGTTTAATAATAAAATTGTGTATGCAGAAAGTGGAGGAAAGTTTATGCCTGATTTAGGAGAAAAATATCAAAATATTATAACAGATATAAAAAATACAATAAAAAATCCAGAAGAAGCAAAATTTATAGAAGAAAAAATGGCTGAGTTATCAATGATGTATATTAATATGATAGATAAAATAGTAACATCATCAGATGACAAAATTAATGAATTAGAAGATAGATTAGAACAAATGGAAGTAAAAATGGAAAAATTAAATGATAATATTCATGAAATCACATCAGATATTTATGAAGAAGATGAATTTGATTTTGAAATTGTATGTCCATATTGTAATCATCAATTTGTAGTAGATATAAATGATGAAAATAATCTAAAAGAAGTAAAATGTCCAGAATGCAAAAATCTAATTGAATTAGATTGGAATGAAGAAGAACATTGTTCAGGACACTGTGAATCATGCAGTGCTTGTTCAGAAGAATTAGAAGATTTTGATGATGAACAAGACGAAAATGAAGATATGTAATATTAAATAAAAGTAGGAGAATTTATTTTCCTACTTTTATCAAATGATATATGATAAAATAGACAAAATTTATATATTATAGATTATAAAAATATATAAATAAATTAAACATGCTATTGTAGCTCAGTTGGTAGAGCGGCAGCCTCGTAATCTGCAGGCCAGGGGTTCGATTCCCCTCATTAGCTCCACCTAAATAAAATCGTCGCATTATGGCGATATATTGATAAATCAACTGTAAAGGTTGATTTTTTCTATTACAACATAACAAAAAATTTATAAATATAGTACACATTTTCCAAAAAATATGTTAAAATATATATGCTAGTTTAAAAATTAGCACAATAAAAAGATATAAAATAAGAAAGGTGAAAAGAATGTCATTTTTTGAAAAATTAAAACAAGGTTTAAGTAAAACAAAAAATTCCTTTGATGAAAAAATAAATCAAGTATTTAGTGGATTCCGAAAAGTAGATGAAGAATTATTAGATGAATTAGAAGAAGCATTAATAATGTCAGATGTAGGAATGGAAACATCTGTAAAGATGATAAATAATTTAAGAGCAAGAGTAAAAAAAGAAAATATAAAAGAAGAGCCAGAAGTAAAATCAGCATTAAAACAAGAAATGCAAAATATATTAGACCAAGAAGATGCAAGCTTACACTTAAACACACATCCTTCAGTAATACTAATAGTTGGAGTAAATGGAGTTGGTAAAACTACATCTATAGGAAAAATAGCAAACAGACTAAAAAAACAAGGTAAAAAGGTAGTAATAGCAGCAGCAGATACATTTAGAGCAGCAGCAGTAGAACAATTAGAAGTATGGGCAAAAAGAGCAGAATGTGAAGTAATAAAAGGAAAAGAAGGAATAGACCCAGCATCTGTTGTATTTGATGCAATAAAAAGAACAAAAGAAGAAAATGCAGATGTATTAATTTGTGATACAGCAGGAAGACTACATAACAAAAAATATTTAATGGACGAGTTACTAAAAATTAAAAGAGTAATTGATAAAGAATTACCAGATGTTTCAAAAGAAGTATTACTAGTTTTAGATGCTACAACTGGTCAAAATGCAATTCAACAAGTAAAAGCATTTAAAGAAGCAGTTGATATAAATGGACTAATACTAACAAAATTAGATGGCACAGCAAAAGGTGGAGTTGTATTAGGAATTGTAGAAGAAAATCATATACCTATTAAATTTATTGGCGTAGGTGAACAAATGGACGATATGGAAGAATTTAATAGTAAAGATTTTGTAGAAGCATTAGTAGAAAGTAATAAATAATATGAAGGAAGAAGTCTAGAAAAAGAAGTATAATTGTTTTCAATTAAAGATTTCTAACCAGAGGAAAGAATGAGGTAAATATGGAAGAAAAAAATAATCAAACTTCCACAAAAGAAAACCAAGTAAAAAATAAAAAAATAAGACCAATTATAGTTTTAATTTTCAGTATAATTGTAGCAATAATAGGATATGTAATATTAAGAGGAACATATTTAGAAACATATGAATTAGGAGAAAGATATGTAAACTCTTTCTGGAGAAATTTAAATTATATGGCAACTACATTTGTTATAAATTTTATAGTAATTTATAGCTTAATGTATTTCACAAATTCTAAAATAAAAAAAGGGTTATCAGAATTTTTCGCACAAGAAAACAAGCCAATGCCAAAACTGTTAAATAAATCAATAAGTTTTATTGTAGCAATTATTGTTAGTATGTGCACATCTAATATAATAATGGAAAAAGCTTTAATGTGCTTTAACTCAATAGAATTCGGGATGACAGATCCTTTATTTGGAATAGATATATCATATTTTGTATTTATTCAACCTTTTATAGAATTTATGTTATGGTATGCGATGATAGCAATAATATTCCTTACAATATATACAATTGTATATTATATAATAACATTTAATATGTTTTTTGATGGAATAGATAGAAAAACTTTAAAAAACAGCAAATTAATAAAACAATTAGCAAATAGTATTATGATACTTGCAGTTGTATTTGCTACATTTGTATTTATACAAACATTTGATATAGAAACAAATAAATTTATAAGTTTGCAAGATGATGAAAGTACATATTCTTTGTATGGAGCAGGATTTGCTGATGTAACAATTCAACTTTGGGGATATAGAATTTTAGCAGTAGTAATTGTAGTTTCAGTATATTTAGCAATTAAATATTTTAAACAAGGAAAAACAAAAAAAGTAATAATATCTGTTGCAGGTGTTCCTACATATTTAGTTGGTTTATTTGTAGTAATAATGGGATTTAATTTAATTTTTGTAAATAATCAAGAATTAGATAAAGAAAAAAGATATATAGAGAATAATATAAAATATACAAAAGAAGCATATGGAATTAATATAGACGAAATTACATTGCAAGAGTCAACGGCAATTACATCAGAAGAAATTAAGAAAAATCAAGAAACAATTGATAATATATCAATTGTAAGTAAAGATGTATTACTAAAAGATTTAAGAAATAGTCAAACAGCAAAAGGATATTATTCATACCGTGACGCGAGCTTACAAAAGTATACAATAAATGGTAAAGAACAATTATTATATATTTCTCCAAGAGAAATTGTAGTTAATAGTTCTGGAACATATAATAATAAAACATATGAATATACACATGGATATGGAGCAATTATTACTTCTGCAACCAATACAAATAATGATGGAACATTAAACCATGTTCAAAAAGGTTTTGAAAATAATGATATAATATCAATATCAGAACCACGTATTTACTATGGAATGCAAACAGATGATACAGTAGTTACAAATAGTAAAGACAAAAAAGAATTCGATTATCCTAAACTAGAATCAAGTGATGCAGAAAATGCAGAAAATATATATGATGGAAAAGCTGGCCTATCATTAAATTTATTAGATAGATTAATTTTATCAATTAAAGAAGGAGATCTAAAACTTGCATTCTCAGGTAATGTAACAGATAATAGTAAAATATTAACAAATAGAAATATAATAAAAAGAGCAAAAACAGTAATGCCATATTTATTATATGACGAAAATCCATATATGGTAGTAACAGACGATGGAAAATTAGTATGGGTATTAGATGCATATACAGTATCTAATCAATATCCATATTCACAAAAAACTACTATGCAGTTAACACCAACAAAAAAAATGGAATTAAATTATATTAGAAATTCTGTAAAAGTTTTAATTGATGCATATGATGGTACAATAGAGTTTTATATTACAGACAGAAATGATCCAATAGTTATGGCATATGATAAAATTTATCCAGAACTATTCCAAGAAGCAGATAAAACTATACAAGCAGATATTTTAGAACATTTTGTTTATCCAGAATATTTATATAAAATTCAAGCAGATATTATAGCAAGATATCATAATGTACAACCAGATGTATTATATCGTGGAGATGATACTTGGAAAATAGCTACACACAATGCAGGTAGAGTACTTACTAAAAATGGAACAGAAATTGAACCATATTATATAATGGCAAACTTAGTAAATTCAGAAGAACCACAATTAGGCTTAGTATTGCCATACACTCCATATGGAAAACAAAATTTAATTTCATATTTAGTAGGAACATATGATAATAGTGGAAATTCAAAACTAACAATATATAAATATTCAGCAGATAGCAATATTTTAGGTCCAATGCAATTAGATACACAGCTAGAACAAGACGAAACTATAGCAAAAGAAATAGAAAGCTTAAATGTAACAGGAACTAAAATTATAAAAGATTTAAAAATAATTCCACTTCAAAATACATTATTGTATGTAGAACCAATTTATCAAATAAGTACAGCAGAAACAGAAGAGGCACTTCCAATATTGAAAAAAGTAGTAGTAGCTTCAGGAAGCAAAGTTGCAATAGGTAATAACCTAAAAGAGGCATTAGCAAAATTAGTTTCTCAATACGCAGTAGAAATAGAAGTAGAAAATACAGACAGTGTAGAAGATTTAGTGCAAGCTATAATCAAAGCAAATAATAACTTAACAACTTCAAATGAAAGTAATGATTGGGAAATGATAGGAAAAGACGTAAAAAAATTACAAGAATTAGTTAATAAATTAGAAACAGCAGTAGAAAAAGAAGAAAAACAAAAAAATGAAATTCAAAATAATATTATAAATTTAGATTCAAACGTAACTAATACTGTTGCAGGCGAAATACAATAATTCAAGTATAAAAATAAAAAAAATACACACCATAAATGATAAAGAAGAGGTGTGTGTTTTTTTGAGTTATTATAAGATAAAAAGAAAAAATAAAATAAATTTATTAGAACGAAAAATAGATGAGCTAAACCAAAATTTAATAAAATCAAATTTAATAGAAATATCAGAATTGCTGCAAAATAGAAGAAAAATGTTATTTAGGCAATTTACTTCAGGAATAGCAAAAGGTGTAGGAATAGGAATAGGAGTAACAATAATTACAGCTGTATTAATTATAGTTTTACAAAAGATAGTATCATTAAATATACCAGTGATAGGAGAATATATTGCAGATATAGTAGAAATTGTAGAAAAACGGTAAATAACTTGCAATTTAAGCACTTTTTTGCTAAAATAATAAAAGCAAAAAATGAGAAAAGGAGAAAAATAATGATAGATTTTAAACAATATATAGTAGAAAAAATAATGGAAAAAACAACTTTAGAAAAAGCACAAGTAGAAGAATGTATAGAAATTCCAAAAGATGAGAAAATGGGAGATTATGCTTTTACATGTTTCAAACTTGCAAAAATCTTTCATAAAGCTCCAAACATAATAGCACAAGAAATTTACGAAAAATTAGATGTGCAAAATGATGAATTAATAGATAAAGTAGAAATAGTAGGTGGATATATCAACTTTTTTATGAATCAAATATATTTTATAAAAAGTGTATTTGAGCAAGGCGATTTTGGAATAGAAAATTCATATACAGTAGGGAATAATAAAAATATTGTAATTGATTATTCTTCACCTAATATAGCAAAGCCATTTCATATAGGTCATTTACGTACAACTGTAATAGGTGGAGCCTTATACAATATATATAAATATTTAGGATATAATGTAACAGGTGTAAACCATTTGGGAGACTATGGAACACAATTTGGAAAATTAATAGAAGGATATAAAAGATGGAAAGACGAATATTTGATTGAAGAAAAACCAATTGATGAATTAACAAAAATTTATATACGTATTAATAAATTGTGTGAAGAAGATGAAAATGTATTACAAGCATGTCGTGATAATTTTAAGAAATTAGAAGAAGGAGACGAATATTGCTTAGAAATTTGGAAAAAATTTAAAGAATTAAGTTTAAAAGAATTCCAAAGAGTATATGACTTATTAGGTAGCAAATTTGATTCATGGAATGGAGAATCTTTTTACTCTGATAAAATGGACGAGGTAATTGAAAAATTACAACAATCAGGAAAACTAATAAAATCAGAAGGTGCTGAAATAGTAGAAATAGGAGAAGAGACAGCACCATGTATAATAAGAAAATCTAATGGTTCTACTACATATGCAACTAGAGATTTAGCAGCTATTTTATATCGTGCACGTACATATAATTATGACAAAGCAATATATGTAACTTCATATGAACAAATATTACATTTTAAACAAGTATTTACAGTAGCACAATTATTAGGTTTAGAAGAAAAATATATAAAAGGTTTAGAACATGTTCCATATGGAATGGTTAGACTAGATTCAGGAAAAATGTCTACAAGAGAAGGAACAATAGTTAAATTAGAAGATTTATTAATAGAAGCAATTAGTAGAGCTAGAAAAATAATAGAAGAGAAAAATCCACAATTACCAAATAAAGATGAAATAGCAAAAAGAGTAGGATTAGGAGCTGTAATTTTTAATGATTTATCAAACAATAGAATGAAAGATGAAATATTTAATTGGGATGAAGTATTAAACTTTCAAGGTGAAACAGGTCCATATATTCAATATATTTATGTAAGAACAAAAAGTGTATTAGAAAAGGCAGGTAATCCAGAATTAAATTGTAGTAAGATTAATTTTGAATATATAAAAGATAAAGACACAATGCAAATTGCAAAATTATTATACCAATTTAAAAATATATTAATTCAAGTTACAGAAAAAGAAGAACCATCAATTCTTTCAAGATATTTAATAGATTTAAGCCAAGCATATAGTAGCTTTTATAACAACAATAAAGTATTAGTGGAAGAAGAAGAAATTAGAAATGCACGTTTATATGTAACAAAAGTAGTAGGAGAAGTTTTAAAAATAGGTGCAGAATTATTAGGAATGCAAATGCCAGATAGAATGTAAAATAAAGTGCAAAATAGAACTATAATTGAACAATAGAATGTAAATGGTAGATAAAATTGAACAAAGGAAAGGTAGAAAATAAAAAATAAATGACAAAATATGAAAATAAAGATATAGTTATACCAATAGATAAAGATAATATAAGTATTACTTTTTCTAAAGATAAATGTGTAGAATGTGGAATGTGTAAAAATATATGCTGTAATGAAATAACAGTAGGTAAAATGTATGATTTAAAACAAACAAATGATGATCCGGTTTGCATTAACTGTGGGCAATGTGCTAATATTTGCCCAGTTGATGCAATTTGCGAAAGATATCATTATAAAGAAGTAAAAGAAATAATAAAAAAACATGAAAAAATTGTAATAATTAGTACTGCACCAGCAGTAAGAGTTGCTCTAACAGAAGAATTTGAAAATAAAATAGAGTTTGAAGAAGGCAAAATGGTAGCTTTATTAAAAGAACTAGGAGCAAATTATGTACTAGATGTAACTTTTGGTGCAGATATGACAATTATAGAAGAAGCAGCAGAATTAACAAAAAAATTGCAAGAAGAATCTAACAAATTACCACAATTTACAAGCTGTTGTCCTGCATGGGTAAAATATGTGGAAATATTTTATCCTGAATTTATAAAAAATTTATCAACTACTAAAAGCCCTATTGCAATGCAAGGAATTACAGTAAAAAATTATTTTGCACAAAAAATGGGAATAAACCCTAAAGATATATTACATGTAGTTATTGCACCTTGTACAGCTAAAAAGTATGAAATTAATAGAGAAGAATTTGTAACAAATGGTTTAAAAGATACAGACTATGTATTAACAACACGAGAACTAATAAAATTGGTACAAGAAGAAAATATTAATTTTGCAGAATTAAAAGATGCTTCATTTGATAGTATTATGGGAAAAGGAAGTGGTGCTGGACTTGTATTTGGAGCTTCTGGAGGGGTGGCACAAGCAGTATTAAGAACAGTTTATTATAATATTACAAATTCAAACCCACCAGATAATCTTATAAATTTAGTAGAAGTGCAAGGCTTAAAAGGAGTTAAAGAAGCAACTGTAAATATAGGAGATAAATCTATAAAAGTTTGTGTAATTCAAGGAATGAGTAATGCAAAAAGAATACTTGATAGCATGAATGAAAATGAACATTCAAATTATGATTTTATAGAAGTAATGGCATGTACAGGTGGCTGTGCTGGCGGAGGAGGTCAACCTAAATTACCAATGCTTAATGCTAAAGAAAGCAAGCAAACAAGAATGAATTTATTATATGAAAATGATAGTAAAATGCAAAATCGATTTAGCTATTTAAATTTTGAAGCATTAAGGGCATATAGTGATTTTTATGGAGAACCACTAGGAGAAAAAGCACAAAAAATGTTACATACAAAATATGAAAATAAATCATATTTTTTAGGAAAATAGAATATGTATAAAAAGTTAAAGAAAATTGTGTGAAAGCAAAATTCACAAAAAGTTCACAGTAATATCATTGACAAAGTGACACAGTGTCATATATAATAATGACATTGTGTCACTTTACGTATATATCATGTTTCTAATAAAGGAGGGAAAAAATTGCCAACAGAAACATTTTTTAAACTCTCAGAAGAAAAGAAAAATAAAATAATATTAGCAGCAAAAAAAGAATTAGCAAATGTAAATATAGAAGAAATATCTATAAAAAATATTGTAGAAGAGGCAGAAATAGCAAGAGGAAGTTTTTATCAATATTTTGAGTCAAAAGAAGACCTAATAATGTATTTAATACAAAATCAAATGAAAATTTTAAAAGAAGAGATAGACAAAAATTTAAGTAATACTGATGGAGATATTACACATGTATTTATTACTATATACGATAGTATCATAAATCAAATAATAGAGCATAAAGATAAAAAAATATATGCCAAAATATTTTCTAACATAAAAGCTGGAGAAGATAACTATTTTTGGAGAAAAAATAATATACAAAATGAGTGCAAACACTATGAGTTTTGTGAAAAATATATAAAAAAAGATACTTTAAATATAAAATCACAAGAAGACTTTGAAATTATTATTAATATTATGTATGCAATTATTAGTTCGAGTATTGGTCATGTAATAAAAACTAGAGAATTTGAAAAAGAAAGAAATAACCTTATAAAGAAATTAGAATACATAAAAAAAGGAATTGAAAAATAAGAAGGAGGAAGAAATAACATATGTTAAAAGTATTGAAAAATTTAAAATATTCAGCACTTTCTGTTATTGCAATTATAGCATTGTTATGTTTACAAGCTACAACAGACTTAGCATTACCAGATTATACTTCTAAAATTGTAAATGTAGGAATTCAACAAGGAGGAATAGAATATTCTACACCAGATGCAATAAGAAAGTCACAAATGGATAATTTACTATTATTTACAAAAGATGATGAAAAAATATTAAAAGATTATGAACTAATAAATAAAAACTCATTATCTGAAAAAGAAAGAGAAAAATACTTAAAAGAATATCCGTTATTAGAAAATGAAGATATATATTTAAAAAAGAATTTAAAAGAAGAAGAACAAGAAGAACTAAAAACATATATGGTAGAGCCATTTATGATATTATCTAATTTAAATAATGAGCAAACACAAAATGAAATAAAACAGCAACTTGTGCAAAGTATGTCTGAGCAAGGATTAACCTATGAGCAAATTGAAACTCAAAAACAATTATTTTTAAATATGGATATAATGGATATTTTAAAACAAATGCCACAAGAACAATTTGAGCAAATGTTACAAGAGGTTGATAAAAAGTTAAATTCTATGCAAGGCTCAATAATAGACCAAGCAGCTATATCATTGGCAAAAGAAGAATACAAAGCTATAGGAATGAATACAGACAAAATACAAAATGATTATATATTTATGACAGGACTTCAAATGTTAGGAATAGCATTTATAAGTATGGTAGCAGCAGTGCTAATTATGTTACTATCTTCTAGGGTAGCAGCAAAACTAGGAAAAAATTTAAGAGAGCAAGTATTTGAAAAAGTATTACAATTTTCAAGAAAAGAAATAAACAATTTTTCAACAGCATCATTAATTACACGTAGTACTAATGATATACAACAAATACAACAATTATTAACTATATTATTTAGAGTTGTAGTATATGCTCCAATAATAGGTATAGGTGGACTTATTAGAGTTATTACAAAAAGTAATACATCTATGGCATGGATTATTGCACTTGCAGTTGTATTGATTATGGCTATAGTAATAGTATTATTTATTGTAGCAATGCCAAAATTCAAAAAATTACAAGATTTAATAGATAAACTAAACTTAGTATCAAGAGAAATTTTAACAGGTTTACCTGTAATTAGAGCTTTTAATACACAAAAACGTGAAGAAGCTAGATTTGATGATGCAAATAAAGTTTTAATGAAAACGAATGTATTTGTTAATAGAGCTATGAGTATTATGATGCCAGCAATGATGTTAGTTATGAATGGAATAATGCTATTAATCATATGGGTAGGTGGACACAATGTAGATGCTGGTATTATGCAAGTTGGAGATATGATGGCATTTACACAATATACAATGCAAATAGTAATGAGTTTCTTAATGATTTCTATGGTATCAATTATGTTACCAAGAGCATCAGTTTCAGCTAATCGTATTGTAGAAGTACTAGAAACAGAGCCAAGTATAAAAGATAAAAAAGAACTAAAATCTTTTGATGAAAATAAGAGAGGTTTAGTAGAATTCAAAAATGTATCATTTAGATATCCAGATGCAGATACAGAAATATTAGAAGATATTGACTTTACAGCAAAACCAGGAGAAACAACAGCAATTATAGGAAGTACGGGTAGTGGTAAATCTACAGTAGTAAACCTAATTTCACGTTTTTATGATGTAACAGGAGGAGAACTACTTGTAGATGGTGTTAATGTAAAAGATGTTAGCCAAAAAGAATTAAGGAAAAGAATTGGTTTTGTACCACAAAAAGGAATGTTATTTTCAGGAACAATAGAGTCAAATATAAAATATGGAAAAGAAAATATTTCAAACGAACAAATGATAAATTCAGCACAAATAGCACAAGCAGAAGAATTTATAGAAGCAAAACCAGAAAAATATTTATCTGAAATAGCACAAGGTGGAAATAACGTATCAGGAGGACAAAAACAACGTTTATCAATAGCGAGAGCATTAGCAATTGATCCAGAAATTTTTGTATTTGATGATAGCTTTTCAGCATTAGATTTAAAAACAGATAAAAAATTAAGAGAAGCCTTAGCCGAAAAAACAGAAAATAAAACAGTTATTATAGTAGCACAAAGAATTAGTACAATAATGAATGCAAATCAAATAATTGTACTAGATGAAGGTAAAATAGTAGGAAAAGGAACTCATGAAGAATTATTAAAAAATTGCGAAACATATAAACAAATTGCGTTATCACAATTGTCAGAAGAAGAATTAAACAATAATAAATCAGAAGGAAAGGAGATGTAGCATATGCCAGGACCAATGGGAAAAGTTACGGGTAGAAAAAATAAAAATCAAGAAAAAGCAAAAGATTTTAAAGGAACAACAAAAAAGTTAATAAAAAATTATTTAGCAAATTATAAATGGTCATTATTAATAGTTATAGTATTTGCAATAGCAAGTACAATATTTGCCATTGTAGGTCCAAAGATTCTTGGTAATGCTACAACTGAAATTTTTAATGGTTTAATAAGCAAATTATCAGGAGGAACAGGAATTGACTTTGGAAAAATAGCAGGAATATTATTAACATTATTAGGCTTGTATGCAATAAGTTCGCTGTTTTCAATAATTCAAGGATTTACAATGACAGGAGTTGCACAAAAATTAACATATAGATTACGTAATGATTTAGCAATAAAAATTAACAAATTACCAATGCAATATTTCGATAAAAGAACAAATGGAGAAGTATTATCAGTTATAACAAATGATATAGACACATTATCGCAAAATTTAAACCAAAGTATTACACAAATTATTACTTCAATTTGTACAGTTATAGGAATAATAATAATGATGCTATCTATCAGCTGGGAAATGACATTAATTTCTATTATAATTTTGCCAATTACTATTTTTGTAGTAGGAATTATTGCAAAATATTCACAAAAATACTTTAAGAGGCAACAAGATTATTTAGGGCATGTAAATGGTCAAGTAGAAGAAGTATATAGTGGATATCTTATTGTAAAAGCATTTAACGGTCAAGATAAAGCATTAAAAGAATTTAAAAAACAAAATGACGAGTTATATCATTCAGGATGGAAATCTCAATTTTTATCAGGATTAATGCATCCATTAATGAATTTTATAGGGAATGTTGGTTATGTAGCAGTAGCAATTTTAGGAGGATATTTTGCTATTCAAGGAAAAATAACAGTAGGAAATATTCAGTCTTTTATACAATATAATAAGCAATTTACACAACCAATTGCACAAATAGCGCAAATTTCTGGTATGTTACAAGCAATGATAGCATCAGCTGAAAGAGTATTTGAATTTTTAGAAGAGCCAGAAGAAACAAAAGATGTAGAAAATTCAATATCTACAGAAGGATTAAAAGGAAATGTTACATTTGACCATGTACACTTTGGATATGATGAAGATAAAACAATTATTAATGATTTTAGTGCAACAGTAAAAGATGGACAAAAAATTGCAATAGTTGGTCCAACAGGAGCAGGAAAGACAACAATGGTAAAATTATTAATGCGTTTCTATGATGTAAATCAAGGTGCAATATATGTAGATGGACATAATATTAAAGAATTTAATCGTGGAGATTTAAGAAAAATGTTTGGAATGGTGTTACAAGATACATGGTTATTCGGAGGAAGTATTAAAGATAATATTCGTTATGGAAAACCAGAAGCAACAGATAACGAAGTTATAGAAGCAGCAAAAGCAGCCCATGTACATCATTTTATAAAAACACTTCCAAATTCATATGATATGGTGCTAAATGAAGAAACAAGCAATGTTTCAGCAGGACAAAAACAATTATTAACAATTGCAAGAGTAATTTTAGCAGATCCAAAAATATTAATATTAGATGAAGCAACATCAAGTATAGATACAAGAACAGAAATTCAAATTCAATCTGCTATGGATAACTTAATGAAAGGAAGAACAAGCTTTATAATTGCACATAGATTATCAACAATAAAAAATGCAGATTTAATATTAGTAATGAATCATGGAGATATAATAGAACAAGGTTCTCATGAAGAATTACTTGCAAAAAATGGATTTTATGCAGATTTATATAATAGTCAATTTGAAGAATGTGAAGAATAACAATTGATAATAAAAAATAGATAAGGAGAGAAAGCTTATCTATTTTTTTGCTTTATATTTAAATTATTGCATAATGAAAACTTGACACGATATAGTATAATTAAAGTAGAAGTTTATTGAAAAACCAAGAAAATGGTTTCTAAGAAAAAGGAGTGAAAAAATATAATTATGGATAAAGAAGAGTTATTAATATTAAAAGAAAAGTGTTTGCCAAAATATTTGTTAAAAGATATAGAAAATTATTTAAAATATAAGGATGATAAAAAATGTAATTTTGTTGATTGTCTAAAAGATGAAATTTATGGTTCCATTAATTCAGCTTTATATAGTGGTGAAATAACAAAAGAAATGGCAGAATATTTGAGAGAAAAATATATTTTTAATAATTAAAAAGGAGGAATAAAATAGTGAAATTGATTGATTTTACTAATTGTGAGGAATTAGAGTGGAATGGTTATAATGGAGCAAATGGAACAAAGAAATGTATAATATATAATGATAAAATATATTTATTAAAAATCCCATCATCAAATAAATATAGTAATGGAGCTATTAGCGAATATATTGCTTGTAATATTTTCCAAAGTATAGGAATAAAAACACAAAATACATTATTAGGAGTATATAAAAATAATAATGAAGAACAATATGCTGTTGCATGTGAAGATTTTATATTAAATGAAAAAAATAAAACTTTAGATTTAAAGGATTTTGCAAGTTTTAAAAACCAAGTTATATCATCATCAGAAAATGGATATGGAACTGAATTAGAAGAAATTCTCAAAACTATTGGAACACTAGAAATTATAGATTCTGTTGAACTGTGTGAACATTTTTGGAATATGTTTATTGTAGATGCATTACTTGGAAACTTTGACAGGCATAATGGAAATTGGGGATTTCTTGTAAATAGAAATACAGGTAAAGTAGAAATTGCACCAATTTATGACTGTGCATCATGCTTGTACCCGCAATTATCAGAAGAAAAAATGGTTGAATATTTAGAAGATGAAGATGAAACAAATAAAAGAATATATGTATTTCCAACTTCTGCTATTAAAATAAATAGTGAGAAAATTAATTATTATGATTTTATAAATTCATTAAAACATAAGGAATGCAATGAAGCTATAAAAAGAATAACACCAAAAATAGATTTGAATAAAATAAGAGATATTATAGACAACACACCAAATATAAGTGATGTTAGAAAAGATTTTTATAAAAGGATGATTACAAGTAGATTTGAGAAAATAATAAAACCAGCGTATGATAAATTATCTTGTAGAATTTAGATAAAGAAAAATAGTCAATTTGAAGAATGTGAAGAATAACAATTGATAATAAAAAATATCAAAGTAATATGTATATAATACGTAAAAAAGAGAAAAATAGATAAGTAAATAAAGCTTATCTATTTTTTGGCAATAAGAAGATAAGCATAAAAAGAAAGGGTTGATAATATGGAAAAAATCGTAAAAGATTTAAATGTATTTTTATCAGATTTAAACGTATTTTTTAGAAAATTACAAAATTATCATTGGTATGTAGAAGGAAGGAACTTCTTTTCAATTCATGAAAAATTAGAAGAATATTATGATGATGTATTTAAGCAAATTGATGAAGTTGCAGAACATATATTAATGTTAAATTATGAACCATTAGCAACTATGAAAGATTATTTACAAAATGCAACATTAGTTGAAGCTCAAAATAAAAAAGTAAAGGAAGAAGAAATATTTAGTGTAGTAATGAATGATTATATCCAATTAATGAAAGAAGCAAAAGATATAAAAACGCAAGCAGACGAAAAACAAGTAGTGGAAACTTCAGCTTTTATAGATAATTATATTTCTGATTTTAATAAAAAAATATGGATGATAAGACAAATGATGGCATAAAGAATAATGCTCTATCTATTACTATAGGTAGGGTATTTTTACATATATGTTAAAAATTGTAACAAAATTGAAATATAAATGTAACCGAAATGTAATTGTATTAAACAAAAGGATAATATATAATTTAAGGTATATAGAATTTTGTAAAATATAATATGAAAAAGGAGAATAAAGAAAATGCAAAAATTATTAAAAAATAAACAAGGTGTAACTTTAATAGCTTTAGTAGTGACAATAGTAATATTAATTATTTTAGCAGCCGTTAGTATGACAATGGTGTTAGGAAATAACGGAATATTTGAGCAAGCAAAAAAAGGAGCAAATGCAATGGCAGAGGCAGAAGCAAATACGCAAGAAGGATTTAATAGTATGTCATCTGAAATTGATAAAATATTAAGTGGGAATGGAGGCTCTGAACAGCCGGAACAAATAACAGAAGAAAAACCGAATGCTCCAAAAAAATAGATGGAATGAGTCCAATAAAATTTGTAGAACCAACAGAAAGTGAAAAAGGGCAAGTAGTGGATACAACATGGGAAGATAGTGAATGGTACAACTATAAACAAAATAAATGGGCAAATACAAAAACACAAGATGGAAGTATGTGGGTATGGATACCAAGATATGCATATAAAATAACATATACAAACCCAAGTGATAAATCACAAGGAGGAAGTATAGATGTAAAATTTTTAATAGGAACATCAGATGATTATTATGATGAAGAAAGTAAAACAATAAAAACAGCCAAAAGGGTAACAACAAAAGAAGAAGTAGCAGATACAACAACTGATTATTATGTACATCCAGCCTTTACAAATGAAAGCAGTATTGATTTTGCAAATGGTGGTTGGGATAAAGAATTAGAGGGAATATATGTAGCAAAATTTGAAGCAGGATTCCCAGAAGGAAATAATACTGCACCAAATAAAAAAAGTTCGCAAACATATAGTCAAGAAACAGGATGGGTAAGAGCAGTAGAAGCAGGTACAAGTGGAGATTCAACACAACCAGCAAGAAACTGGCTAGATGGAATATATGATAAAACAGCAACAAGAATAAGCTATCCAGTATTCCAACCATTAACATATAGCATGAATTATATTAATCATAATGATGCATATAATATATCAAAAGCAATGAATGAAGAAGGAAACATATATGGTTTTAACTCAAATTCATCAGATACACACTTAATAAAAAGTAGTGAATGGGGAATGGTAAGTTATTTAACACATAGCAAATATGGTATTGATGGAAAAAATGGAAATGAAATAGCAGTAAATAATGCAAGTTTAAATAGTGGAGATAGAAAAAGAACAGAAACTGCTGGAAAATCAGGAGTAGATAGTGTATATGGAATAACAGGAATGACACAAGGAAATACAGATGGTGTAGAAACTGTAGTAAAAATAGATGAAATACGAGCATTAAAAGCAAATACACCAACACCAACAGGAAGTATGTATGCATGGAATCAAAAAGGAGGAGTAACAGCTTCAACAACTGGAAACATGACAGGAATATATGATATATCAGGAGGAACATGGGAAAGAACAGCATCATATGTAGCTAATAACCATAAATATTTACTAAAATTCGGAAAGTCAATAGGGTATAATGGAGATATATTAAAAATAGAAAGTACAAAATATACAATGGTATACCCACATGATAGTGTATTAGATAATACTAATGTTTTGGATACAGAAGAAAATTTTAATAAAGCAAGTGAAGCAAACTATAAGAAAAATACAAAAATATATGGCGATGCCATAAGAGAAACATCTATAGAAGGAATCGCAAATACATCATGGAACAAAGATTATTCAAATTTTGTGAGTTTATACGGTCCATTTGTTACACGTGGAGGTTATTTATTAAATAGTTCTAGTACGGGCAGTTTTAGTTTCTTTCGCCATGATGGGCAGTAGTAATTTTGTTGGCGGATTCCGTACAACAGTTGTACCTATGTCTTAGTATATTACCTGGAATATAAATAATAAAGTGTATAAAATATTTTCTATACACTCCAAACCTACCCTTTAACTATAGCATTTCTTGCAAGCTCATCACAACGATTATTAAATTCATTATCAGCATGACCTTTAACTTTATGAAAAGTAATATCATGAACTTTGGTAAAATTATATAATTCTTGCCAAAGTTCTTTATTTTTTACAGGACTTCCATCAGCTGTTTTCCAATTCTTCTTAATCCAATTAGTAATCCAACCTTGTAAAAATGCATTTACAACATAAGCACTATCACTATAAACATCAATAGTACAAGGCTCTTTTACCAATTTCAAAGCCTCAATAACAGCAGTAAGTTCCATAATATTATTTGTAGTATCATTTTGAAAACCAGAAATTTCTTTTCTATAATCTCCAAACATCAAAATAGATCCCCAACCACCAGGACCAGGGTTACCTGAACATGCACCATCAGTATAAATTGTAATATGCTTATTTCCCATATAAATTTTCCTTCCTCATTGTAAAATTTAACATTTTATGTTATTATATCAGTATAAGAAAATTTTATCAAGTATAAAGTTAAAAGGGGGAAATAAAATGGCAACTGTTTTGGGAATTATAGCAGAATATAATCCATTTCATAATGGACATTTATATCATATAGAAGAATCAAAAAGAAAAACAGGCGCCAAATATGTAATAGCAGTAATTACAGGAAACTTTGCACAACGAGGAGAAACCTCACTAGTAAATAAATGGGTAAAAGCACAAATGGCATTGCAAAGTGGAGTAGACCTAGTATTAGAATTACCAACTATATACAGTATATCTAGTGCAGAAAACTTCGCAGAAGGAGCAATTAAAATATTAGATAGTCTAAAAATAGTAGATACAATATCCTTTGGAACAGAAACAAGCGATTTAGCAGCATTAAACAATATTGTAACAGTATTAAGCAATGAACCAAAAGAATATAAAGCAATATTATCACATGAATTGCAAAAAGGAATTTCATATCCAAAAGCAAGAGATAATGCACTTATGATGTATCTAAATGATATAAAAAGATATGCAAATATTTTATCAGAACCCAATAATACTTTAGCAGTTGAATATTTAAAAGCTATTAGAAAATTAAAAAGTCATATTATGCCAGTATCAGTAAAAAGAGAAAAGGTATATTATAATGATGAAAAAATAGTAGACGAATTTGCAAGTGGAACAGCTATTAGAAAGATGTTAATAAGAGAAGAATTTAATAATATTAGAAAAGTAATGCCATATAATAATTACATGTTACTAAAAGAAGAAATAAAAAAAGGAAGAATAATTACAGATATAGAAGTATTTGAAAAAGAAATATTATATCAATTAAGAAAAATGACAACACAGCAAATAGCAGATTTACCAGATGTATCAGAAGGACTGGAATATAGTATAAAAAAAGTAGCAAATTCTTGCAATAAAGTGTCAGAATTAATTAGTATGGTAAAAACAAAAAGATTTACGCAAACGAGAATACAAAGAATTTTATTATATGCACTTTTAGGAATAACCAAAAAAGATATGCTAGATTCAAAAAAAATAGTTCCATATATTAGAGTTTTAGGAATGAATAATAATGGAAAAGAAATGTTATCAGATATTTGCACTATAAATCCAAAAATTCAAATTGTAACATCTGTAAAAAAATATATAGATAACAACTATAATAAAAATTTAATACATATGTTAGAAAAAGATATTTTTGCAACAAATGTATATACACTTGGATATGAAGGTCAATCTTTAGCAAATTTAGATTACACAAATCATATGGTTATATTATAGTCGGAAAGGAATGAGATAAAAAATGAAAATAATTGGAGTAACAGGAAGCTCTGGAGCTGGAAAAACAAAAGTATGTGAATATTTAGAAAAAAAATATAAATGCGAAGTAATAGATGCAGACCAAATAGCAAGAGAATTATCTAAAAAAGGCAGTATGTATTTAAATAGTATTATAGATAATTTTGGAGAAGATATTGTATATAAAAATGGTGCATTAAATAGAAAAAAATTAGCAAATATTATATATCAAGATAACGAAAAAAGAGAAAAATTAAATCAATGTACTTTTGATTATATAATAAAAGAAATAAAAGAACAAATAAATAGTAGCATAGAAAAAGAACTAATAGTAATAGATGCTCCATTACTATATGAAAGCGGTTTAGATTCTATTTGTGACACTGTTATAGCAATAATTGGAAATAAAGAAGAGCAAATTGAAAGAATTTGTAAAAGAGACGGAATAACAGAAGAAACAGCGTCAAAAAGAATAGAAATTCAAAACGATAATGAATTTTTTATAGAAAGAGCAGATATCATTATAGATAATACAGGAACAATAGAAGAATTAAAAAAAGAAATAGAAAATTTAAAATTATAGTATATAAAAATTAACTTGATGCAAAATAGACGTATCAAGTTTTTTTATTACAAAAATATTACAAAAATATAACATTTGTATTACAATATTGAATTGATGAGCAATTTGACATATAATGAAGAAAAAAGAGAAAGTAGGGGAGTTGCGGATATGGAAGAAACTTTTGCAAATTATATTCTTGCTGAACCAGATTGGATAAGAAAAATGGAAATAATGTATTACTTAGAGAGAAAAGTAGATATATTTTTTGATAAATCTGTTGTATTTAAAACGCAAATTGCTAAGCTATTTATGGATGTAATGAACATAAATGTAGATAGAAACTATGTTATTACAGCATGTTTATTATGTAATTGTAAAAAAGAAAAAGGAGTTATTACAGACTTAAACAAAATTAAATCTTTCGCTAAAGAAGGGGCAGAATATTTAGAAACATTAGGATTTGATTCAAGATTTTGCAAAATATGTGAAGAAGTAAATAGATATAGTGGAAGTAACCCAAGAGAAAAAGAAAGTGATATTTTAGAACTTGCTGACCAATATGGAGGTCTATTATTAGATAGACCAGAAAGACCAGGCTTCAAACCAGAAGAAGCATTAGTTTTATTAGAATATAGAAATCTAAAAGATAAAGAAAATCGATATTTAGAGCAATTTAAGCAATTTGTAAATAAAATGCAGGAGGTATATGTATAATGGGAAATAAATTAACACCAGCATTTGAAAAAATGCAACAAGAAGCAAATGATGCCAAAGATACAAAAAGACAAATTATTAATGCTTATAATACAGATGAATATATTATGAGTCAAATTAAAAAGAGGGAGATAGACATGATAAAAGAAGTTTCAAACGTACAGACAAATGAACTTCATATTCCACTAGATGAAATAGAAACTCTAGTAATTCGTAATCCAATAAAAAAACAAAATGATAAAGAAAGGGAATAAGATGGAAGAAGTTTTTGCAGATTTACACGTACACATAGGAAGAAGTGAAGAAGGAAAACCAATAAAGATAACAGCGGCAAGGAGTTTAAATTTTGCAAATATAGCAAAAGAATGTGCAGAAAGAAAAGGAATACAAATAGTTGGAATTATAGACTGTGCATCTCCATATGTAATTCAAGATATAAAAAACTTTTTAAAAACAGGTGAAGCATATGAAATTCCAGATGGAGGAATTATATATAAAGATAAAGTTTGTATTTTATTAGGAAGTGAAGTAGAAACTTCAGAAGAAGGAAGAAATGGTCATAAAGGTGCGGCACATAATGTTTGTTTTTTTCCACACTTAAAAGATATAGAAGCTTTCTCACAAGAAATGAGCCATCATATAAAAAACATAACATTAAGTACACAAAGATCTGACTTATCTGGATATGACTTAATAGATATAGTAGAAAAGTATAATGGAATTTTAATTCCAGCACATATTTTTACACCACATAAAAGCTATTATGGAAATTGCACTGATAGGCTACAAAATATTTTTAAAGAAAAATATAACAAAATATTTGCAGTAGAATTAGGCTTAAGTTCTGATACAGAACTTGCAGATGAAATTTCAGAGCTGGAAAATAAAACTTTTGTAACTAATTCTGATGCACATTCATTACCAAAAATAGCAAGAGAATACAATAAAATGTATATAGAAAATATATCATTTAAAGAAGTAGTAAAAGCTTTAAAAAATGAAGATGGCAGAAAAGTTTTAGCAAATTACGGTTTAGATCCAAAGCTAGGAAAATACCATCGTACATATTGTGACGACTGTCAAACAACAATTGAAACAAAAGAACCCGTAGAAGAATGCCCAAAATGTGGTAGTAAAAATGTAACTTTTGGTGTTTTTGATAGAATAGAATTAATAAAAGATAAAAAAGTTTCAAAAAGTCCAGAAAATAGACCACCATATATTTATCAGATTCCACTTGGATTTATTCCTGGTTTAGGTGCAAAAACAACAGAAAAATTATTAAATCATTTTGGAACAGAAATGACAATTCTACATAAACTCACAGAAGACGATTTAGAGGCAGTAGTAGGCTCTAAAATAGCACATACAATAATTAGGACAAAAACAGGAAACATGAATATACACTCTGGACGGAGGAGGAGTATACGGAAAAATATCATAAACTAAAAGATAAAAAGTTCTAAAAATAATATTTTTGAATAGACATTATGTATAAGTGATAAGCTGAAAGGTGGAAATATTATGAGGGAACATAAGAAAAACAAAAAGATAGGAATAATTGAAATTGTAAAAAGACATATAGCTAATAATAAAAAAGAATATATTACAATTTCAATTATTTTTTTCATAGGTATTGTACTTGGTGTTATGCTAATAAATCAAGTATCAGAAAATAATGGAAAACAAATTCAGGAATATTTATCACAATTTATACAGGCAATAAAAACAGATTATAAAATAGATGAATCATTAGTATTTAAAAATGCAATTATAAGTAATGCAATTTTTGCTATTATATTGTGGCTCATGGGTTCTACTGTTGTAGGAATACCAATAGTATATGCATTCATTGCGGGAAAAGGTTTAAGCATAGGTTATACACTAGCATCAATTTTTGCAAGTATGGAATTACGGAAAAGCATTACTATTTGGAGCCTCTAGTATAATAATGCAAAATATAATAATAATTCCATGTATGATAGCTATAGCAGTTAGTGGAATGAAATTATATGCATCAATAACTAAAGATAAAAGAAAAGAGAACATAAAACTAGAAGTTGTAAGGCATACAATTTTTTCAATATGTATGTGTATAGGGCTAGTAATTGCATCTTTTATTGAGGCATATGTTTCAAGTAATTTAATGATGATGCTAGCAAATTATTTGTAGAATTTTAATAAATGATAAACTATGCTTTTTAAAAATAAAAAGATACATAATTTGTAGAATTTTGACAAAAATACTTTACTTTTTATGTGTAATTTGATATAACATATATGGTTTATGTAAATTCTACATAACAAAAAAATAGAGAATAGGGGAGCGAAAATGGAAAAACAGATTAAA
Source organism: uncultured Clostridia bacterium (assembly GCA_963558185.1). Lineage (GTDB taxonomy): Bacteria > Bacillota > Clostridia > TANB77 > CAG-508 > UMGS1663. The sequence continues at coordinate 93,552 of CAUWFE010000001.1, forward strand.
CTTTTTTTAGAATTTCTTCAAAATGATAAAAAGGTATCAGAAAATACTTTACAATCATATAGAAGGGACATAATATTTTTTAATAAATATGTAGAAACAAATAGAATAAATTATGCAAAAGCAAATGAAGAAGATATACATAACTATTTAGAATACTTACAAGAAATAGGGAAAAAAGCTTCAACAATATCAAGAAATTTAGCTTCAATTAGATCTTTTTACCAATTTTTAATAAAAAATAAAAAAATAAAAAAAGATCCAACTATAAATATTCAATCTCCTAAAATAGAGAAAAAAGCACCAAGTGTGTTAACAGCACAAGAAGTAGAGCTTCTTTTAGAACAACCAAAAGATGTTGATTTAAAAGGAACAAGAGATAAGGCAATGTTAGAATTTGCCTATGCAACAGGAATGAGAGTTTCTGAAATAATAGACTTAAATATAGATGATGTGAATTTAGAAGAAGGGTTTGTAAATTGCCATCAAGGTAATAAACAAAGAAATATTCCTTTAGGAACAATGTCTTTAAAAGCATTAAAGGAATATTGCCAAGATGCAAGGCCTATATTAATTAAAAGTGAAGATGAAAAAGCTTTATTTGTTAATATTAATGGACAACGTTTAACAAGACAAGGTTTTTGGAAAATAGTAAAATACTATAAAGAACAAGCTCACATAACAAAGGACATTACTCCACATGTATTAAGACATTCTTTTGCAACACACTTATTACAAAATGGAGCAGATTTAAAAGCAATACAAACAATGTTAGGCCATTCAGATATATCTTCAACACAAGTATATATGCAATTTCAAGATGAAGGTTTAAAGAACGTATATAAAAAAGCACATCCTAGAGCTTAAAATTTAAATATAACAAATCTAAGAACTGCTAAATATTTTTGGTAGTTCTTAGAGATAAAATTTTAGATAAAAATTTTTATGAAAAAATAAAAAAAGTGTTGACATTATATAAAAAATACAGTATAATAAAAATCGTTCTGAAGAATATAAATGCAGGTGTAGTTCAATGGTAGAATTCCAGCCTTCCAAGCTGGCTATGCGGGTTCGATTCCCGCTACCTGCTCCAAGTTTTAACAACTTACAGACTAAACAGTTTGTAGGTTGTTTTTTTTCTAATAATTTATCAAATATATATTGAAATTTTTTCATATATGATGTATAAAGATATATATAATAAAATACTATAGAAAAATTAAAGAATGAGAGGTAATTTAATGGAAGAAAAATGGTATTCTAAAAGTGTAGAAGAAATACAAAATAAGTTAAATACTGATAAAGACAAAGGTTTAACAGAAAAGCAAGTAGCAGAAAGTAGAAAAAAATACGGTAGTAACGAGTTAAAAGAAAAAAAGAAAAAAAGCTTATTAGTTAAGTTTTTAGAACAATTCAAGGACTTTATGATAATAATATTAATTATAGCAGCTGTAGTATCAGGAATTGTAGGAGTAATGGAAGGCGAAGGAATTACAGATACGATAATAATTTTAGTAGTAGTAATAGTTAATGCAATAATTGGAGTAATGCAAGAAAATAAGGCAGAAAAATCTTTAGAAGCATTACAAAAATTAAGCAGCCATGCAGCAAAAGTTGTTAGAAATGGAAATATGCAAGTATTACCTTCAAAAGAATTAGTGCCAGGTGACTTAGTTATTTTAGAAACAGGAGATTATGTACCTGCAGATTTAAGAATAATAGAATCGGCTAATTTAAAATCACAAGAATCATCACTAACAGGAGAATCAGTTCCAGTAGAAAAAACAGAAGAAATTATGCCAGATGAAGAAATTGGAGTAGGAGATAGAAAAAATATTTTATTTTCTTCAAGTTTAATTACATATGGTAGAGGTAAAGGAATAGTAGTTTCAACAGGAATGAATACAGAAGTTGGAAAAATTGCTGAAATAATAAATGAAACAGAAGAAACAGTAACACCTTTACAAATAAAATTAAATAAATTAGGAAAAACACTAGGAATTGTTGCTATTATTATATGTATAGTCATATTTATATTAGGTTTAAGTTATGGAAAAAATCCTATAGATATGTTTATGACAGCTGTAAGTTTAGCAGTTGCTGCAATTCCAGAAGGCTTAGCAGCTGTATCTACTATTGTACTAGCAATAGGTGTGCAAAGAATGGTAAAGAAAAATGCAATTATAAAAAAATTACCAGCAGTAGAAACTTTAGGAAGCAGTACAGTAATATGCTCTGATAAAACAGGAACATTAACACAAAATAGAATGACAGTACAAAAAATATTTGTAAATAATTCTATGTATACAATGGAAGAAAAATCTAATATAGAAAATGCAGATATGCTAATTAAAATTAATATGTTATGTAATGATACAAAAATAGCAGAGGATGGAACATTAGCAGGAGACCCTACAGAAACAGCATTAGTAGACATGGGACTAAAATTAGACTATGGAAAAGAAATATATGAACAATATCCTCGTATGCAAGAATTACCTTTTGATTCTACAAGAAAGTTAATGACAACAGTAAATAAAATTGGAGATAAATATGTAGTATGCACAAAAGGTGGAGTAGATGAACTTTTAAAATGCTGCAATAGCTATTTAGAAAATGGAAGTGTAAAAAATAATTTACAAGAATATATTTCTTCAATACAAAAAAACAACGAAGATATGGCAAAAGAAGCACTTAGAGTGTTAGCATGTGCATATAAAGAAATAGATAATATACCAACACAAGAAGAAATGAAAAATATTGAAAAAGATTTATGTTTTGTAGGTCTTGTTGGAATGATAGACCCACCAAGAGAAGAAGCAAAATTAGCAGTACAAAAATGTAAAGACGCAGGAATAAAAACTGTAATGATTACAGGTGACCATAAAATTACAGCTACTGCAATAGCAAAAAAATTAGGAATATTAGAAAATGAATCAGAAGCAATTACAGGTATAGAACTAGAAAATATGTCACAAGAAGAACTTGAAAAAAATATTAGAAATTATAGTGTATATGCAAGGGTAAGCCCAGAACATAAAGTAAGAATTGTAAAAGCATGGCAAAAAAATGGAGAAATAGTTGCCATGACTGGAGATGGAGTAAATGATGCACCAGCACTAAAAACAGCAGATATTGGATGTGCAATGGGTATTGTAGGAACTGACGTTGCAAAAGAAGCAGCAGATGTTATTTTAACAGATGATAATTTTGCAACAGTTGTATCAGCAGTTGAAGAAGGAAGAAGAATTTATGATAATATTTTAAAAGCAATTCAATTCTTAATTTCTAGCAATGTAGGTGAAATTGTTATAATTTTCGTAGCAATGCTACTAACACCTTGGCTTGGTAGTCTATTTGGAATAGATGTAAATTTAATAGAACCATTATTACCAATTCATATTTTATGGATAAATTTAGTAACAGATTCACTTCCAGCATTAGCATTAGCAGTAGATCCAGCAGAAAAAGATGTTATGAAAAGAAAACCTAAAAAGCATAAAGGAATATTTACAAAAGGAATGACTTGGAGAATAATATACCAAGGTATTATGATAGGTGGAATTACATTAGTAGCATTTATATTAGGCTTAGCAACTCCAGATGCAGTAATAGAAGAAATAAGACTGGCAAATGCAGACTTAGCAAATTTATCTACAGAAGTATTAAAGGTAGAAGTTGCACAAACAATGGCATTTACTGTATTAGCATTATCTGAATTAGTACATGTATTTAATATACGAAATAATACAAAATCAATATTTAAAACAGGTATAGCTAGCAACAAAAAACTATTATTGGCAATTGGTGTGTCAGCATTACTTATGATTACTATATTAGTAGTTCCAGCATTACGCCATATATTTAGCGTTCCAGTTCTTCCAGTAGGAAATATTATTGAAATAGCATTACTTATACTTTCACCAATAGTAATAGTAGAAATAATGAAATTATTCCATATAAATGGAAAAGACTAAAAAAATAAGAATATATATAAATTACAATATATATATTCTTTATATTTTTAAATGTAATATGTTGAAATAACTAGAAAAATGAATTATACTATATATAGTAAGAAAAAATATGAGAGGTAAAAAAATGAAAAGAAAAAATATTTTAGGAATATTATGTTTAATAATAGTTATTATAATGATTTGCATAAATATATCAAATGTATATGCTAATAATGAAGAAGATAACCATATAGATGATGAGGTAAATACATATTTAGGATTAAATGGAAATGCTGATTATGCAGCTGTATTTCAAAACAATAGTTCTAATGACATATCCCAAGCTTTTTTGAAATATTTTGATGTTCAGAATCTAATAAATACAAAGGCAGAAATAGATTTAGCTATAACATATTTAAAAGAGATAGTAAATTACAAATATTGGTCTAAACCGGATCCAAATTACCCACCAAGAGTCGAATATCCTTTAGGAAGTGGAAAATTATATGGAGATATTGACCCAATAGCATTTGACGGTAGTGTGTCTGTTGATAAAGAATATTTGAATAATAGGAAAGGCTCTTTTGGAGATTTAACAAAGATATTAATAAATGAAATGCAAGAGAAATATGAATTGAATAAAGAGCAAGAAAATCAATTAAATGAAATTGAAGCAGAAAATCAGAATGTAATAGAAAGTGATCGAAGAGAGGAAGAAATTGCAAATGAAATTTATGACAATAATTATCATCCACAAGACGAGGTAGATAAAAATCAAGATAAAGAATACACAATATCAGGTACTGTTATAAGACCAGGAGGAAGTTCAGTTAATGGTAGTGATATAACAAGCCCGGCAGATAACCCAGAAGATTATAGACCAGGAGAAATGGGAGATAATGTAACTTTAGTAAAACTAGGAGGAATAATAACAGGAGGGCTTAAAATAGTAGGAATTATTGCATCAGTATTAATATTAGTTATTTTAGGAATAAAATATATGACTGGTACAATACAAGAAAAAGCAGAATACAAAAAAACAATGATACCATATATAGTAGGAGCAGTATTTTTAGGAGCAGGAGGAGTATTAATAGAACTTATATTTAATCTAGTATCTGGTTTAACATTTTAGAATTATTTAATATCGATAAATTTATAAAAAATAAAACACAAAAAGCATATAAATAATAACCCTAATGTAAAAAACATTAGGGTAAAATTTTTAGTTAAATTTACCTTGCAAACTAATAAATATATGATATTACAGTCAAAAAACTGTAATAAAAAACAAGATTTTAAAATTTTAACTATAAAAAGGCATAATGCCTCTTTCCCCAAAAGTTTCGCTTTGGGGATTTATTAATTTAATAGCTCTTTTCTAGTATAAATAAGTACATTCGAAATTAATTTACGTCCTTCATTTGTTAAATAATATTTGTTTTTTTCGTGCCACTTTTTTTATAATTCCATCTGCAAGTTGCTGTGTTTCTTTAAAATTTTCTATATATGAAAAAGAGTTATTATACATTTCATATTTTATATTGTTCTTATTGAGAATTTTAGAAAGATATTCTCTTCCATATCAAGACAAAGAATATGAAACTTTATTTGATAGCGTGAAAAACAAATATAAGTTACAAGAAAATTCATCTCTATCATATGAAAAAGGTATTATCAAGCTTACCAACTTTGGATTAAATTTTATTGAAATATGTATTTCTTAATTTATTTATAAATAAACAAATATATAAATTCAAATAGTGTATAACTTTATTAAGCAATTCATATAATATTAATGTCAAATTTAGTTTGACAAGTTAAATATTATATGCTAAAATATATTTAACTTAACCCTCCACTACTTTCGTAGTGAGACGGGAGCCTAAATGATTTTGGAGAGTTCAAAGCAACTCTCCTTTTAATATAATAGGAAAGTTCTCCAAACTTTCCTATTATATTAAAAGCTTCGCTAAACATTTCACACAAATTTTATTTCATAAAATTTGGCGAGCGAACAAAGACGAGGCATGAAAAGTCATTAAAAATGTTGAAAATATTAATCATGCCTCTTTTGTTCTTATTTCGTAAAAAATTTTATAATTTGTTTATCAATCAAATCAAGTGATTCACCAGATATTTTCACATTTCTTCTAACAGTATCTTTAAAAATTCTTTGTTTGCTAATTGTTGTTATTTGATTAATTAAAGCAATGCTATCCTTCTTCATTTTAGAAATTTCGTTCTCCATTTTTTTTATATATTTTTGTTCTTTTTCTATTATATTTTGAATGTTAATAGGCACATCATCTATTTTTTCTAATTCATATAATATTTGCTGTAACTTTTGCTTTTCTTTTTCAATTTTCTCTTTAAAAACATTATAAAGTTCTTTTCCAAGATTTACAGAAGATAAATAATAGTTTTTACCATCTTTTCTTGATGTTAATGGAATAACATTCAAAGCACCGTTTCTTGTATTATCATATTTATTTAAAACAATACAATAATGCAAGCCACCTAATTCATTTCCAATATTAAACCCTAAGTTTACTTTTATAACATCACCACGAGAGTACATACCAGATTTTGAAATATCAAATGTTCCTTCTTCATCATGATATTCAGCGAAATCATTTATCCAATAAGCTAATAAATCACTTTTCTTATATTCATTTAATTCTATATGTTTTAAAAAAGATAAATCTAATCTATTCAAAGAATTATCCTTATGTATAATTGCATTATTTTTTAGTTCAATTTCATCATTATTCATAGTATCACCTTCCATAATTTTGGTATGACAATATTGTATCAAACATTTGTTTAAAATGCAACAGCGATTGAAAAATAATTTATTATGTTATTACAGTCAAAAAAATGTAATAAAAAGCAAGATTTTAAAATTTTAACTATAAAAAGGTATAATGCCTCTTTCCACAAAAGTTTCGCTTTGAGGATTTATTAATTTAATAGCTCTTTTCTAGTATAAATAAATACAAAAGTTTCTAAAATTCCATTGATTTTTTCTTAATTCTGTTGTATTATATTCATTGTAAACCTCCTTAATTAGCTATGCTTATTTAAACAGGAACAAAAGCTTAAGCTTGAGGTTCCGATATTATTATTGTAGCATAGACTACGTGCACCATAGAGTGCTTTATATTAGTATAATCAACATAAATATTATACTATATTAGCAAGCTAATCTAAAGAGGTTTACTTTTTTTATACAAATTTAGGTTGCGGACTTAGTCTGCCGTATGATATAATACACATAAAAAAGTCGAAATAGGAGAAAATATGAGCGGTAAACATTCAGAAGAAGGAAGAAAAAGAATAAAAAACGAACAAAACAATAATAAATATGCAAACTATTCAGAAAATGAACAAAGAATGAAAGAAAGACAAATAAAACAACAACCAAAAAAGAAGAAAAAAAATAAAGCGATAAAAATTATAGGAATTATCATTTTAATTTTAGTTCTAATATTAGCAGGAGTTGTAGGTGGAGCATATTGGTATGTTCATGATAAATTAGGAAAAATGCAACAAGTTGAAATAGATGAAGATAATTTATCAATAGATAATAAAGTACAGCAAAATTTATCTGGATACAGAAACATTGCACTTTTTGGTGTAGATAGTAGAGATGATGACTTAGGAAAAGGCAACAGAAGTGACTGTATAATTATTGCAAGTATAAATAATAAAACTAAAGAAGTTAAACTATTATCTGTGTATAGAGATACTTATTTACAAATAGAAGGACATGGACTAGATAAGGTAACTCATGCATATGCATATGGAGGTCCAGAACTTGCAATACAAACATTAAATACTAATTTAGATTTAAACATAAAAGAATTTGTAACAGTAAACTTTGATTCAGTAGCAGCAATTGTAAATAAATTAGGTGGAGTTACAATAAATATAGAACAGTCAGAAATTAAATATATAAATGAATATATAGATGCAACATCTAAAATAACAGGTATTTCTTCAAAGCATGTAACAAAATCAGGAAAACAAACCTTAGATGGAGTTCAAGCTGTTGCATATTCTCGTATAAGATATACTGCTGGAGGAGACTATAAAAGAACAGAACGTATGAGAAATGTATTAGAAGCAATGGTCAATAAAGTAAAAACAAAGAGCATTGGAGAAATAAATGAAATATTAGACTATTCATTACCAATGATATATACTAACATAAATGCTAATGATATAATTGCATTAATACCAGATGCATTAAATTATAAAATAACAGAAAGCATAGGATGGCCATATGATACAAAAGGAATTACATTAAGTGCATGGTATGGAGTGCCAGTAACATTAGAATCAAATGTAATAAAATTACATCAAGAATTATTTGCAAAAACAGATTATACACCAACTGAAACAGTGCAAGAAATTAGCAATAAAATAATCAAAAAAACAGGATATAAATAAATATAGTGTGTCTAAGATTTTATAACAAAGTTAAGTTTCAAAAAGTCTTAGACATATTTTTTAAATCACTTGTTTATGTAAATTAATAACTAATCATAATAAAAAAGACTAAAAATATTGACATATTAGTTAACAAAATATATTATTCATAATAGAAAAAAATCTAAATGAATGGGAGTAGCAAAACAAATGGAAATAAATCAAACAAGATATGATGAAAAATTGCTTATAACCACAGAAATTATAAAGAAAACAGAAGAAATTACTATATATAGATATATAAAAAGAATAATTGATATTGTAATTAGTATTATAGGAATTATACTATTAATTCCTATAATTGCTATCCTATGGATAGCAAATTTCGTATCAAAAGATAATGGACCTATTTTTTATACTCAAGATCGCATTGGTAAAAATGGAAAGTACTTTAAATTATACAAATTTCGTTCTATGGTAGTTGGAGCAGATGAAAAACTTACAAAATATTTAGCTGAAAATGAAGAAGCAAGAAAAGAATATAGAAAATATAAAAAATTAAAAAATGACCCTAGAATAACACCTATAGGAAAATTTATTAGAGAAACAAGTATTGACGAATTTCCACAATTTATTAATGTTTTAAAAGGAGATATGAGTTTAATAGGTCCACGTCCATATCTACCAAGAGAAAAAGAAGACATGAAAGATGCATATTACTACATTATAACATGTAAACCAGGATTAACAGGTTTATGGCAAGTAAGTGGTAGAAGTGATGTAGATTTTGAAAATAGATTAAAATTAGATTTAGAATATATAGAAAAAGAAAGCTTTACATATGATGTAAAACTATTCTTTAAAACCATAGCTAATATGTTTAAAAGAAGTGGAGCAATATAAAAAGAAAGGAAAATAAATTATGAAAAAGTATGATTATATAATTGTAGGAGCAGGCTTATTCGGAGCAATTTTTGCATATGAAGCAAATAAAAAAGGAAAAAAATGCTTAGTAATTGAAAAAAGAAGTCAAATTGCTGGAAATATTTATACAGAAGAAGTAGAAGGAATACAAGTTCACAAATATGGAGCACATATTTTCCATACAAATAATAAAGAAATATGGAATTATATAAATCAGTTTGCAGAATTTAATAGATACACCAATTCACCAATAGCAAGATATAAAGATGAACTATATAATATGCCATTTAATATGAATACTTTTCATGCTTTATGGGGAGTATTCACACCAGAAGAAGCCAAAAACAAAATAGAAGAAGAAAAGAAAAAATACGGAGTAGAAAATCCAAAAAATTTAGAAGAACAAGCTATAAATTTAGTTGGAAAAACTATATATGAAAAACTAGTAAAAGGATATACAGAAAAACAGTGGGGAAAAAGAGCAACAGAATTACCAAGTTTTATAATAAAAAGGTTACCAGTAAGATTTACCTATGACAATAATTACTTCAACGATTTATATCAGGGAATACCAATAGGTGGATATACTAAAATTATAGAAAAAATGTTATCAAATATAGAAGTAAAATTAAATTGTGACTTTTTTGAAGATGAAGATAATTTTAAAATGATGGCAGAAAAGATAATATTTACAGGACCAATAGACGCTTACTACCATTTCAAATATGGAGAACTAGAATATAGAAGTTTAAAATTTGAAACAGAAGTATTAGATATGTCAAATTATCAGGGAAATGCAGTAGTTAATTATACAGAATATGATATTCCATATACAAGAATAATAGAACATAAACATTTTGAATACGGAACTCAAGAAAAAACAGTAATAACTAGAGAATATCCAGAAAAATGGGAACAAGGAGAAGAACCTTATTATCCAATAAATGATGATAAAAATAATGAACTTTATGAAAAATATAAAAATCTAGCTAAAGAAGATAATAATGTAATTTTTGGAGGAAGATTAGGACAATATAAATATTACGATATGGATAAAGTTATTGCAGAAGCATTAAAATTAGTAGAAGAGGAATTAAAGTAGGGAGAAAAAATGATAGTATATATACTTATGTTATTGATATCTATTTTATTTATATATATATCACAAAAACAAACAAAAAAATGGGCAAAAATATTATGCTATATAATGGCAGCAATGCCATTTTTCATTGTATCTGCTTTTAGATATGATGTGGGAACAGATTATTTATATCGTTATACAAATGATTATAATAGAATGCTAAAAGGGGCAAATGTATCGAACTTAGAAATTCTATTTAAAGCAATAATGTACTTTTGTATGATATTTACAACAAAACCATATATGATGTTTTTTATAACTTCAGCATTAATTGTTGGATTAATTATGGGAACAATATTTAAACAATCTAAAAATAAAATATTAAGTGTATGTATTTTCTTTTTAGGTGGATTTTTCTTTGATTCATTAAATATAATGAGGCAGTATTTAGCTATGAGTATAGTATTTTTTGCATATCAATTTTTACTTAAAGACAAAAAATGGTATTTATTATATACATTGTTAGTAATAATAGCAACATTAATTCATTCATCAGCCATAATGATGCTTGTGGCAATATTATTAACAAGAAAAATGTTAGTAAGTTGGAAATGGGTAATACCAATATCAATACTTATTTTAATATTAAATGAAAATTTAATTAAGGTATTAGAACTGATACTACAAAATACTAGATTTAATGTATATTTAACAGGAAAATATGCTAAAGGAGATATATCATTTTTATTTATTGCAGAAAATTTAATTATATATATAGCTATGTATTACTTATATTCAAAAAATAAAAAGTTGGGAAATATACAAACTCAAGATATTTTATTTTTAAATATTCAAGCATTAGCATTAATATTAATGGTATCGGGTTCTTGCCATATGTTATTTATTAGAATAGCATTATATTTTTCAATATTCCAAGTTATATCTGTGCCATACTATATAAATAAAATGCCAACAAAAGAAATTGCAGAAGATATAAAAAAGGTAACAAAAAATAAAATAAAAATAGAAAAAATAGTGCCTAAAATGAAAAAAATTGTAACAATTGTAGTTATACTTTGCTTTTCTTTTGCATTTTTAAGAACAAATATTATGAATAATACAAATGAAGTTTTACCATATAGAACAATTTTTAATACTAAAATAAAAATAAATTAGAGGAAGATATATGAAAGTAGATTTTATAACAAGACATGCTATACCAAATTATGGTTCAATTTTACAAACATATGCAACACAAAAAATATTAGAAAAATTAGGTTGCGATTCAGAAGTTATTAATTATATTCAATTAGAAGAAACAGGAGGAAAAACAATTGCTACAAATTGTAATATACAAAGTAATAATCTAAAATCAAAACTAAAAAGAATTGCATATTTAATTGTACAACAACCGAATGTAACACACATGCATTCAAAATTTGCACAATTTAGAAAAAAATATTTAAAACAAACAGATAAAGAATATCATACAATATATGAATTAAAAAAAGATTTACCTAAAGCAGACATATATTGTACTGGTAGTGACCAAGTATGGGCAAAAATAGGAGCTAAAGATTATGATGAAGCATATTTTTTAGAATTTGTACCAGAAGGAAAAAGATGTATATCATATGCAGCAAGTTTTGGAAAAAGTAAAATAGATGAAAAATTAGAACAAAACTTGCCACATTTATTAAAAAAATATGAAACAATACTAGTTAGAGAAAACACAGCAGAAGATATTATAAAAAATAAAGGATTCAACAATGCAAAACAAGTGTTAGACCCAACTTTACTATTAGATAAAGATGAATGGAATGTAATTTCAGAAAAAAATAAATTAGAAAACAAAGAATATATATTAGTCTATCAATTACATCATAATAAACAAATGGAAAATTATTTAAAAGAGCTAAAAAAACATACAAAATTACCTATTTATAGAATTCATCCATCTATATATTATGGTACAAAACCTGGTAAATTTTTATATTTACCAACACCAGGGCAATATATTAGCTACATAAAAAATGCAAAATACATAGTAACAGACTCTTTTCATGGAACAGTATTTTCTCTAATCTTTAATAAGAATTTTGTAGATATTTTACCAGGTGAAACTTCTACAAGAATTGAAAGTATTTTAAAATTGGTAAATCAAGAAAATAGAATAATAAGAGATTTTAATAAATTTAATTGGTTAGAAGAAAATATTGATTATACACAAATAAATAAAATATTAAAAGAGCAAAGAGAAATATCTTTAAATGATTTCAAAAAGGCTATCTATAAAGATACAAAAAATAATGTGCAAAATATGATGAATCAGAAAAAACAATGTACAGGTTGTAGAGCATGTGAACAATTATGCCCTAAAAATGCAATTCATATGGTAGAAGATGAAGAGGGATTTTTAACACCTGAAGTTGACCATAATTTATGTATAAATTGTGGCATATGTGCAAATAAATGCCCACAACTTAGAAATATCGAGAAAAAAGTAGAACAAGAATGTTATGCAGCAAAAATAAAAGATAAAGAAACTTTAATGAATAGCTCATCAGGAGGTATATTTTCAGTATTAGCAAATCATGTTTTAAAACAAAATGGTAAAGTTTATGGGGCTATTTTTACAGAAGATTTACAAATAGAACATATAGGGATTGATAAAATTTCAGAAATGAAAAAATTAAGAGGTTCAAAATATGTTCAAAGTAATACAAAAAATACTTTTTCAGAGGTAAAACAAGACTTAGAAAATGGTAAAAAAGTATTATATTCAGGTACTCCTTGTCAAATAGCAGGACTAAAAAATTACTTAGGTAAAGAATATGAAAATCTTTTTACAGTAGATATTGTATGTCATGGAGTTCCAAGCCCACAACTATTTAAAAAATATATAAATAATATAGAAGATAAATATAAGGGTAAAATAACAAATTTTTCTTTTAGAGAAAAAGAGAAAAGAGGATGGGGAAAAAATTTAAAAATAGAGTTAGATAATGGAAAAGTAATTCAAAAATTTTCAGACTTAGATCCATATTATAAATCATTTTTAGCAGGAGATATTTGTAGAGAAGTATGCTATGAATGTAAATATTCAACTAGAAATAGAGTGGGAGATATAACAATAGCTGATTACTGGGGAATAGAATATGAACATCCTGAATTTATAGATAATAATGGAATTTCAGCTGTAATGCTTCAAACTCAAAAAGGTAAAAATATGTGGAAAGAAATAGAAGAAGAAATAGATAGCATACCAACAACCATAGAAAAAATTGCAAAACATAATCATAATTTAAAACAACCAACTAAAAGAAATAGTATTAGAAATAATGTATATAAAGGATTAGAAAATAAAGAATTTAATACATATTGCAAAGAAAATTTATATTTTAAAAAGAAGTTAAAAGATAGAATAAAAAGCTTAATATCAGAAGAAAGCAAAAGAAAATTAAAAAAGATGCTAAAAAAATAAAATGGAGGATAAAAATTGAGAGTAAGTATTATTATTCCAGCATATAATGCAGAAAAATATATAGAAAAATGTATAGAAAGTATATTGCCACAATTAACAAGTGAAGATGAAATTATATTAGTTAATCCAAGTTCAACAGATGAAACAAAAAAGATATGTGAAAATTATGTGCACAAACATAATAATATTAAACTATACAACATTGAAAAATCTGGACCATCAAAAACAAGAAATGTAGGAATAGATAACGCAAACGGTAAATATGCTATATTTTTAGATGCAGATGACTATGTAGAACCAAATTACTTAGAAATAATGTTACAACAAGTAGAAAAAGACCAACTATTAATATGTGCATATAAAATGATTCAGCAAGAAAGTGGAAAAGAAAATATAAAACAATTTTCAAAACAAATAGAATTGGTAGAATTTGAGAATATAACTAAACTATATGAAAAAGAATTATTAAATTTAGTATGGAATAAAATATATGACTTAGAACTGATAAAGAAAAATAATATAAAATTTGATGAAAGATATTATAAAGGGGAAGATTTATTATTTAACCTTAAATATATACAATATATTAATAGTATAAAAGTAATACCTAATGTTTTATATAATTACATAAGCAAAAAAACAGGAATTAACAGAGGGCATGTAGAACCTTTACAAGTAAGACTTGAAAGGACAAAAGAAATATATAATGAATGTGTAAAAATAAGTAAAGGAAAGAATATACATAATATAAAGAGAATGATTATAAATTTATACTTTTTACATTTAAGAAATTATATTAAAGAAGAAAAAATATATAATCCATTCAATATAATAAAAACTTTTAGAGAAAAAACAGATATAGAATACTTATTTCAAGAAAACTTAGATGCACAATTAGAATCATTAAAGAAAATGTATGCAAAAAAACATATAATAAGAATGTATATAAAAAATAGAATATATATGAAAAAAATTGATATTGAAACTAGAAAGGAAAAACATGAATAAAGAAAAACAATTATTAAAAAATACAGCAATTATATCTATTGGGAAAATATGTACACAAATAATTACCTTTTTCTTATTGCCATTATATACAGCAGTACTTTCAACAGAAGAATATGGAATTGTAGATATATTAAATACATTAATATTTCTTTTAATACCAATTTTAACTTTGCAGATAGAACAAGGAATTTTTAGATATTTATTAGAAAAAAAGGATGAAAAAAAAGAACAACAAAAAATTATTACATCATCAATTCTATTTTGTGCTTTACAAACAGTTATATATTTAATTTTATTTACTATAATAAGTCCTTTAATACATAATAATTATAAATATTTTTTATCTGTTAATTTAGTAGCAAATGTATTTTCATCTGTTTTATTACAAACAAGTAGAGGATTACAAGATAATGTAACATATGCAATAGGAAGTTTTTTATCTGGATTTTTTACAGTAATATTAAATGTAATTTTTATTGTATTTTTTAAAATGGGTGCATATGGAATATTAACAGCAACATTAATAGGAAATGTAATATGTACTTTATATATCGTATTTAAGAAAAAAATATACCAGTACATAAAAATTAAATATTTTGATAAATATGTACTAAAAAATATGTTAAAATATTCTATACCACTAATTCCAAATGCACTATCATGGTGGATAGTTAATGTTTCAGACAGAATGATAGTTACTTTATTTTTAGGGGTAGCAACAAATGGTATATATTCAGCTGCAAATAAATTTTCAGGAGTGCTTGTTGCATTAAATGGAATTTTCAACATAACATGGACAGAATCAGCAGTTATGAACATAAAAGGCGAGGATAAAGATGAATTTTTTACAAAAATGTTTTCAACAACACTTAAAATATTTGGTTCGCTAGTTTTAGGAATAATTGCTTTTATGCCATTTGTGTTTCCAATATTAATAAATGCAAAATTTGGTGATGCATATTACCAAATTCCAATCTTATTAGTGGGAATTGTATTTAATATATTAGTAAGTTTTTTAGGAGCGATATATGTTGCTAAAAAGATTACTAAAGAAATATCAAAGACTTCGATATTAGCAGCTATTATAAATATAGTTATAAATTTATCATTAATTAAATTTATTGGATTATATGCAGCTTCTTTATCAACTACAATAGCATACTTTATTATGTTCATATATAGATATATTGATTCTAAAAAATATGTAAAAATAAAAGTTAATCCAATTTTTATAACATCTATGATAGTAATATATGCTATAACTATAATAACATATTACATAAGAAACTTTGTTATTTCTGGAATAGTTGCACTAATTGTTGTAATATATACAATATATATTAATAAAAATAATGCGAAATTTATTGTAAATATATTAAAGAATAAATTTATAAAAAGGTAGGAAGCGTATGAAAAAAGTAGGAATTGTAACAATTTATGACACTAATAATTATGGAAATAGATTACAAAATTATGCCATGCAAGAAATTTTAAAAAAATATGATTTAGATGTTGAAACATTAAAAAATAATGCTAATACAAATATAAAAAATAAAAAAGTAGTAGAAATTTTAAAAAGAATAAAAAATTTTTTTAATAAAGTAAAAAATATTACAAATAAAAGAGCAAGATATTTTAAAGATTTTGATAAAAATATTAATTTTGCTAAAAAAGAATTAAGATATGAAAATGCTTCTAATTTTGAAAATAACTATGATTATTTCATAACAGGAAGTGACCAAGTGTGGAATCCATATTTTGGTAGACTAACAGACATAGATTTATTAAAATTTGCTAAACCAAACAAAAGAATTAGTATAGCGGCAAGTTTTGGTGTAAATGATATAGATAAAAAATATAATGAAAAATGTAGTAATGAATTAAAAAAATTTAAAGCTATATCTGTAAGAGAAAGAGAAGGAAAAGATATAATAAATAAAATATCTGATGATATAAAAGAAGTAGAAGTAGTATTAGATCCAACAATGATGTTAACAGCAGCAGAATGGGAAAAGGTTATAAAAAAACCAGAAAGTTTAAAACAAGAAAGATATATTCTTAACTATTTTTTAGGTGAGTTAGATGATAAAATCAAAGAAAAAATAGAAAGAATAGCTAAAGAAAATAATTGTAAAATAATTAATTTGTTGGATAAAAGAGAAGAAATGTATAATTCTGGGCCAAGTGAATTTTTATATTTAATAAAACACGCATTTTTAATATGTACTGATTCTTTTCATTCATGTGTTTTTTCAATTTTATTTGAAAGACCATTTCTAGTAATAGAGAGAAAATCTAAAAATAATATGAGTTCAAGAATATATACATTACTTAATACATTTAAATTGCAAAATAGAATTATAAAAGATGATATACACGAAGATATAATAAAAATAGACTACACAGAAACAATGAAAATATTACAAGAAGAAAGAAAAAAAGAAGAAAACTTTATAAAAAATGCATTAGATATATAGTAAAGGAAGAAAAAAATGATAGTAGAAAAAGAAAAATGCTATGGTTGCAATGCTTGTATGAATATTTGCCCAAAACAAGCAATAAAAATGGAAAAAGATGAAAAGGGTTTCTTATATCCAATTGTAGATAAAGAAAAATGCATAAATTGTGATTTATGTAAAAAAGTTTGTCCAAGCTTAAACTGCGAAGAACAAAATAAAAGAGTTCCTAGTACAGGTTTTGCTTGTATTAATAAAGATGAAAGCATTCGAATAAAAAGTTCTTCAGGTGGAATATTTACTTTAATAGCACAAGAAATATTAAAAGAAAATGGAGTAGTTTTTGGAGCAAGGTTTGATAAAAACTTTAAAGTTGTACACGATTACATAGAAAAAAAGGAAGAGTTAGATATATTTAGAGGCTCTAAATATGTTCAAAGTGAAATAAAAGATACATATAAACAGGTAAAAAACTTTTTAGAACAAGGAAAAAAAGTATTATTTACAGGAACACCTTGTCAAATAGAAGGCCTATACAATTATTTAATGAAAGAATATGAAAATTTATATACACAAGATTTTATATGTCATGGAGTACCTTCTCCTGAATTTTGGAGAAAATATTTGCAACATATAACAAAGAATCAAAATAACATTGAAAATATAAATTTTAGAGAAAAAATAAAATATGGTTGGAATGATTTTAGTTTACTAATCAGATATAATAATAAAGAGTATAATAAAACTAATTCTAAAGATTTTTACATGCAAATGTTTTTATTAGATGTAGTTTTAAGAGATTCTTGCTATTCATGTAAATTTAAAAACTTTCAAACTAAAGCAGATATTACATTAGGAGACTTATGGGGAGCTAAAGACATAATTCCAAAAATGCATGATAATAAAGGTCTATCAATCGTTTTTGTTAATAGTAAAAAAGGAAAAGAAATATTTAACAAAATTATGCCATATATGAAAGTAGAAGAAATTACTTTGGAAAAAGTTGGAAAATACAATAAAGGCTTATTAGAAACAGCTAAAAAACCCAAAATAAGAGAAGAATTTTTTATGGATTTAGAAAATAAATCTTTTAATAAAGTAGTAAAAAAATATAAGAAGCGCTTTGTTGGAAGTAAAAGATTTATTAGAAAATGTAAAAATAAATTGAAAAAAATAGTAAAAGTTAAATGATATGGAGAGATAACATGAAAAATATAAAAATTATAGTAGCAACACATAAAAAATATCAAATGCCAGAAGAAAAAATGTATTTACCTATTCATGTAGGAAAAGAAGGAAAACAAGATTTAGGATATACTGGTGATAATACAGGAGATAATATTTCAAATAAAAATAACTTTTATTGTGAATTAACAGGAATGTATTGGGCATGGAAAAATTTAGATGCAGACTATATAGGATTATGCCATTATAGAAGATATTTTTCATGTAGCAAAAAAATACCAAAAGAAGAACAAGAAAAATTTAAAGCAGTTCTTCATGAAGATGAAGTAAACAAAATAATAGAAAAAACAGATGTTATATTACCTAAAAAAAGATCATATTTTCATATTGAAAATCTATATGACCACTATAAACATACAATGTATGTAGAACCATTAGAAGAAACTAGAAAAATAATAGAAGAAAAATGTCCAAAATATTTAACAGAATTTGATAAATTACATAAAAGAACATCAGCACACATGTTTAATATGTTTATAATGAAAAAGGAAATTTTAGATAAATATTGTACATGGCTTTTTGATATTTTATTTGAATTAGAAAAAAGATATAATCCATATCAATATGATAGTTTTCATGCACGATATTTAGGAAGAATTTCTGAATTACTATTAGATGTATGGATATATACAAATAAAATAAGCTATGAAGAAGTAAGAGTAATTGACATGCAACCTGTTAATTGGTGGAAAAAAGGTACAAGCTTTTTAAAAGCAAAATTTACAGGAAAAAAATATGATAAAAGTTTTTAAAAAGTAGAATCTGGCTGAAAATAATTACAATTCTTTTTCAGCCAGATTTACATATTTAAGAAGGGATTAGGTAAATGGAAGATTTAATTAGTGTAGTATTACCAATTTATAAAGTAGAAAAATATTTAGAAAAATGTGTAGAAAGTGTAATAAAACAAACATACAAAAATATAGAAATAATTTTAGTAGATGATGGCTCACCAGATAATTGTCCTAATTTATGTGATGAATATATGAAAAAAGATAACAGAATTAAGGTAATTCATAAACAAAATGGTGGACTGTCAGATGCAAGAAATGCAGGAATAAATATAGCAAAAGGAAAATATATTACATTTATAGATTCAGATGACTATGTAGACTATGATTATGTAGAATTCTTATATAAGGCAATAAAAGAAGCTAATGCTCAAATGTCAATAGCTTCACACCGAGTAATTTATGATAGTGGAAAAATAATTGAAAAGGCAACAAATGAAAATAGTGTATTAGAGCCAAAAAAAGTTTTAGAAAGAATTTTATATGACGAGGGAATTGACTTATCTTCATGGGGAAAATTATATTTAACAAGTTTATTTAATAATGTTAAATTTCCAAAAGGAAGATTATTTGAAGATTCAGCAACAACATATCTTTTAGTAGAACAATGTGATAAAATTGCAATAGTATCAGAAAGTAAATATAATTATATAATTAGAGGGGAATCTATTACAACAGCAAATTTTTCACCTAAAAAGATGGATTTAATAACTTCAACAACAGAAATGACAAATTATATAAAAAATAAATATCCAGATTTAACAAGAGCAGCTAATAGAAGATTAATGTATGCATATTTATCAACAATTTCACAACTTGCAAATAGCAAAACAAAATATCCTAAAGAGCAAAATGAATTAGTACAATATATTAAAGAAAATGGAAATATGATATTAAAAGATAAAAGAGCTAAAAGAAGGGATAAATTCGGAATATTGTCATTGAAATTAGGTTTTACAAGTTACAAAATAATTTGGAAAGCATATTTAAAAATAACAAAAAGAGTATAAATATATTTACAATTAAAAAAATAGTGTTATTATATTTATAACAGACTATAAAATGGTACAGAATTTGTAAAATTTCTCCATAAGCATTCGTCAGTTTATTGATTATATTTCAAAGCATTCTAACAAAAATAATTAGAAACCATTAAATAGTAAAAACAAAAGTATAAAAGAAAGAAGGTACAAAAATATGAAAGAGGAACCAAAAAAAATTGAAGAAATGAATGGATTTAAAGATTTAAGAATAGTGGATAATTTTTATCAAACATCTAGCTTTTTTCCAATGCCTACCACAGAAATTGGAACATTAAATGAAGATGGAAAAACAAACTTAGGTTCATATTCATTATGCTTTCCATACTATATTGCTGGTAAGGAATATTATGCAATGATATTATGTTGTAGAAATAGTTCTAATACAGCAAAAAATATATTAAGAACAGGAAAATGTAGTATTAATTTCATTACAGATAAGAGGGCATACTTTAAAGAAGCAGTAAGGCTAGGATATCCTGGAGAAACAACAGATGAAAAAATGAAAAATTGCAAATTTACATTAGTAGATGGAAAAAGGGCAAGAGAAAATTCTAATGAACAATATCCTAAAATAGTAAAAGAAGCATTTCAGGTATTTGAATGTACATGGGTTAGAGAATTAGATAATGCTCAAAATGATACTGTACAAGAAGAATATATGCCACCATATCATCAATTTAACGGAATTACAAGCGAGCACGGAGCTCATTTTATATTAAAAATAGATAATATATTAATGAAAGAAAAATATTATAATGCAATTATAAATGGAGTAACTCCATATAACTTCCCAAATGTACCAGTTGATTATGGATATAGAGATAGTAAAAATTTTTGGTATACTCGCTTTAAAAGACCAATAGCAGAACCAATACCAGATGATAAAGGAATTAGCTTAGATACTGTAAAGTATGCAGCAGGTAGAATAGATCCAGAGGTAAAATTCACAGACGAAGCTTGTGCAAAATTAGTAAAAGTACCACGTGTATTTTTAAATACTGTGCTTAAAGGTTGTGTAGCTTGGGCAAAAGAGAATAATGTATCTTTGATTACAGATAAAGAAATGGATATAATAAATGATAAAAGAAATAAAGAAAAAAAATAGAATAAAATACTTGCAAAAAACATAAAAATAATATATAGTAAAGAAAAAAAGAAAGGGTGTTTTTTATGGAAGAAAATAATCAAAATGAAGTATTAAAAGAAGAAGTAACTATGCAAGGAAATGAAACAGTTAATACAGAAAAGCAAAATGATAATATAAGCAATAATAAATCTGGCAAAAAATTAAATATTTGTGCATTAATTAGTTTTATCTTTTCTTTAATAGGAATTGTAATAGCAGGGTTACCTTGTGGAATAGTAGCTACAATTACAGGTATCATCGGATTAGTAACATTTAAATCAGAAACAGAAAATAATAGATGGATGGCAATTTTTGGTTTATGTGCAGGAATTATAGAAATTGTAATTATGGTAATATATATGATGACATTATCAACTTTATAAAATAATAAAAAACAAAACAAGTATAATATGAAAACTATACTTGTTTTTTTTATGATATAATGATGGTGTGCTAAAATTTTCTTAAGATTTACATTTACTAGAAAATCTTACACACGCTTTTTTAGGCAAATATGTTCACAAAAAATTCACAAAAAAATTAGCAATCTATATTGACATTTGCTAAAAAAGGTTATAATATATAACAAGTTAGCACTCAAAGGTTAATAGTGCTAATAAGGGGTGAAAAAAGTGGATGACAGAAAGAAAAAAATACTACAAGCAGTAATTGATGAATATATCAATACAGCAGAACCAGTTAGCTCTGGTGCACTAGTAAAAAAATATGGTTTAGATTATAGTAGTGCAACAGTTAGAAATGAATTAGCAGAATTAGAAAACAATGGTTACTTAGATAAAACACACACTTCATCAGGCAGAGTACCTTCAGAAAAAGGATATAGATTTTATGTAGATGAATTAATGAAAGAAGATAATATTTCATTAGAAGAAATTAAATATATACAAAATAAACTTTCAACTAAAATAAATGAAATAGAAGATTTAACAAAAATTACAACATCTACACTTTCAGAAATAACACATTATACAACAATTGCAATAGGTCCTAGACCAGAAACACAAATAATAGAAGAAATAAAATTTGTATTACTAGGTACAAGAATGCTTATGGTTGTAATCATAACAGATAATGGTTTAGTAAAAGAAACAATTATAAAATATGAAAAAGATATTACAGAAAGTCAGGTAGAAACGTTAAATAACTTATTTAATTCAAAACTAAAAGGTAAGCCACTAAGTAAAATAGATAAACCGATGGAAGAATATATTTTATCTGAAATTAATTATAGCATTGATGTAATAAAACCAATAATAGAACAAATAAATAAAGTAATTGAAAAAGAGGAAGAAGTTTATTACCAAGGTACAGGAAAATCATTTGAACTACCAGAATTTAAAAGTTTAGATATAGCAAAAAATTTTGTAAATGTATTAGATACAAAAGAATTAATGTTAGAAATGCTAAACTCTGGAGTAGCAAAAGATATTAATGTATATATAGGTGATGAAAATGAACAAAAAGAATTAAAAGACTTTAGTGTAGTTACATTTAAACATACTGTAGGAAATAAAGAATTAGGAACAATAGGAATTATAGGCCCTAAAAGAATGAATTATTCTAAAGTAATTTCAGTAATGAAATATATAAGTCAAAAATTAAATAATAATCTTCAAATAAATAATCTTGAAGAGGAAAATAAACCAAAAGAAGAAAAGGGAGGTATAAAATGGCAGAAAAAGAGGAAGAATTAAAAAATAATCAAGAAGTTAAAGAAGAAATAACAGAAGAAGCAAAATTAAAAGATACAATATTACTTCAAAAAAATCAATTAGAAGAAAAAGAAGACCAACTAAAAAGAATAATGGCAGAATTTGATAACTTTAAAAAAAGAAGTAACAAAGAAAGAGAAACACTATATAATTCTTTATTAGGAGATATATTCACATCTTTGTTACCAGTTATAGATAACTTGGAAAAAGCAGTAGAAGCTAATACACAAGATGCAAGTTATAAGCAAGGAGTGGAATTGGTCTTAAAGCAATTTAAAGATGTATTAACAGCAAATGGAGTTGAAGAAATTAAGGCTTTAGGAGAAACTTTTGATCCAACATATCATGAAGCAGTTGCATCTGTAGTAGATGAAAATCTTGGAGAAAAAGAAATAAAAGAAGAATATAGAAAAGGTTACAAAATAGGAAATAAAGTAATTCGCCATTCAATGGTAGTTGTAGCTAATTAAAAAGTGTTATCTGTGAAATTCTATTCACAAATATGCACAAAAATAAAGTTAAATAGTTAAAAATAAATTATTCAAAATATATAGGAGGATTTTAAAATGGGAAAAATTATAGGAATTGACTTAGGAACAACAAATTCATGTGTTGCAGTTATGGAAGGTGGAGAGCCAGTAGTTATACCAAATGCAGAAGGTAATAGAACTACTCCATCAGTAGTAGCATTTTCAAAAAATGGTGAAAGATTAGTAGGACAAATTGCAAAACGTCAAGCAGTTACTAACCCAGATCATACTATTATTTCTATAAAAAGAAAAATGGGAACAAACGAAAAAGTAAATATAGATGGAGATTCATTCTCTCCACAAGAAATTTCAGCAATGGTTTTACAAAAATTAAAAACAGATGCTGAAAACTACTTAGGACAAAAAGTAACACAAGCAGTTATCACAGTACCAGCATATTTTAGTGATAGCCAAAGACAAGCAACAAAAGATGCTGGAAAAATAGCAGGACTTGAAGTATTAAGAATAATAAACGAACCAACTGCTGCAGCACTAGCTTTTGGAATGGATAAAGAAGACCAAGATCAAAAAATTATGATATATGATTTAGGTGGAGGAACATTTGATGTATCTATTCTTGATATTGGAGATGGAGTATTTGAAGTTTTAGCTACAAATGGTAACACACATTTAGGTGGAGATGACTTTGATCAAAAAATTATTGATTATTTAGTAGCAGAATTTAAAAAATCAAATGGAATAGATTTATCTACAGATAAAATGGCAATGCAACGTTTAAAAGAAGCAGCAGAAAAAGCTAAAATAGAGCTTTCTGGAATGCAACAAACATGCATTAACTTACCATTCATAACAGCAGATAGCACAGGACCAAAACATTTAGATGTTACATTAACAAGAGCAAAATTTGAAGAATTAATTTCAGATTTAGTAGAACAAACAAGAATACCAGTAGAACAAGCTATGAAAGATGCTGGAATAACTGCCAATGATATTCATAAAGTATTATTAGTAGGAGGTTCTACAAGAGTACCATGTGTACAAGAAATGGTAAAGAAAATTACAGGTAAAGAACCAGATAAAGGAATAAACCCAGATGAATGTGTTGCAATTGGTGCATCTATTCAAGGTGGTGTTTTATCAGGAGATGTAAAAGATTTAGTACTTTTAGATGTAACACCATTATCATTAGGTATTGAAACTTATGGAGGAGTATTTACAAAATTAATTGAAAGAAATACAACAATACCAACAAAGAAATCTCAAATATTCTCAACAGCAGCAGATGGTCAAACAAGTGTTGAAGTTCATGTATTACAAGGTGAACGTGAAATGGCAGCATATAATAAAACATTAGGAAGATTCCAATTAACAGGAATTCCAGCAGCACCAAGAGGAGTACCACAAATAGAAGTTACATTTGATATAGATGCCAACGGAATTGTACATGTATCTGCAAAAGATATGGCGACAGGAAATAGCCAAAATGTATCAATTACAGCTTCAACAAATTTAACAGATGAAGATATTGATAAAGCAGTAAAAGATGCAGAAGCACATGCTGAAGAAGATAAGAAAAGAAAAGAAGAAATAGAAGTAAGAAATAATGCAGAAAGTATGATATA
Source organism: uncultured Clostridia bacterium (assembly GCA_963558185.1). Lineage (GTDB taxonomy): Bacteria > Bacillota > Clostridia > TANB77 > CAG-508 > UMGS1663. Next base: position 118,943 of record CAUWFE010000001.1, read on the forward strand.
TAATTCAGAAAAAACAATCAATGATTTAGGAGATAAAATTAGTGGAGAAGAAAAAGCCAAAGCAGAAGAAGAAATAGCAAATGTGAAAAAAGCATTAGAAGGAAGCGATGTTGAAGCTATAAAATCTGCAACTGAAAAATTAACAACTGTATTTTACTCTATCTCTGAAAAACTATATAATCAAGTTCAACAAAATGCTAATGCACAAGGAAATAGTGAACAAGGTCAAACACAAGAAAATGCAGGACCAAATGTAAACGAAAATGGAAATGTGTATGATGCTGATTATAAAGTTGAAGATGACAAAAATAATTAATAATAAATTTGTTAGAATAACGGAGGTTAGAGAATAAACTCTAACTTCCAATTTTTAAGTTAAAAGCTTGAGGAGGAAAAAATGGCAGGTAAAAGAGATTATTATGAAGTACTTGGAGTAAATAAAACAGCAACTGATGAAGAATTAAAAAAAGCATATCGTAAACTTGCAAAAAAATATCATCCAGATGCTAATCCTGATAACAAAAAAGAAGCAGAAGCTAAATTTAAAGAAGTAAATGAAGCATATGAAACATTATCTAATCCGGAAAAAAGAAGAATGTATGACCAATTTGGACCAGATGGATCACAAGGATTTGGAGGAGGTTCAAGTGGATATGGACCTTTTGGAGGACAAAATGGCTATTATTCATATACATCATCAGGTTTTGATGGATTTGATGACTTAGGAGATATTTTTTCTTCTATTTTCGGTGGTGGCTTTGGAGGAGGTTCAGGAAGAGCTAGCAAAACAGGACCTACAAAAGGAGCAGACTTAAAAGCAAGTATTGATATAACCTTTGAAGAAGCATATACAGGAGTAGAAAAAGAAATTATAATATCAAGAGATGAAACTTGTCCAACTTGTAATGGAAATAAAGCAAAACCAGGAACAAGTGTAGTCACTTGTAGTATGTGCCATGGAACAGGAACTATAAAACAAGTACAAACAACAATATTAGGTCAAATGCAAACACAAAGAACTTGTTCAAACTGTAAGGGAACAGGAAAAGTGGTTAGTGAACCATGTGAAACTTGTAGAGGAAAAGGAACTATCAGAAAACAAGCTAAAATAAAAGTTAAAATTCCTGCTGGAATAGATGACAATCAAACTATAGTACTAAGAGGAGAAGGAGAACCAGGAGAAAGAGGAGGAAGTAAAGGAGATTTATACATAGTAGTTAGATTAAAAAAACATAGTATATATACAAGAAGAAATGAGAGAATATTATGTGATATTCCAATAACTTTCACACAAGCAACATTAGGTGCAGAATTAGAAATTCCAATGGTGGATGGAACTATAGAAAAGTATAAAATTCCAGAAGGAACACAAACTGGAACATCATTTATAATTAGGAATAAAGGCTTTAAATCAGTAAATGGAAATTATCAAGGAGATTTTGTATTTACAGTTCAAGTACAAATTCCAAAAAGATTAAGTAAAGAGCAAAGAGAATTATTAACAGAACTTGCTAAAACTATGGGAGAGCAACCACCAGTAAAGAAAAGAGGAATTTTTGGTTAATATTCAATATAGTTTAAATAGAGTATATTATTGAATGATAATATATTCTATTTTTTTCCATTTTTTATGTTGCAAAATATAATGCAGTTTGGTATAATACAAATAAAAATTACATATTTGACACAAAACTAGTATAAAAAACAATAAAATAAATAGTCAAATCTCATATGAAAAAATTAGGAAATGGTAAACATATATGGAAAAATATTATATTGAAATTAAAGGGCAAAAAATAGATGTAGTATTAAGAAGATTCAAAAATAGTAAAAAAATTAAAATATATTTTAGAGAAGATATATTAAATGTAAGTATGCCTATAAAAACAACTAAAAATCAAATAATTACATTATTAAAACAAAACGAAAATAGTATATATGATTCATATTTAAAAATGGTAGAGCAAAAGAAAGAATTAGATGAAATGATAAAAAACTATTGGAAAACAGGGGAAACAATATTGTATTTAGGCGAAACATTTAATATAGAAACTAAACAAAATAAAGAATGCCAAAAGATAAAAATAAGAATAGAAAAAGAAACAAATAAATTTTATATACAAATTCCAAGCAATATGCAAATAGGAACCCTAGAAACAAAAGAAAAGATAGATAAAGAAATTAAAAAAATTTTTAAAAATGAAACATATAAAATAGTACAAAAAAAGTTACCATATTGGAGTGAAGTTACAAATATTCAATATAAAGAGTATTCTGTAAGAGATGCTATTAGCAAATTTGGAAGTTGTACTCCAAAAACAGGAAAACTTCATTTTAGTGCACGAATAATAATGTTATCGGAAAGAATTATAGATGCTATAATAGTACATGAATTATGTCATTTCGTACATGCAAACCATAGTGAAAAGTTTTATTCTTTAGTAGAAAAATATATACCAGAGTATCGAGATATAGTAGTTTGGTTAAAAAGTAATGGTAATGTAATATTATTTTAAATAAAAAGAACTTTAAGAAATTTCCTTAAAGTTCTTTTTTAGAGAAATCATAGAGTAAATTTTATAAGAACACTTAAAAATCAACATTATTTAAAATGTAAAAAAGTACTATTGTCATTTGATATTTTGTTAGCTTCTTCTTCAGTTAAATATTCGTTTTTTACCATACTTGCTAATACTTGTTTTTGACGTTGTTTTGAAAGTGAAAAATTTTCATAAGGAGAATATATAGAAGGGGCATTTGGAATACCAGCAAGCAAAATACTTTCTGCATCAGACATATTTTGTGGTTCTTTATTAAAATATCCTAAAGAGGCATCTTTAATAGAATAATAACCATTTCCAAAATAACAAGTATTTATATAAAGCTCTAAAATATCATTTTTTGAATAATGTTTTTCTATTTCAAAAGACATAAAAATTTCAGCAATTTTTCTAGTAAATTTCTTTTCCTGAGTAAAGTATATGTTTTTAGCAAGTTGTTGTGTAATTGTGCTACCACCTTCTACTAAACTCATTGCCTTAATATCATTTACTACAGCTCTTCCAATTGCAATAATGTCAATTCCAGGGTGATTAAAGAAACGATGGTCTTCTACAGAAACAACAGCATTTTGATACATTTTTGGTATAACAGAAAGAGAAGTATAATTTTCTTTATTTCGTATTTGTGCTATTTTTTCTTCGAGAGGAGAAACTTCAATAGAAGTTTTGTACATAGAATATCCATTACCAATTATTAATAAAGAAATGCTTAAAAACATTAATAATATAACTAAAATTATTCTTTTAAAAATTTTCATAATTCTCAATCCTTTCTATTACTATTATACAGAAAATTCGACAAAAAAGGAATTGAAAAATGTGACAAAGTACTTACATTTTTGTAAGAAAGGTGAAATATTAATATAAAATTTGAAAAATAATATATGTTCTATATAAAAAACTGAACTTTAAGGTCATTCCTTAAAGTTCGGTTTTGTTATAATAATTTATGAAATACTTTTTTACCCTTTTTCAAAATAGCATATCCACAAGAAAAATCATTATCATTTAACATATAATTTATATCTGATATTTTTTCATCATTTAATGATATACCACCTTGAGAAATTAAAGTTCTTGCTTGTCCTTTAGAAGGTGCAAAACCAACTAAAATCATAGCATCTATTATAGAAATATTTTTATTATCTATTTTTGTAGTAGGCATATTATCTAAATTTCCATTGCCACAGAATAAAGCATTAGCACATTCTTCAGCTTTTTTTGCTTCTTCTTCACCATGAATTAATTTTGTAATTTCAAAAGCGGCAACTTTTTTAGCTTCATTGATATTTTCATCTTTTAAATTAGAAAGGCGATTTACTTCATCCATAGGTAAAAATGTAAGTAGGCTTAAAACAGTTTTAACATCTTCATCTGCAATATTTCTCCAATATTGATAAAAATCATAAGGAGAAGTTTTTTCAGGGTCTAGCCATAACGCACCTTTTTCTGTTTTTCCCATTTTCTTTCCTTCTTTTGTAGTAAGAAGTTTAAAAGTTAAACCATAAGCATCATTTTTACCAACTTTGCGTACTAATTCTACACCACCTATAATGTTTGACCATTGGTCATTACCGCCCATTTCTAATTTACAGTTATATTTATCATGTAATACTAAAAAATCATATGATTGCATTAACATATATCCAAGTTCAAAAAAAGTTAATCCTTTTTCCATTCTTTGTTTGTAGCATTCTGCTGCAAGCATACGATTAATAGAAAATAGGGAACCAATATCTCTCATAAATTCTACAAAGTTTAAATTCAAAAGCCAATCTGCGTTATTTACTATAATAGCAGCATTTTCTCCTTCAAAACTTAAAAATTTAGAAAGTTGTTTTTTAAAACATTCTACATTGTGATTAATTTCTTCGCGAGACATCATTCTTCTCATATCTGTTTTTCCAGAAGGATCTCCTATTGTAGCTGTGCCTCCACCAATTAATATAATAGGTTTGTGACCTGCTTTTTGCATTTGTGAAGCAACCATCATAGAAACAAAATGGCCTACATGTAAACTATCAGCAGTTGGATCAAAACCAATATAAAAAGCAACAGATTCTTTATCAAGCAATTTTTTAACTTCTTCTTCATCTGTTATTTGCTCAATATAACCACGTTCTCTTAAAATTTCAATAACATTTGACATAAGTCATTCCTCCTTAATAAATACGCTTTCCATATTTTAGCATAAAAGGTAAAAAAAAGCAATTAGAAAATTAAATCCTCCATAGAGTATAAGCCAGCATTTTGACCAGATAAGAAAATTGAAGCTTTAATAGCACCTTCTGCAAATACTTTGCGAGAATATGAAGTATGTGTAACAGATAAAGTTTCATTTTCACCCATAAATTGAACTGTATGTTCACCTACAATATTTCCACCACGAATAGAAGAAAAACCTATTTCATTTTTAGAACGTTTTTCATGTTTAGAGTGTCTATCAAATTCATAATTGTGTTTTGCAGAAAGGACTTCATTAATTTTATCAGCTAATAATAGGGCAGTACCACTTGGACTATCAATTTTTCTATTATGATGAGTTTCTATAATTTCAATATCTGTATTACTTAGATTTTTAGCTATAATTTGTAAAATTTTTCCCATTAAAAATATATCAAAAGACATGTTAGCAGATTGAAAAATTGGAATACTTTGTGAATATTCATGTATCTTAATATTTTCTTCTTCTGTAAAACCTGTGGTTGCAATTACCATTGGAATATTTTTTGCTTTTGCATATTCTAACATATTAATAGTTGCAACAGGAATAGAAAAGTCAATAATAACATCAGGCTTTTCTGAAATTTTTAGTAAATCACTAATATTTGTATAAACATTAAAAGCATATTTACCAGTATTTTCTTTGTCAAAACCTCCCCATAAAGAACAATTTTCAAAATTATCTATAGAGCTAATTACTTCTTGTCCCATTTTACCATTACACCCATTTACTAAAATTTGTATCATATAAACCTCCTTAAAAGAGCCTTAAATTAGGCTCTATATATTAAAATTTTTCATTACTTTTTTTAAATTTTCTTCTTTTTCAGCACTCATAGGAATTAAAGGTAAACGCGGAATTCCAAAATTATATCCTTTAATATTTAGGGCAGCTTTAACTGGAATAGGATTTACTTCAGAAAATAAGCTATTTACTAAAGGCAAGCAATCAAGTTGTTTTTTTAGTGCTTCATCAATTTTTCCTTCTAAAAAGTCATACACCATTTGATGAGTAAATAAAGGCTCAATATTTGATAATACAGAAATAACACCTAAACCACCTAGTGAAAGAATAGGTACAATTTGATCATCATTTCCAGAATAGATTGCAAGTTCATCTTTACATAGTGCAGAAATTTGTGCAACTTGTGAAATATTACCAGAAGCCTCTTTAATTGCCACAATATTATCTATTTTAGATAATTCTAAACATGTTTCAGGAGTAATATTAACACCAGTTCTACTAGGAACATTATATAAAATAATAGGAATTTCAACACTTTGGCTGATTGCTTTATAGTGAGAAATTAAGCCTGCTTGTGTTGTTTTGTTATAATAAGGTGTAACAACTAAAATTCCATCAGCGCCAATACTTTCAGCATATTGAGATAATAATATAGCACTTTGTGTGCAATTACTTCCAGTTCCTAATATAACAGGAACACGTTTATTAACAACATCTATAGCAAATTTCATAGTTTCTTTTCTTTCGGCATCTGTCATTGTAGCACTTTCACCAGTTGTACCACAAACTATTAAAGCATCTATCTTATTTTTTATTTGCTCTTCTATTAATTTTTCAAATTCCTTAAAATTAATTCCATTTTCATCAAAAGGTGTAGCTATTGCTGTTCCACAACCTTTAAATAATATTTTTTTCATAATATATTTCAACCCTTTCTTAAATTAATATCTTTTTAATTATCTTGTATTAATTTTTCTACAATTTGTACAGCATTACTTGCAGCACCTTTTCTAAGATTATCTGCAACTACCCAAAGATTAACTCCTGAATCTACGCTTTTATCACGTCTAATTCTACCAATAAATACTTCATCATGTCCATCAGCAGTACTTGCAAGTGGATATAACTCATTTTCATTAGAATTTTGAACTATAATTCCAGGAAAATGTGATAATGTAGAAATTAAGTCTTTCAATTCAAAATCTTTTTCAAATTCTACATTAATAGATTCGCTATGGCAATTAAAAACTGGTACACGAACAGTTGTAGCAGTAATTTTTAAGTTAGGATTATTTAAAATTTTACGTGTTTCATTAATCATTTTTTCTTCTTCTTTTGTATATCCATTATCTAAAAAACTATCAATGTGAGGTAAACAATTATTAAAAATAGGGTAAGGGAATTTTTGCAAATAATCTGTATTAGTAGATTTAGGAGAAGTAACAAATTGATTTATTCCTTGCTTTAAATCTTCAATACCACGAATTCCAGCACCTGAAACCGCTTGATAAGTAGAATATACAATTCTTTTAATATGATATTTTTCATCTAATGGTTTTAAAGCAACTACAGCTTGAATAGTAGAACAATTAGGGTTTGCTATAATACCATTATGTTTTTTTATGTCTTCTGGATTTACTTCTGGAACTATTAATGGAACATTATTGTCCATTCTAAAAGCACTGCTATTATCTACTACAATTGTACCTTTAGAAGCTGCAATAGGTGCATATTTTTTAGAAATATCACCACCAGCACAGAAAATGGCAAAATCAAAATGTTGGTCAAAGGAATTTTCATTTAGTTCTTGTACAATATACTCCTTTCCCATAAAATTTATAGTTCTTCCACAAGACCTTTTAGACGCAAAAAGAACATACTCTGAAATAGGTAAGTGTTTTTCTTCTAAAACCTTCAGAGCTGTTCTTCCTACAACACCAGTAGCTCCCACTACTGCTAATTTGTAATTTTTCATATAAGTCATCCTTTCAGCCATGTAAAAACAGGGCTATGAACATTAAAAATATAGAATATAATTATATTCTATATTTAATAATGTTATTATATGATAAATTTAATAAAAAGTGAATAGTTTATGCTTTTTTTCTTCGTAATTTTGGAATAAAATGCTCAGCAAATTTGTACTTATCACGATTTTTAATATAAAATAATCCAATTACAGAGAAAACTACTGCTCCAATAAAATTAACTAATAAATCTTTCATAGTATCAATTATACCAAGATCAAGATATCCATTATTAATTGTTGTCATTACAGGATTTCCATTGGAGTCATTAGCATATATGACAGTTTTTTCTATATCATTTAAAATTACAGGAATATTTTTTCCTTCTGGATGTAATGAAACTGAAGAAAATGAACTTACAATTCTATCTTTTTGCATATCTGTTCTAACAATAGTATCAGCACCAAATTCAAAGAATTCCCATAAAACTCCAATTGTCATTGAAAAACAAAAGGCAACAATTGCAACAAATATAGGAGACAAATTAATTGACAATTTATCATTTTGATTTAAAATATCAATCATTGAAAATCCAATTGCTGCACATAGAAAGCCATTTAATGTATGCAATATAGTATCCCAATATTTAAAGATTCCATAAAAATTTTGTATTTCTCCTAAAATTTCCGCTGAAAATATAAATAACAAGATAATAGATTCTAAAACAGAAGGGAGAGAAATATGCAATTTTCTATCTATTAAGTATGGAAGTGTAAATAAAACTAATGTTAAGAAACATAAAAATACACTATCCCAATTTCCATGTAGTACTTGAAATACTAAACATACAATTACTAATAATCGCAATATTATATATACCCATAATGTAGATTTCTTATTTTCACTATAAAAATCTTTAATTTGACTAAACATATAATAAAACCTCCTTTTTTTATTATACTTAGATATATCAAAAAATGTATTATAAGTCAATGAGTAATTGAAAATTTAAATATTTATGTGATGAAAATTATTAGTATTCTTAACTTGGAAATTTGATCAATATTAAGATATATACATTCTATAGAATAATTTGTAGCTGTGAATTGTAATATGCAATATAATTGAAATAAAAATCATTAAAAACACAAAAAACACTTGTATTTTACCCAAAAATGGTGTATACTATTATTTGTATAGCAAAATGAGAAAGAAGAGTGGGAACAAATCCCACTCTTTAGTTGGTATAAGGAGGAAAAAATTGGCTAGTATAGAAGAAAAGGTAGAAAGCTTAGTACAAAGCAAAATAAAAGAATTAGGGTATGAACTTTATGATGTACAATATGTAAAAGAAGCAAAAGATTATTTTTTAAGAATATTTATCGATAAAGAAGAAGGAATTGACTTAAATGACTGCGAAAAGGTAAATGACGCAATAAATCCTATCTTAGATGAAGCGGATTATATAAAAGAAGCATATTTTTTAGAAGTATCTTCACCAGGAATAGAAAGAGTAATAAGAAAAGATAAACATTTATCTCAAAGTATAGGTAAAGAAATTGAAGTAAAATTATTTAAACCCATAGAAAATATAAAAGTTTATGATGGAATATTAAAAGAATATCAAGAAGATAAAATTACTATACAATTAGAAGATAAAGAAATAAATATAGACAGAAAAAATATTGCATTAATGAAAATTAAATATAACTTTTAAAAGGAGAGATTAAAAATGAAAAGAAAAGAAAAAGTAGTAAAAAATGAACCAGCTATCAACAGTACAGAATTAATTTCTGCTATGAATGAATTAGAAAAAGAAAATGGAATACAAAAAGACTATTTACTAGATGCTATACAAACAGCACTAGTAACAGCATATAAAAGAAATTATGACTGTGAAGAAGAAAATGTAAAGATTACAATGGATAGAGAAACAGGAGAAATTCATATCTATTTACAAAAAGAAGTAGTAGAAGAAGTAGAAAATGACAAAACACAAATAAGCTTAGAAAACGCAAAAAAATTAGATGCAAAATATAAAGTTGGAGATATTATAGAAAAAGAACTAGTACCTAAAAACTTTGGAAGAATAGCAGCTGGTACAGCAAAGCAAGTAATAGTACAAAAAATTAGAGAAGCTTCACGTGAATTTTTATACAATGAATTTAATGAAAGAAAAGGAGAAATTGTATCTGGAATAATACAAAAAGCAGATGGTGGAGTAGTAGTAGTTGACCTTGGTAAAATAGAAGGAATAATGACTATTAAAGAGCAAATACCAACAGAAAAATATCATGTAAATGATAAAATAAGAGCATGCATAGTAGATGTAGAAAAAGGACAAAAAGGTAGCACACAAGTAATGATTTCACGTGCTTGTAATGATTTTGTAAGAAAATTATTTGAATTAGAAATTCCTGAAATTTATGAAGGAATTATAGAAATAAAAAGTGTATCAAGAGATGCAGGAAATAGATGCAAAGTAGCAGTATATTCACAAAATCCAGATATTGATCCAGTAGGTTCTTGTGTAGGACAAAAAGGAATTCGTATTCAAAATATCATTAATGAATTAAATGGAGAAAAAATAGATGTTATAGAATGGAATGAAGATCCAAGTATATATATATCATCTGCATTACTTCCAGCACAAGTTATGGCTGTAGACATAAAAGAAGAAGAAAAATTTGCACAAGTAATAGTTCCAGATGACCAATTATCTTTAGCAATTGGAAAAGCCGGACAAAATGCTAGATTAGCAGCTAAATTAACAAATTGGAAAATTGATATAAAAAGTGAATCTCAATTTAGAAAAATGATTGAAGAGATGCAAAATGAGCAAGAAGAACAAGTAGAAGAATAAATACAAGCTTAAAGAATACAATTAAATAAGGATGTGAGAATTTTGAAAAATTTACCAAAACGTACTTGTATAGGTTGTAATGAAGTGAAAAATAAAAATGAATTAATAAGAATAGTCAAAAACAAAAATGGCGAAATAACAATAGACAAAACAGGAAAAGCAAATGGCAGAGGAGCATATATTTGCGATAACATAGAATGTTTAGAAAAAGCCATAAAAACAAAAAGACTAGAAAGAACTTTTGAAACAAGTATAGATAAACAAATTTATGAAAGCTTAAGAGGTGTGATGATTGATAAATAATAAAATTACAGGATTATTAGGTCTAGCTACTAAAGCAGGAAAACTTACATTTGGAACAGAAAGCGTAAAATCTACAATAATAAAAAAACAAGCAAAACTTGTTATTGTAGCTAATGATGCAGCAGATAGAACAAAGAAAAATTTTACTTTACTATGTGAAGAAAATAAAATACCAATTCGCATAACACAGAATATAGAAACAATAAGTCAATCAATTGGGCAAGTAAATAAAGCAGTAATTAGTATAAAGGATAAAAATTTTTCAGAAGGATTAATAAAAATAATTGATGGGGGTGATACTATTGGGTAAGATAAAAATATATGAAATAGCAAAAGAGCTAAACTTAGCCAGTAAAGAAGTATTAGAAAAGGCAAAACAAATAGGGTTAGAAGTAAAAAGCCATATGAGTGGAGTTGAAGAAGACGAAGCAAACAAAATAAGAAACGCTTTATCATCTACTAAAAAAACAAATAAGGTAGAAGTAAAAGAAGATAAGAAAAAGGAAGATAAAAAAGCTCCAGTAATTATTAGAAGAGAAGTTATAATCAATAATAATGAAGAAGAAAAAGAGCAAGAAAGAAAAAAACAAGCTCAAAAAAATAAACAAATGGGATTTGTTGAAAGAAATAAAAATGCAGATAGAAATATTGTATATAGAAACAAGCCTACAAAACCAATGACAGTTAGTGAACTATTTGGAATTGGTAAAAAAGAAGAGGTAAAAGAAACAACAAAACCAGAAATGAAAGAAGAGAAAAAAGAAAATATAGAAAAAGTAGAAAATGTAGAAAATACAGAAGAAGTAAAAATAGTTGAGATAAAAAAAGAAATAAAAGTAGAAGAAAAAAGAGAGGATGCAGTTCAAAGCAATAAAGAAAATATGACAGAAACAAAGAAAGTAGAAAATAATAACTATAAAAATAGCCAAAACAAAAATCAATATCAAAATAGAAATAACCAAAATAGAAATAATAATTTCAATAGAGAAAATAGTTACAATAGAGATAATCGTAACCAAAATAATAAAGATAGAAATGGTTATCAAAGAAATAATTACCAAAATAGAAATAACCAAAATGGTAATAATAATTTTCAAAGAAGAAATAATAACTTCCAAAATCGTGATGGATATAATAAAAATCAAAATAATGGATTTAATAGAAGACCATTAGACGAAAGAGGAATTGATAGAAACATAAAAGATATTATGGCTTCTGATGTAGTAGAAAAAGAAAATCAAAGAGATTTTTCAACAAGAGCTTTAGATAAAGAAAAAAGTGAAAGAATTGAAAAATATGAAGAAAATAAAAAGAAAAATGCAAAAAACAAAAAAGGTTCTAAATTTAATGAAGAGTTTGATGGTGGAAAATTAAAAGATTTAAAACAAGTAGATAGATTATCAAATATGTTTGATGACCAAGAAGGTGGAATGCTTGATTATTATGATTTAACAACAGCAAGAGGAAAAAGAAACAAGAAAAAGCAAAATAAAAATCAAGAAGAAAGAACACAAAAAATCTTTAAATTAACAGAAATTACAATTCCAGAGACAATTACAGTAAAAGACTTAGCAACAGAGCTAAAAAAGACAACAGCAGAGGTTATCAAAAAATTACTAGGTTATGGAATTATGGCAACAATAAATAATGATATTGATTTTGATACAGCATATTTAATAGCACAAGAATTTGGTGTTAATGCAACAAAAAAAGAAGAAGTAAAAGAAGAAGATATTTTATTTGATGAGTCTGAGGATAAAGATGATGAATTAGAAAATAGACCACCAGTTGTAGTTGTAATGGGGCATGTTGACCATGGAAAAACATCTTTACTAGATGCTATAAGAAGTACACATGTTATAGAAGGCGAAGCAGGAGGAATTACACAACATATAGGTGCATATATGGTAAAAGTAAAAGGAAGAGAAATTACATTCTTAGATACTCCAGGACACGAAGCTTTTACAAGTATGCGTGCAAGAGGTGCTCAAATTACAGATATTGCAATTTTAGTAGTAGCTGCAAATGATGGAGTTATGCCACAAACTGTTGAAGCTATTAATCACGCAAAAGCAGCAGAAATTCCAATTATTGTAGCAGTAAATAAAATGGACTTACCAGAAGCTAATATAGATAAAGTAAAACAAGAATTAATGAAATATGAATTAGTACCTGAAGAATGGGGAGGAGACACAATATATGTACCTATCTCTGCTAAAAAGCGTACAAACATTGAAGAACTTTTAGAAATGGTAATCTTAGAAGCTGATGTATTAGAATTAAAAGCAAATCCAAAGAAACAAGCTAAAGGTGTAGTAATAGAAGCAAAATTAGACAAAGCTAAAGGACCAATTGCTTCAATGTTAGTACAAAGAGGAACTTTAGATGTTGGAGATACAATAGTAGTTGGCTCTTCTATTGGTAGAATTAGAGCTATGAAAAATGACAAAGGTGTTAAAGTTAAAAAAGCTGGTCCATCTACTCCAGTAGAAATTATGGGACTTGCTGAAGTACCAGAAGCTGGAGATATATTCTATGAAGTAAAAGATGAAAAAATGGCAAAACACTTAATAGAAAGAAGAAAACGTCAAGCTCGTGAAAAATCTATTAATAATATGTCAAGAGTAACTTTAGATAATTTATTTAGCCAAATGGAAAAAGGTAAATTAAAACAATTAAATATTATTGTTAAAGCAGATGTACAAGGTTCAGCAGAAGCATTAAAACAGTCTTTAGAAAAATTATCTGATGAAGAAGTAGTAGTAAAAGTAATACATGCAGCAGCAGGAGCAGTTAATGAATCAGATGTAAACTTAGCAAAAGTTGCAAATGCAATAATAATAGCATTTAATGTTAGACCAGTATCAACAGCAAAAGAAGTAGCTGAAAAAGAAGAAGTAGAAATTAAACAATATTCAGTTATTTATCAAGCTTTAGATGACATAAAATTAGCAATGAAAGGAATGCTAGACCCAATATATCAAGAAAAAGTAATAGGAAATGTAGAAGTACGTCAAACATTTAAAGTATCAAATGTAGGAACTATAGCAGGATGTTATGTGTTAGACGGAAAAATAGAAAGAAATGCAGGAGTTAGAGTAATTCGTGAAGATGTTGTTATTCATGAAGGAAAATTAGTATCTTTAAAACGCTTTAAAGATGATGTAAAAGAAGTAACAAAAGGCTTTGAATGCGGAATGCAAATTGAAAACTACAATGATATTAAAGAAGGAGATATCATTGAAGTATACATTATGGAAGAAGTAAAAAGATAAAGGAGGCTAAAAAATGCCATCAAAAAACAATAATCGTTTAGAAAGAATAGACGAAGAGTTAAAAAAAGAATTAAGTAATATCATTGCTTTTGAATTGAAAAATCCAGAAGCAACTGGTATGATAAGTGTTACAAGAGTAAGAGTAACACCAGACTTAAAATATGCAAAAGTATATGTGAGTATTTTAAATGCTAAAAATGATGATAAAACAATAGAAGCATTAAAAAAATCATCAGGTTTTATGAGAAGCTTAATAGCTAAAAGAGTAAATTTAAGAATAACACCTGAATTAGTATTTGAAAAAGACGATTCTTTAGAATATGGAGCAAAAATTGAATCTATATTAAAAGAATTAAAAAAAGAAGAAAAATAATTTATTAAAGAGTTCTTAAGTTAGAACTCTTTAGTAAAAAAGTAGAAAGGAAAATGAGATGACATTAGAAAATATATTAGAAGAAGTAAAGAAAGCAAATACAATTGTAATTTTGACTCATGAAAATCCAGATGGAGATGCAATAGGAAGTAGTTTAGCAACATACATGATATTAAAATCTCTAGGAAAAGAAGTAGATGTTATTATTCCAGAATATCCAAGAGTATTTAATTTTTTACCATGTGTAGATGAAATAAAAAAAGAAAGCAGTATAGAAAATTACGATTTAGCAATTTCAGTAGATTGTGCTACAATGAATTTATTAAACGGTTTTGGTAAATACTTTGAAAATGCTAAGGTAAAAGTAACTATAGACCATCATAGTACAAATACAATGTATGGTGACTATAATTACATAAATCCAGACTCTCCTGCTTGTGCACAAGTATTATTAAGTATATTAGAATATTTTGATGTAGAAATAACTAAAGAGGTAGGAACTTGCTTAATTGCTGGTATCATAACCGATACAGGAGGATTTCAGTATCAAAGTACAAATTCAGAAACTTTTGAATTTGCATCAGACCTTTTAAAAAAAGGTGTAAATATATCAGATGTGTATAAAAAAACTATGAATACAAAATCTAAATCAAGTTTTGAATTAAGAAAGATAGCAATGAATCGTATGGAATTTTTTGAAGATAGTAAAATATCTTTTACATATATTACAAAACAAGATGTAGAATCAGTAAATGGAGAAACAGGAGACTGTGAAGGCATAGTAGAAGAAGCAAGATCAATAGAAGGTGTAGAAGTAGCAATATTTATAAAAGAGGCAAAAACAAATGGGTACAAATGCTCATTACGTTCTAATGACTATGTAAACGTTTCTGATGTATGTATGATGTTTGGAGGAGGAGGACATTTTCATGCAGCTGGTTGCAAAATGAACTTACCTTTAGAACAAGTAAAAGAAAGAATAATAAACCAAGTAAAAATGTACATAAAATAAGGAGGATAGGAGGTAAGAAGATGCTACCTAAATTTTAAAAGTAGCATTGGAAGAATAACCTCCTCTTTTGATATGGATGGAATAATAGTAGTAAATAAAGAAAAGGGTTATACTTCACATGATATAGTTGCAATAATAAGAAAAGAATTACAAATAAAAAAGGTAGGACATACAGGAACTTTAGACCCAAATGCAACTGGAGTATTACCAATATTATTAGGAGAAGGAACTAAATTATCTCAATATTTAACTGACCATGATAAAGAATATGAAGCAATATTAGAATTAGGAACACAGACAGATACAGGTGATGTAGAAGGAAAAGTTATAAATCAAGATTTAAACATAAAAGAATTTGATAAAATAAAGATTTTACAAGTATTACAAAGCTGTATAGGGGAAATGGAACAGTTACCACCAATGTATTCTGCAATAAAAGTAAAAGGAAAAAAACTATATGAATATGCACGAGAAGGTAAAAAAGTTGAAATTCCAGTAAGAAAAATAAAAATTTATGATATACAGTTACTAGAATATAGTAAAAATCTTATCAAATTTCATGTATCATGTTCAAAGGGAACATATATAAGAACTTTGTGTGAAGAAATAGCACATAGGTTAGGAACAATAGGCTACATGAAAGAATTAAAAAGAACAAAAGTAGGTAAATTTACATTGCAAGATTCAATAAAAATAGAAGAAATAGGAATAAAAAATTCACAAATGCATATTATATCATTACAAGAGTTCTTTAAAAATAAAGATAATATATACCTAACACAAAAGCAATTAAAACCATTTTATAATGGCGTAAAAATTACAATAAATAATATGCAACATAAATTTACACAAAGTTCACAAAATGATAACATAGTTAATGTATATTATAATCAAACATGGTTAGGAATAGCAAAACTTTTAAAAGATGAATCAATATATAAAATAAAAAGAGAAATTATAATTAAAAGTATAAATGAAATATGTTAGTTACAATTTACAGTCGAAAATTATTCTTATTAATATTGTTTTATTGTAACATTTGCTAAAAATTGCTAAAAAAATAATTAAATTATCTATTGCAAAAATATAATAACTATGATAATATAAAAATACAAAATAAATTTTAAATAATAATTAAATAATGAAATTAATTTTCCCTGCGTGGTACGTGTAGACTGGAATTTTATTACCAACAAATAATATAAGGGAGTCGGTTTTTAATTGTGGCGTGTATGCTTACTATTTTTTCTAGCAAGAAACCCAGTAACAATTAATATGACACCCACCTGTGTCAAAACAGGTATAAAAATTTCACTCATCTTACGGCTAATTGTGGGGATTTTTTGTTTTATATGAATGAAGTTAATAGCGTATAAAGTTAAGATGTTGCATAAAAAATAAAGAACTTTAAGTAAAAAGAAAGGAATATATATGAAAGTATTATTAGTAAATGGAAGCCCACATGAAAAAGGTTGTACATATGTAGCATTAGAGGAAATACAAAAAAGTTTGCAAAATGAAAATATAGAAACAGAAATCATGTGGTTAGGAACTAAACCAATAGGCGGTTGCATAGGATGTAATCATTGCATAAAAAATAATAATCGTTGTTTTATGGAAGATAAGGTAAACGAATTTTTAGAAAAAGTACAAGAAACTGATGGATTTATTTTTGGAAGTCCAGTACACTTTGCATCAGCTAGTGGAAATATTACATCATTTTTAGATAGAGCTTTTTATGGAAGAGGAAGCTTATTTGCTGGAAAAGCATGTGCAGTTGTAACAAGTTGTAGAAGAGGAGGAGCAACAGCTACATTTGACCAATTAAATAAATATGCTCTTATGAGCAATATGTATATTGTGGGCAGTAATTATTGGAATCAAATTCATGGAACAAATGCAGAAGAGGCAAAAAGAGATTTAGAAGGATTACAAACAATGAGAGAATTAGCAAAAAATATGGCATATCTTCTTAAATGCTTAGAAGTAGCACAAAAAAATGATATAAGTTTTCCTATTAGAGAAGAAAAAATAAAAACAAATTTTATAAGATAAAGTACCTTCAGAAGATAGAAAATTCATTCTACGAATATAATAGGATAATCAAAAACTTATAAAATATATAAAAAATGCATACATCTATTAAGTATAGAAATATGCATTTTTTATATTACCTTTTAATTTTTGTAACAATTCCATTTTTTAAACTCATTAAAAAAGGATAATTAATTAAAAGACTATATAAAATAGCTATAATTAATGCAATAGCTTTAAAAATTAAATTGTTAGAATAATAACATAGAAGAATAATTGTTAGCATAAGCATAGGACCAAACTTTTTTGTTTCTCGTAATTTTATATATTTTCGTAATGCCTTTTGTCTATATATAAAGACTACTAAATTTGCAATTAAACTAGAAAAAGCAGCAGCATATAATCCTATAAATTTAATTAAACATATATTTACAATAATATTTATTATAGCAGCTACTATAGTTGTACTTCCCATAATTTTAGTATTCTTATATGCACTAAAAATGCCACCATAAAAACTAGACAGATTAGAAAAATAAGTTGATAAAACTAAAATTGGAATATATAAGTATCCTTCTTCATATCCTTTACCTTGAACAAAAATAGGAAAAGCAAAAGGCATAATAGCAATTAAGCAAATTACAACTGCGAATAAAAACTTTTTCATATCTTTGTAAATGCTATTGTAATAAGCTGTTTTATTTTCTTCTTTTACAATTTTAGCTGCAGACTCTTTCCAAGCTGTGTAGAAAAATCCATATAAAGTATTTAAAATATATGGAAAACGACTAGAAATCGAATATACACCATTAGCAGAACTTCCTAGAAATGCGGAAATAACTACTCTATCTGAAAGATTAATTATTGCCCAAGATAGTGTGTTAGGTACCAAAGGAATTGAATAATGTATCATTTCATTCAAAAGTTTTGGACTATAATTACTTTTGCTAATGAATTTATGTATGTGTAGTCTTTTAAAAATATAAAGTGCGGTAGCAGTATTAGCTATTGTATTTGCAAGTAGTAATCCAATTGTTCCAGCTTTTAATACTAAAATGAAAAATAAATTTAACATTATAGTAGAAGCACCTAAAATAAAATTAGATAAAGAGTATAATTTTATTTCTCCTAAACCTCTTGAAAGGGCATTACTTAAGCCAATTAATACATTGGAAATAACAAAAATAATAAATATAATTCCATATTGAAAATCTGCTAAGCTATTCCAAACTGATTCTGGTCCTCCTAAAATATCTGGTGAAATTTGTTTAACAGCATTAAATATTATTATACATATTATTGCTAAAATACTAAAAACAACTGTACCGAGAGCAGTAAATATAATAGTTTGAGTTATTACTCTTTTTTTACTTTGATTATCTTTAGCATCTATCAAAAAACGAAACATTGATTCTTCCATAAGAAGAGTAATTACAGGTAATAAAAATACAGATAAAGTTACTAAAAAATCGTAAGTTCCATATTCAGAAGATGATAATTTTGATGTATATAATGGTAACAATAAGAATGACAATACTTGTGTACTTAGCTTACCAATAGCAATAATTACAGTATTTTTCATAAGTTCAGTTTTTTGGTTCACTTAAAAATCACTTCCATTTCAAATTTATACTTATATACTTTATCATTTTATTTAAGAATAGACAAGTGTTATTAATAAAAAAATAATAATAACATAAAAAATATTGCATATAAATAAAAAAACTAGTATAATATATATTATATGGGGATGTAATGGTTTCGACAGTATTTTGGAAGTAATTATAGCAAGTAGTGGATGGCTGCTTCGGCCACTTAAAAAAAGCAGAAATAAAAATAAACGCTGATAATAGAGAATTAGCAATCGCTGCTTAGTATAAGTAGCACGTCTTACTAAAAATGCCTACGTTTTTGGATAAGGCGACGATTAAGTAGGAAACAAAGCTATTCTTTTCTACGGGAATAGGGGGTAATTAGTAGATACTATGTTATTTTGTTTGTTTATTCATGATATAATATAGGAAATTTTAAGAATAAACTAAACTTGTAGAAGTAGTTATGAAAAAAATATTGGACAGCAGTTCAACTCTGCTCATCTCCACCACATTTTAAAATAAATCCTTGTAAGTATTGAAATAACAATGTTACAAGGATTTGAATTTTTATTAATGAGTGCTTTTTAATAAAAAATAGTAAAGGAATGAAAGAAAATATGAATGAAAATTTATTTCAATTAACAACAGCTCAATTTGCAAAATTGCACAATGTAAATAAACGAACATTACATTATTATGATAAAATTGGATTATTTTCTCCAAAAGAAAAAGGAAAAAACAATTATAGGTATTATAATGTTTTGCAAAGTATTGATTTTGAATATATACGTATGTTCAAAGAACTAAATATGAGCATTGAAGAAATTAAAAAATATATAGAAAATCCAAATTCAAAAGATTTTATTGAAATTGCAAATAAAAAATCTAGTGAAATTGAAGAACAAATTATAAAATTAAAAAGAACACAAGAATTATTAAAAAATAAAAAAGAACAATTGCTACTTAGTGAACAAAAGGAAAATATGACAATTCAAATTATAGAATGTGAACAAGAAAAATATTTAACAGCTCCATTTGCTTTTAAAGATGAAGATGTACAAAGATTATTTGCATACATGAAAGAAGTATGGGGAATAGAACAATGTAGGGCAGGTGTAGGTAGCTATATATCATTAGATAAAATCAAAAATAAAAATTTCGAGGAATACGATGGTTTATTTACACCAAGTTTAAATAAAGAGAATAAAGACAATTTTATAAGAGAACAAGGAAGATATTTATGTGGATATATAAAGGGAACTTGGAATAATTTGCCTAAAATGTATGAAAAAATGTTAGAATACGCTCAAAATAATTCTTTGCAATTAACTGGATATGCATATGAAAAAGGACTAAATGATTTCGCAATTTCAAATGAAAACGAATATGTTACACAAATTTTAATAAAAATAAAAGAATAACTATTGACTTTACACTTACTGTATACTTTATACTGAAAGTAGAAAAGGAGTGTAATATATGAAAGAAAATATAATTTTTAGAAAATTTAAAGAAGAAGATTCAAAAAAAATTGAGGACATTATAATAGAAGCATGGAATTATAATGAATTATGTTCGCCTAAAACAGCACATAAAATGGCAAAGGTGTTTTTAAGTAGTTGTTTAACAAATCAAACATATACTCAAGTTGCATTATTAGATAATCAGCCAATAGGGGTTATAATGGCTAGAAATGCCAAAACACATAAATGTCCTTTAAAATATAGGATAAGGCAAGTATTTAATATTATAGCATTATATTTATGCAAAGAAGGAAGAAATACATCAAGAATTTTTTCAAATGTAAGTGAAATTGATAGAGAACTTTTAAATAAAAGTGAAAAAGAATATGAGGGAGAATTAGCGTTTTTTGCAATATCTAGCAAAGCTAAAGGAAAAGGGATAGGTAAAAAAATGTTTAGCGATATGCTAGAGTATATGAATTCACAAAATATTAAAAATTTTTATTTATATACAGATACAACATGTAATTATGGATTTTATGAACATCAAGGTATGACGAGACGTAATGAAAAATCACAAACTTTTATGATAAAAGGAAAACCAGCAGAAATGACATTTTTTATATATGATTATGATATATAATATTTTTGTATTTTAATGCAGTTTTTAAAGAAACGAATAAAAAATTATAAAATTTATGGAGTGATTACGGAGCAGGTATGCGAAAAAATATAACTGCTATTGGTAATGCTCTTTTTATATAATTCGATTTATTGATAATAGTTTATCATGAAAAGAATTTTTTATAATAAGTTTATCACAAAATATCTCAGAATTTTTGTTCGTGAGTGTTGCTTTTTTCAATTTCATATGCTATATTATCTAACATAGGAAATGAGAATAAGCAGATGTGTGTTGCCACTTTACTTCATAGTTTTTTACTATGGGAAAGTGAGGTGGTGTTTATGGAATTTATATTATTTTTAATATATGCATTGGGATTTTCCCTTACTATAAACGTAGCCTTATTAGCAATTATATACATAATTTGGACAAATAAGGAATAATAAAAACACTACATTTTGCTTTGGACAGGCAATGTAGTGTTTGTTACATTTATGTGGCAACATACATTTCTGTATGTTCATTTCCTATATTTATTATACTAAGTTTTTATACAAATGTCAATTAATTTTATGAATGCTTTCATGTTATTTCAAAAAAGAAAAAAATAAGCCGACTAAATCGACTTATATATGTGAAATGATATTCACTTTTTTGTTTTCTTTAAACTCACTTGTTGCAATACTTTCAAGTGGTTCGACGAAAATGCATTATGGAGCAGGTAGTCGGAAATAACTAACTATAGAATTTATCCGATGTACTGATATTACTACAATACATCGGATAAAAGTATTTGATAAATTATTTTTTAATGCAATTTTAATGCAGTTTATGCACATATTTTTATTTTTAATTTTTGTTTACCATAGTAGGTACGACAATTTTTTAATTGCCTATTTCTATATTTTGCAAGTATATGACCATAAGTTTCCTTTATTTGGCGGTCATCTACATGTCCAAGAATAGTAGCTATAACAAGCAAGTCCATTCCGGCTTCGATCATTCTTGTAACAGCAGTATGCCTACACATATGAGTGTGACATCCTTTTGAAAGTTCTAGTTTTACTCCTGCTTCTCTACAAATTCTTTTAAAAATATTATTTAAGCAGCGGTGGTCTATATAACTACCATCTAATTGGCAGAATAGAAGATTTTCTTTATTATAATGGTTGCTTTTAGCATTTTTAATTTGATCCTTTATAATAGTAATCATAAGTTCTTCATCAAATATATCAAAAGGTACAAATCTTTCATCTAACATACCTTGCTCTATTTTTTTATGACCTGTTTTAGTAGTATTTCCCATTATAATCTTACCATCATCACAAGATAGAGTTCTGCTTATAATAAATCCATTAGCTTTAAAATCAATATTTTTAGTAATATTAATAGCACCAAGCTCTCCAATTCTAGCAGCAGACAATAATGCACATATAAACAAATTTCTTAATGTTCTTTCATCATAATTACATTTAGAGCTTTTTATCAATGGTTTAGTTAAAAGATATTCCATAAGTTTTCGTTGTTCTTCGACTTCAAATGCTTGTACAGGTTCTCTTTTTTGTATAGAAACAGGTATAAAGGTTCGTAACATTGGATTATCTGGATATGCTATTATTTTGTCCATTACACATTGCATAAATCCAGCCTTCAATTTAGCAAAAATTTTATCTATTTCTCCTTGAGATAAATGCCTAATAGAATTAAGAAAATTTTGGATTTCTTCATATGTTACCTTTTGAACAGGTTTCTTAAAATCTTCCCAATTTTCAATATAATTATAATGATATTTATCCTTATCTTTAGTATTTTTTATTATTTTACCTGCTTCAAATTTTGTATTACCTATTTTTTTTACTATTTCTATAATAGTGATACCATTCTTTTTTACATATGATTTAGTTTGTATTTGAGCTTCAATTTCTTTTTTTCTTTCTACAGATTCAGTTCTAGTATTTGCATTGGAAACTGTAGTTCTTGAACCATCATCAAGAGTAATTTGTGCAGGATATCTATTGTAGCAATAAAACCTATCACAAACTCCTTTTTTTAGACATACTGTACACTCAATACATTTTTGACATTTATTTGTTCCAGAACGATTATTACATAAAGACCAATTATCACAATTTTTACATATGTCACACACAAAATTTAAACGTTTTTCTTTTCTATCGATTTTTTGAATAGTATTATAAATACTACCTTCTTTATTTCCTTTTCTTCCAATTTTCTTTGCCATAAAAAACCTCCAATTTTCAAATATTTTTCTTATTAAACACTTGAAAAATGGAGATAATTTGTATATAATACAAAAGTAATCACTTTTCAAAGTGTTTACGCCTAGGATAATGTGTTGAGCGGCAAACTACTTCACATTATCCACTTTTATTTTTTTATCAATAATTTAATTTTTAAATAATAAATATTCTTATTATTTTCATTCAAAAAAGTATTCATATCAGCAACAGTTACTTTTATAATTCTATTGCTTGATATTTTATTACATATTTCAAAAGCATTTTCTGCAGGAATGTTACCAAGAATTTTGTCATCTAATGTTTTCACATATACTGCATCTTGATTTTTATATTTATAAGGTACGAGTTTTAACTCTTGTCCAGCAGATAACTTAGAAATAAGTTTTTGCCTATCTGTTCCATCTTCATTTTTAAATGTTACACCAGATATTTTCAATACCCAAGTTCTATTATTATTATCTGCAATATTTGTATTTTCTTTCGAATATGTTGACTTAAGACAGAAATATACAATTAACCATATTCCATAAGTAATGAACATTAAAAGTATGTTTATCCATAAATATCTTTTATTCATAATAAAGTTTTTCATTTAATTACCCCTTTCATATCCGAAATGACCTATTACAGTTCCTAGAATTTTAATTTTAGATTTTTCACATGCTTTTGTTTTATATTTACTATTATTAGACAATGGTTCTAATAAAACTAAATCTCCCTGTGGAGTAATTTTTCTAATAATGGTTTTGTTATCTATAGAAACAAGTGCAATAGTATTTGTTTTTATGTTAGAATTTTTTTTCATTAAAATATAATCGCCTTCATTATACTTTTGATTCATACTATCATCAGAAACTTTTATATAAAAGAAATTTTTAGGAGAATCTATATTATATAATTTAGTATCTATCGTAATAAAATCATCAATATATTTTTGTGTTAATTTGAAATTTTTTTCATGTATCCTAATGTAAACTGGAATAGGGGATAAGGATTTAAGATTAGGCTTATCCATATAATTTAATATATTTTCTTTTTTTTCATTCAAGGGTATCTTATTAGAATTACTTTGAAATGATACACAATTTTTATAATTTATATGAGATTCATTTGGTTCCGCAGAAACATCATATCCCATTAGCCATGCTTCATTAGTATTTAGTGCAATAGCTATTAGTGTAAGTCTTTTTTGTGATGCTTTCCAATCACCAGACAAATACCTACTAATAGATGATTTATCAATGTGTGTTTTATTTGCTAAATCAATAGGTCTCATATTATTTCTTTTTAGAGCTAAATCTAATCTGTTAGCAAAACTATCTATTAACATATTCCACCTCCATACCCGTATTATATAGAAAAGTTGAGAAAAAATCAAGCTTTTTAAAGATAATAATAAAAAAAGTTGAGAAAAAATCAAAAAAGTATTGACATATTTTTTATGCTTTGATAATATAATTGCAGTTGAGAAAATATCAACAAAAAGAAAGGAGGAAATTTAAATGGAACAAAAGGTAATATATGACTATAACAAATTAAGAGGTAGAATTAAAGAATACTTTGGTACGATAGATAATTTTGCAGAAAAAATGAATTTATCTTCAACAGCAGTAATAAATAAATTGTGTAATAGAAGCCCTTTTAAGCAACCAGAAATTACTCTTGCATGTACATTGTTAGAAATAACAGATGAAGAAATACATATATATTTTTTTACATTAAAAGTTGATAAAATATCAACTAATAAAATAATATAATGCCGCTCAACACAAAACAGAAGGAGGGAGGAAATTGAAAAAGAAAATTGAACCTTCTATGACCTGGGAAGAAGCACCAGATACTATTGGACCAGATGAACTTGCAAAAATTCTAGGAGTAGGAGAACCAAGTGCAAGAAATAAGTTCGATGAAAAAGGGTTTCCAAGAATACCAGGTCTAGGAAATTTAAGAAAAGCAGATAAACAAGCTGTAAGGTTATATTTACAAGGAATAAATATAAAAACAAATCAAAAAGAAGCAATTACAGGATTATTATTATTCGAAATAAAAAATTTAAATATTAAATTAGAAAATTTATTAGAAAGAGGAAAATTCAATGAAGTTTAAAATAAAAAACAAGAAAAAATTTATAGTAAGAATATTAGAAATATTAATAATTGTAGCAACAATTATATTAACATTATTAGCTATTAATTATGCGACAGAAGTAAGAGGATACTCATCAATAGGTGGAGAGTATTTAATACCCATTGGGGGGTTATTTATTATATTAGTAATTGAAACAATTTATGAAGAAAGGGAGTAAAAAAGTATGAATATAAGAGATTATTTATTAGACGAAATGAAAAGACTAAATAGAAGAAATGACATTTTAGAGAAAAACATAAATAAGAATGAATTTACAAGTTTAGGAGTAGAAGAAGCTATACAAAAAAATGCTCTAGCTATGTGCGAGATAGCTAAAGTATGTAATTAATTAGTTTTTGTTTGGATAATTAATTGCATTAAAAACAATTTTATAATTAGAAAGTGCAAATATAACAGTAGGACAAACAATATTATATATAACATTTATACGTATTATATTTTATAAAAGTAGTAAAAAATATTAGAACTAGAAGGGAGGATACATATGCCAGAATGGTATGAAAAATGGAAGAAATTAATTAATAAATGTAAAAGAATGGGTAGATGTAATTCTATATATTTGTGGCATGAAATAACATTA
Organism: uncultured Clostridia bacterium; assembly: GCA_963558185.1. Classification (GTDB taxonomy): domain Bacteria; phylum Bacillota; class Clostridia; order TANB77; family CAG-508; genus UMGS1663. Next base: position 144,971 of record CAUWFE010000001.1, read on the forward strand.
GCAAAATTACAAGCTAGAAAAATGGATTTAGAGAAACAAAAAATGCATACTATAGACCGACAAATCAACATAGTATGCAAATAATAAAATAATATGAAAAACATATTTATTTTATTTTAACATAATATTGACAAATATACAATAGGGAGGAAAGAAATTGGATTACATCAGACAACTTGAATCGTTTTATTCTACATTAGATTACAATTCATTATCTGTAAATGCTATTGCAATATATCAATTTTTATTGCATATAGCATTTAAAACAAATTGGAGTGAAGAATTTAAAGTAGCAAATATAACAATTCAAAGTAAATTAAAATTAACAGTTAAACAATTACAGACAGCAAGAAATGAATTAATAGTAAAAAATTATATTTCTTATAAGAAGGGGGACAACCAGAATAATGCTCCAAAGTATCGAATTATAAGTCTTTATGAAACACCAAAAAGAAAAATAGGACAAGCAGAAGTAACGTCAGAAGTACAAGCGGAAGGGCAAGCACTAGGACAGACAGAAGGGCAAGCACATGGGCACATTATTACTATACTATACTTATATTTTAATTATATTATAAATAAGGATTCGCAAAAATTTCAAAATATCACATCAGAGGATAAAAAGGCAATTATTAATATACTGATCAGATTAGGAATTTATATTAGAAATAATGAAGTTTTAGAGTATATGTCAAAACAACAGATTTTAGAAATGCAAGTTCAATATTGGGCAATAAAAGAACTGTATTATAGTCCATATAAAATTTTTTTAAACAATTTAACGAATGAAAGATTAACATTCAGATTTTTAAAAACGAAGAAATATGTGGATATGAATGAAAATATGAACAAATTTTTAAATTATTTCATTAAATCTTTGCAGGAAGATTTTTATAAAAATAAAAAAGAAGAGGGATAAAAATATGCTTATAAATAAATTAAAATGGCTTGAAACAAGGAATAAACCAGAAAAATTAACAAAATATGAAGAAATACAAGGCAGACATTTAACAAAAGAAAAACCTAAAAAGTTATATGATTATTATATATGTGATTATTGTGGAAAAGAAATAAGAATAGAAGAAAAATGGGAAAATCAAAAAGGTGGAATAGTAAAAATTCCACAGTCTTTATCAAAATGTTGTTCAGTAGTTAATTTAGCATTACATAATGATTGCTTAAAATTAGCTGTAAAAGAATTTGAAGGGAGAAAAATATAAATATGGCAAGTTTATATACACAAGTTTACCATTTATTTAATATAAATGCAAAAGCTTTTGATATCTATTATGCTCTTAAAAATGCATCAATTACGAATACAGGCGATATTTTAGTAATTTGTAGAGACAAAAAAAGAGCAAGGAAATATTTTGAAAATATGACTCAGAAATTTAGTATTAAGGGAGATTCACGTAAATTAGAAATATACATAGAAGATACAAAGTGTAAATTTAAAGGAATAGAAGAATTAGAAGAAATACATGACGGAATAAGAATTAAGAAAGTAATTTTTGAGGAGGAAATATAATGAAAAAGATAAATATTGAAAATTATTTAAGTAGTATACGATATACAAGCACACAAGAATTATGTGAAATAACAGGATTAAATGATAGAGAAGTTAGAGAAAAAATAAGTGAATTAAAAAAGCATAGAGTAGTAATATATAGTTCAAGTACAAAAGGTTACAGATTAGCAAAAGAATATAAATCTATGTCAAAAATAGAAAGAGAAGAGGAAATAAGATTAATACAACGAAGTTTAAATGAGTGTAAATCAAGAACAAAAGTTCTTAATAAGCAAAAGAGAAAGTATATAGCATATATAAAAAAAGCTAAACAAATAGAATTAGAAGAGCAAAATGAAAATCATATACCATCGCTATATTAGAAAAGGAGGTTCTAATGATAAAATATGAATTTGAAATACCAGAAACAATAACAGGTAAAGCAAGACCAAGAATGAACACATTAACAGGAAAAGCATATACTCCAAACTCAACAAAGAATTATGAATATCTAGTAAGATTTTATTTCATGAAAAAATATCCGAAATTTGAAACGATCACAGGAAGAATAAGAATAAAAATAATAGCTTACTTTGAAATTACTAAAAGTACAAGCAAAAAGAAGTCAAAAGAAATGTTAGAAAATATAATAAGTCCAACAAAGAAACCAGACTGGGATAATATTGGAAAAATAATTAGTGATGCATTAAACAAATTTGCATTTAAAGATGATGCACAAATAACAGAAGCTAGCATAATAAAAAAATATAGTACAACACCAAAAGTAATAGTATCAATAGAAGAATATTAATAAAGAAAGAGGTGTAGATATGCAAGTAAAATGTAATAAATGCAATAGTGAAGATTTATTTGTAGAAATACAAGGAAATAGAAGAGGCTTATATTGTGGAAGATGTGGAAAATGGCAGAAATGGATTAATAAACAAGAATTACAAATAGCAAAATATAAAGGAATAAAAGTTATTTGGAAAGGAGAAATAGAAAATGGCATTTGATTTAGATGATGAAGAATTAAAAGCAACAAGAATATTAAATGGAGTAGATAAGACAGAACATAGAGTGTGTGCTGTGAAATTTGCAGTAATGCAAAAACAAATAGAAGAAAAAGATAAGAGAATAAAAGAATTAGAATTAAAGCAAAAAGAAATGTGCGAAGGATATTGCCCTAAAGTAGAAAAAATAAAAGAAAAGAAAGAGAAGAGATAGTAAACAGATTAGAAAAAGACAATTTTGAAGTAATAGATACAATATTATCAGAAAATGCACCTAAAGGTTGTAATGAAGCAATATATTATTTAGCTAAATCGATAGAGTTCTTAAGCAAAGCAGATATAGTTTATTTCATGAAAGGATGGGAAAATGCAAGAGGATGTAAAATAGAAAATAAAATATGCCAAGATTATGGAAAACAAACAATGTATCGTATTTATGAGGAGGAATAGCAGTGGAAGAAATAAAAGTAGGAGAATATGTTAGAACAAAAGAAGGGATTATAGATAAAATTGATGCATTTAATATAAATACAAACATATATCATTGCGAAAATGGTTTATGTATAGATAAAGAAAACAAAATTGCAGTAGCTTTAAAAGATATAAACCATAGCAAAAACATAATAGACTTAATAGAAGTTCGGAGATATAGTAGAATATCAAGTTAATTCTTTAAGTGAACTAAAAGTTGGTATAGTAAAGAGTTATAGAGACGCTAGAAGTAATAAGGAATATTTAGGAGTTGAAAGATTTGATATTACTAAAATATATATTAAAACAATACTAACACACGAACAATTTGAACAAAACTGTTACAAATTAAACTAAAAGTAGCAAACTTTATATAGAAAAGTAGTACAAGTTTGCTAAAAAAGTATAAAAATAAAACAATTTTGAGAAAGTTGAGGGAAAAAGATGGAAGAAAATAAATTAAGAAACTTTTTAAAATATTTACAAGAAAAAGTACAAGACTGTTACAAAGAAGAAACAAGAATAGCAATAGAAAGATTTTTGGAGGAGGAAAAATAATGAAAATGAATAGTTATACAAAAATATCTTTGGTGATAGCAATTGAAATAATTATATTAACAATAATATATACATTTATTAAAGTTTATATAAATCCAGAATTTGATGCCTTATATATTTTAATAGCACAAGGTAGTTTATTAGTAGTACAGCTATATATTCTAATATTGCAAGAAATAGAGTTTAGAAAAGAATTAAAAGAGTTACTAAAAAATAAATAACATAAAATAAGCCATACTAACAAAGAGGTGTTAGTATGACAGATAAAGAAATAATTCAGTTATGGAAAAGTGGCTTAAGTAAAGATATTTTAGCAAAAATATATAAAAGAAGAT
>CAUWFE010000002.1:0-91132 GCA_963558185.1 uncultured Clostridia bacterium
ATACCATTTTTCTTCTTTAAAATCTATGAATTTAAAAAATATTTTTTATTGTTAAAAATTCAATTTAAACAACAAATGACTATTTATTTAGCTGTTTTAACGTTACTTGATAATGGTTTTTATTATTTTTTTGCTAGAATACCTTGGAATATAAGCTTTGAATGAAATGGCGAATGTTTATGGAGAAATTTTAGAAATTCTGTGCAATTTTATGGAAAGAGTTCACTTTTAGTGGAAGGGTGCCATAAAATAAATTAGAATTTCTTAAATTTCGTAATAAACCTAAGAAATGTAATAAAAAGCTTATATTCCAAGGCATTTCTTGCATTAATTTACAGAACCCATTATCAAGTAATGTTTTAACGATACATTCTAAAATCAATTTCAGGGAAGATACAATCTTTTTCCTCTAGTGACTGTAAAAATTTTTTATCTATGTTATCTTGTGTAATTTGCTCATATAATTTTTGAAAACGACCAGTGTGGTCTTTTATACGTTTTTTTGCATAATCTACCATAGTTCCATTTGTAATAATAAATAACCAGTCACTACTTTGAAGTAAAAGTAATTCTCTAGCACATTGATTTATAGCTCTAAATTTAATTATTTTTTCTTTCTGCTCTTTTGACAAGATAGAAAGTTTTGTATTTTGCAATTTACCCATAGATGTAGTATTTATGTGAATATAGTCGTATAAATTAGAGTTTCCTTTCCAAGTTTCAAATTCTGCATCTAAACTATCTGCAAAAGAAGAATAATCATATGCAAGTTTTGTCATATTATCACCAATTTTATGAAGATGTTTATGTGCATAATCATTAGTTTCATTTAACCATACTTCACTATAACCATTTGCACCCCAACTAGAACGGCAAGGAGAACATACTTGAATTTCTGGATATTTATCAATATATTCACTAGGTGTAATTAAATCAAATTTATCTTGGTCATAATAAATCTTCTTAAATAAAATATATAACCAATAAGGACCTTCGTACCACCAATGACCATACAATTCAGCATCATAGGGGCATAGAACAACAGGAGGTTTATCCATGTATTTAGTTGCTTCTTCTATTTGCTCTATACGAGAATTTAGAAAATGACCTGCTTGTTTTTCAGCAGAATCTTTAGCCCATTGAACATCATATGTATCTTTATTTTCTGTAGGACCTGTAATACGATGATATTTAATACCAGTATTAACACGAACACCATTAACCGCAATATATGGTTTAATGTATTCATAATCAGCATCATAACCAATATCTCTATAAAACTCTCTATAATTAAAATCACCTGGATAGCCATTAATAGAACTCCATACTTGCCTAGAAGATTCCATATCCCTACCAAAAGCTACAATACCTTCAGGCGAAACAATAGGGGAAAGTGTACCATATATAGGTGTTGGATTTGCATATAATATACCATGAGATTCAGTGATTATATATTCAATACCAAATTCTTTTAAATATTTGTCAGATTCAGGAACATAACCACATTCAGGAAGCCATATGCCTCTAGGTTTCTTGCCAAAGTATTTCTCATATGTTTGTACTCCAATTCCTATTTGAGCTCTAATTGTTTTTTCATTAACATATAAAATAGGAAAATATCCATGGGTAGCACCACATGTAATAATTTCTAGTACTCCTAAGTCTTGGAAATGCTTAAAACCTTGAATAATATTATCATTGTATATGTCATGGAATACATGTAAATCATTAGAATATCTATCATAATAATAATGAGAAAGTCTATTTACTCGTTCATCATATGTAGTACGTTTAATTTCTTTTTCTGCAAGTTCAATATGAGTTTTTAAATATTCAATATATCTTTGTTGTAATAAATGATTATCTAACATATTTAAAAGTGGTGGTGTCATAGACATGGTAATTCTAAAATCTATATTTTCTTCAACTAATTTTTGAAAATTTAAAAGAAGAGGAATGTAAGTTTCAGAAATTGCCTCAAATAACCATTGTTCCTCTAAATAATCTTTACTTTCAGGATGATGTATAAATGGTAAATGTGCATGTAAAACAAAGCTTACATATCCTTTTGGATTTTTTTTCATATATATAATTCTCCTTTGCAATATATTAAAATTTGTGTAAATATTTAATATTTACACAAAAAATTACTTAAATGATGAACTTGGATTCCCAGAAGATGGGTTATGTAAATCAAAATGATGTGATTCAACAAAAGCTGTTTTATACATTTTTTGATAGAACTGTTTTACAGATATATTTTCATTTTTGTAAATTTTTTCTACTGAAAAAGGACTAAAGCTTTTTGTAGTATATGTATGTGTTTTTACATTTTGAAAGGTAACTTGTGGTTTTAAATTTTCAATTAAAACATGGTCATTAGGGCTTTCAATATCATTTGAAGTAGTTACATATAAATAATTATTAGGAATAGAAACATAATTATTTATTGGTTTTCTACCTAATTCTATTTCATATACACAATTACTATCGTTTACCTTTAAATACCAGCTATTTGCAAAATCGTTTATATCTACTTCATATTGATAGTTCATAGTTTTGTTTTTTACTAATAACACAGGTTTAGTGTTATTAAAAAAATATTCGCCATATTGTTTAATATAATTTTTCTTATCTTCATCAGAAATATCCCAATATACGAATAAAGTAGTAGGTGTTTGATATAATAATTTTACAATAGTTTCATTATAACGATAAGGTAAATCATAATATTCTAATATATCTATTTTTTTATTAATTTTTGATTTGTTTGAAATATCGCTTACTTTATGTTTAGCAGTTTTTGTTTTTGATATTTTTATGTTAGATTTATTATTATTATTTTTTATATTACTCGTTTGCAATGCTTTATTTTTTTTAGTTTTAGTTTTCGCTTTTGTTTTTGAATTTGTTGTTTGCTTTTTTAAAGTATTTTTTTGTACATCTTTAGTTGTTTTTTGCATATTATCCTCCTTAGTAAACGATATGTAAAATTCTTCTATAATACTATATCAAAAAGAAAATAAATTCAATAGAAAATTGTAAAAAAATAAATATTTTTGCAAAAAGTGTTGTAATAATAAAAACGTATTGATATAATCAAAACATAAAAATACAATAACGAAGGAGGAAGTTGTATGTTAAAATCTAATGTAGGTTGGAGTACAAATCCAAATAACTATGAATCAGGAAAGGATTCAGCAAAAAAAGCTGTAAAAGATCTTATGGAGACAAAAGTAGCATTTTTGTATACATCATCTGACAATAATGTAGATGAAATATTAAATGGTGCTAAGTCTGAATTAGGTACTGCACCAATTATTGGTTGTACATCAAGTGGTGGAATAATTGTACCAGATGGATATATAAGTTCTGAAAATGGTTTTTCTGGAATTTTAGCTTTAGGAGATCCAGATTTAACTGTTGGAGTAGCAGCTTCAGAAAAAGACGAGTGTGCAAGAAAAACAGGAAGAAAAGTAGCAAAAGAAGCAATGGAAAAAGTAGGAAGATGGGATAGACCAGCATATTTTTACATGATAGCATCACCAGGAGAAGAAGAAGACTATTTAAAAGGAATTGAAGATGTTATTGGAAGAGTACCATTTTTCGGAGGAAGTGCAGCAGATAATGCAGTTGCAGGAGAGTGGAAAATCTTTACAAATGATAAAGTATTCACAGAAGGTGTAGCAGTAGCATTTTTCTATACTTTTAAAAATATTGCAAACGAATATACAGGAGCATATCACGAAACTGTAAATTCAGGAATTATAACAAAATTAGATGGAAAAAGAACTTTAGTAGAAATAGACGGTGTTCCAGCTATTAAAAAATATAGTGAATGGACAGGAAAGAAAGAAAAAGATTTAATGGGAGGTAATTTATTAGCTGAAACAATTACAAAACCATTAGGAGTAAAAGATAGATTAGGAGATTTAATTGCTATTCGTCATCCTATGAATGGAAATGAAGATTTATCTATGAACATAGGAAATCATTTAGCAGTAAATACAGCAATAATTCAAATGGAAGCAACTGTTGATGAATTAATAGAAGCAACAGGAAAAACAATGAAAAATTTAAATAAATCACTAGATGGAGATCCAGCAGCTTACTTATTAGTACATTGTGGAGGAAGAAAATTAGCAATAGGTGATAGAGTAAATGAAGTTTATGAACAAATAAAGAAACAAGCAAATGGAGTACCTTTCATGACAATATTTACATTTGGTGAATATGGTTCAAAAGACCATGGAGCAAATACTTGTGGAGGATTAATGTTATCATTTACAGGTTTTAGCAAATGAAGAGAAGATGAACAACAAACAAAGTGTGAAAAAAGTTGTTCATGGTTTCAAAATGTAAAAAAGTCACACAAAAAAGAGATTATGAAAGGAGAATGTAGTGTGAAAAATTTAATTGGTTATGAATGGAAAGAAGCTTCTAATGGTGCAACTATAGAAGTTGTAAATCCAGCAAAACAAGAATTAATAGATACAGTTCCTAATGTTACTTTAGAAGATGTTGATACAGCTGTAAAAGTAGCAAAAGTAGAGCAAAAGAAATGGGAACAAGTACCAATATGGAAAAGAGCAGACATTCTATATAAATTTGTAAATTTAGTTGAAGAAAATAAGGAAAGACTTGCAAAATTATTATCAGAAGAAACTGGAAAACCTATTAGAGAGGCAAATGCTGAAATAGCAAATGTAAAAATAGGAGCAACAGCTTTTATAGAAAGAGCAAAACATTTATATGATAATAGTATTCCAGCAGGTCAAGAAGCAGGACAAGAAACAACAATACAAATAACTAAAAGATATCCTTTAGGAGTAATTGCTGCAATTATACCTTTTAATTTTCCAAGTGATTTATTCTGTCAAAAGGTACCACCAGCATTAATGATGGGAAATAGTATTATAGTAAAACCATCAAATTATAATCCATTAACATTAATTGAATATGTAAAATTAATGGTAGAAGCAGGAGTGCCAGCAGGGGTAATTCAAATTTTAACAGGAGATGGACCAGTTGTTGGACAAGCATTAGCTGCACATAAAGATGTACATTTAGTATCTTTAACAGGAAGCACTGGTGCAGGAATTCAAACTATGGAAACAGCATCTAAAAATTTAACTCATGTTATGCTAGAATTAGGTGGAAATGATGCATTCATATTATTAGAAGATGGAGATATGGATTTAGCAGTTAAAGAAACAATATGGGGACGTTTATATAATGGTGGACAAGTATGCTGTGCAAGTAAAAGATTTTTAATTCATAATTCTAGAAAACAAGAATTTATTGATAGAATGAAAGAGGTTATATCTAAGCTAAAAGTAGGTAATCCATTAGAATTAGATACAGATATGGGACCATTAATTAATATAAATGCTGCAAAACGTGTTGAAGAACAAGTAAATGAAATGGTAAAACAAGGTGCTAAAGTAGTTTGTGGAGGAAAAAGAGAGGATGCTTACTATTATCCTACTATTTTAGATAATGTTACTAAAGATATGGATGTAGCAAAAGATATGGAAATTTTTGGACCAGTTATTTCTGTAATTGGATTTAACACAGTAGAAGAGGCAATTCAAATAGCAAATCAATCATCTTATGGTTTATGTGGATGTGTTATTACAAAAGATTATTCTCTTGGAATGAAAATTGCAGATAAACTTGAATGTGGAGGAACAATAGTTAATGGAGCAAGCTTCTATCGTTCATTTGAAATGCCTTTTGGAGGTTGGAAACATAGCGGTATAGGTAATGAAGGTGTAATGACAACATTACAAGAAATGAGTAGAACAAAAACAATAATAATGAAAAATATACTATAGTTTTATAATATAGAAGAGTATATATATAAAGTGCTTGAGGTTTTCTTAAAATTTGTATTTATAAGAAAATCTTAGGCACTTTATTATGTATATTATTTTAATTTAAGTTAAAATAATGCTTGTAATATAAGCTTTTCATTACATGCTGTAGGTTTATTGCGAAATTTAAAAAATTCTAATTTATTTTATGACACCCCTTCCACTAAAGTGAATTCTTTCAATAAAATCAAAAAGAATTTCTAAAATTTCTCCATAAACATTCGTCATTTCATTCAGAGTTTATATTACAAGCATTTTAAAAAGTATTAAACAATAATTTATGTAGAATATAATGATTAAAGATATTAAATTAACAGAATAAAATATGTAATATAATTGTAATAAAAATGTAAAATAAATAATATAGAAAAATACTAATATATGCTGTATAATAAAGCAAAAAACAAAGGAAAGAAGGAAAAAATATGCAAAAATTATTAAAAAATAATAAAGGTGTAACCTTAATAGCATTAGTAGTAACAATAGTAATATTAATCATTTTAGCAGCTGTTAGTATGACAATGGTATTAGGAAATAATGGAATATTTGAGCAAGCAAAAAAAGGAGCAAATTCAATGGCATCAGCAGAAGCAAATACCCAAGAAGGATTTAATAGTATGTCAGCAGAAATTGACAAAATAATAAGTGGAAATGGAAGTTCAGAACAGCCACAAGCACCTGAAGAATCAAAAACAATAGAAGAAGCTAAAAATTCAGGAAAAGAATTTACAGAGCCTAAAACAGAAGTAGCAGATTCAAAAGGAAATAAAGTAGTAATACCAGGAGGCTTTAAAGTAGCAGAAGATTCAGGAGATACTGTACAGCAAGGGATAGTAATAGAAGATGTATCAGCATCAGGAGATGACAATATAAAGGGAAGTCAATTTGTATGGATACCAGTAGGAACATTTGTAAAAGATGATGGGAGTACAAGTAATGAAATAGTGCTAGGAAGATATAAATTTAATGTTACTGATAAAAGAATAGAATTAGTACAAGCAGCATATACAGAAGAGAATGCAGAAAATTATGAACAAAAAATTGAATTAGGGTATTTTGATAGGTATATGTGTATAGAAATACCAAAATATAGACAAGGAATTTTAGATAGTTCAAATAGACTTAATGATTTAAATGCTACAGCAAAAGATTTAGCAGGATTTGTAAAAAGTACCAAAGATAATGGAGGGTATTATATAGCAAGATATGAAGCAAGTTTTGCAAGTGGAAGTAGTGCAGCTGATTATACAGCAGCTAGCAAAAAATCAATAGCTAATTCTGAATTTGGCATGAATTATAGTCCAGGAGTATTATGGAATTATATTATGCAATTTGATGCGTCAACAGTATCAATAAACACATATAAAAATGCCAAAACCGTAAAAAGCGATTTAATGAATAGTTATGTATGGAATACGGCAATAGTCTATATAGAGGAATGTGGAAATAAAAATTATGCATATCAAGAAAGCAGAAACTCAAAGTTATCAAATACAGGAACAAATAATGATGAAGTGTGTAAAATAAATGATATGGCTTCTAATATTGTAGAGTGGACAACAGAATATTCTAATAATGTTAGTACTAGCCTTGCGACACCTTGTAGCTTTAATGGAGGAGACTATACTATGGGATCTACATTTAGTCGTGGTAACAGTAGTGTAAGTTATAAAGAGAAAAATATTGGTTTTAGATATTACATATATATGTGATATGAATAATAAATAAAAAAGGAGTATCGTAAGTTTAGAAGAAGAAATACATAACATATTTTATTTATTACATAAGAAAAAGTTAAATTTTTAACAAATTTAAGTCTGCTAACCATTTGATATCAACGATTAGCAGACTTTTTTAAAAAAATTCATGATTTAGTCCTGCTTAAAACATCAAATGTATTGACAAACCATAAAAAAATTAGTATACTATTATAGTAATTTAAAAACGAAATTATGTAAAAAATACATAGACAAAAGTTTAACGAGGGGGGAAGAAAAATGGCACAACCAAAAAGAAGATGGTCTAAAGCAAGAACAGGATCAAAAAGATCTACATGGAAATTAGAAAACAAAAATTTAGTAGAATGTACACATTGTCATGAAATGATGGAACAACATAAAGTTTGTTCAAATTGTGGTTACTATGATGGAAAACAAGTAATTGTTAAAAAAGAAGATTAATTAAAAAGAACAGCATTTTAAAAATGCTGTTTTTTTTATTAAAATACTTTTAATAAAAAATATTTCATGATATAATTTGAAAAAATTATACAATATGAGGAGAAATCAAATGAAGAAATTAGAAAAGTTATGGACTGTACTAAAAACAGACAAATGGATTCACTATGCCATATTATTAATTATAGGAATTATTTTATCAATACCACTATTTGATATGATGATTAGATATACACATGATGGTTTTATTCACTTGCAACGTATTAGTGGAGATTATAGAATGCTTAACCAAGGCCAGTTTCCTGTAATGATTATAGATAATTATTGTAATGGTGATGGCTATAATATGAATGTTTTTTATTCACCATTAGTTACATATATTCCGATATTAATTAGATTATTTACATCTACAACAGTAATGGCATTAAAACTTTTTGGAGCATTATGTATTATTTTATCAGGCTTTACAATGTATCAATTAGTATATAATGTAACTAAAAAAAGAGGAATAGCACTAATAGCAGGAATAATTTATTTAGTAGCACCATATAAATTATCAAATGTATATATGAGATATGCAATAGGAGAATTTTCAGCATTAGTATTTTTACCATTAGTATTTTTAGGACTGCATAATTTAATATATGAAGATGGAAAAAAACATTACTATATAGCAATAGGTGCAATAGGTTTATTATTATGTCACAATATTACAACAATGTATACTGCAATATTTAGCTTTATATATTTAATATTACATATTAGAAAACTACAAGATAATGAAGTGTTAAAAAAGATAGGCATAAACATATTATTTATTTTATTATGTTCAGCTTTATATATAGTGCCTATGCTAGAAGCAAAATCATATACAAGATATGGAATATTTGAAAATTATATAATGGCGACAAATAATGAATATGCATCACAACAGGCACTTGATGTAATACAATTTTTTAAAGATACCGAAACATCTGTTAATGCGGTTACATTTAAAATAGGAATCCCAACTTTAATATTATTTTTAAGTACTATATATTGTGCCAGAAAAGTAGATAAAAAATTAAGAAAAACATATTGGATATTTATAGCATTTTCATTAATTTCATTATGGATGTGTACAAATTTATTTCCATGGGAATATGTACCAATAATACTTTGCAAAATTCAATATCCATGGCGAATGTTAGGATTTTTTATATTCTTCAGTACACCAGTATGTGCAATTAACTTATATATATTAGTCCAAAGATTTATAAAGAAAGACTGGATTAAACTATTAGTATGTAATATTGTATTAATTATATTGTTACTTAACACAATTCCTGCATATCAAGGATTTTATGTAAATGCAAATAAAACACAAGAAAATTTAATTGCTGATGAAAAATATGAACAAATAATGACAAGTGGAAAGCCAATAAATCATTTTATGCTAAACAGAGAGTATTTGCCAACTGCTGCTGTTTTAAAACAAGATAGTTATATGTTAGAAAGAAAGCAAAAAACTTACATTTTAGAAGGAGAAGCAACTATTAGTAATGAAAATAAAAATAGCTTAACAATGGATATTACTGTACAAAATGGAAAAAAAGATACAATTTTAGAGTTTCCTTTTATAGCATATCCAGGATATGAAGTTATAATAAAAACAAATAATAGTGAACAAAAATTAGACGCAGTAGCTTCAGAAAATGGTTATTTAAGTGTAAAATTACCAGAAGATGTAGAACAAGGAGAAATGCATATAGAATATAAAGGGAGTATAATTACAAAAGTTTCATATATAGTATCAGCAATATCAGTTATAATTTTTATAATTTATATAATATACCAAAAAAGAAAAATAAAAAAGAGGATTGCTAAAGAATGAAAAAAATAATGGAATACATACAGAAAAAGAGATGGATAGATTATATAATAATTTTAATAATAGGAATTGCACTTTCAATATCATTATCTGATATGATGATTAGAAATACACATGATGGAACAATTCATTTAAATCGTATAGTTGGAGATTACAAGATGTTAAAACAAGGGCAATTTCCTGTTATGATTATAGACAATTATTGTAATGGTGATGGATATAACATGAATGTTTTTTATCCACCACTAGTTACATATATTCCGCTATTAATTAGATTATTTACATCTACAACAGTAATGGCATTAAAACTTTTTGGAGCATTATGTATTATTTTATCAGGATTTACAATGTATAAATTGGTGTACAATATAACTAAAAAAAGAGGAATAGCATTAGTAGCAAGTATAATTTATTTAGTAGCACCATATAAGTTAGCTAATGTATATGTAAGATATGCAATAGGGGAATTTGTAGCATATGTTTTTCTACCATTATTATTTTTAGGATTACATAATCTAATAAACGAAAATGGTAGAAAACACTATTATATTGCAATAGGTGCAATAGGACTAATTTTATGCCATAATATTACAGCTATGTATGCAGCAATTTTTAGTGTTATATATCTAATACTACATATTAGAAAATTACAAGACAATGAGGTATTAAAAAAATTAGGAATAAATGCAATTTTTATTGTGCTATGTACTGCACTTTATATATTACCTATGTTAGAGGCAAAATCATATACTTTATATGGAATTTTTGATAATTTTGTAATGGGAACAAATAATACATATGTACCAGAACAAGCACTTGATGTAATGCAATTTTTTAAAGATACAAGTAATAAGGTAAAATCAGTTAGTTTTAAAATAGGAATTCCAACTTTAATATTATTTGTAAGTTCATTATATTGTGCTTCAAAAGTGGATAAAAAAATTAAAAAGACATATTGGATATATATTGTATTTTCATTAATTTCCTTATGGATGTGCACAAATTTATTTCCGTGGAAATATGCTCCTAATATATTATGCAAATTACAGTTTCCATGGCGTATGCTAGGTTTCTTTATATTTTTTAGCGCTCTAATATGTGCAATTAATTTGTGCATATTAGTACAAAAATTTGCAAAAAAACAATGGTTAAAAAAATTAATATATAGTATAACTATAATATTATTTTTATTAAATACTATTCCTTCATATCAGGAATTTTATAAGAATGCTAATAGAAGAGAAGAGGAATTTCCTACAGATAGTGAATTAGAGCAATTTTTGAATAAAGGGGAACCTTTAGGATATCTTAAGACGAATATTGAATATATGCCAAGTATAATTAGTTTTAGAGCTAAATTTTACGGAGAAGAAAGAAGAGGTGGAATTTCTGTACTTGAAGGAAATGCTACTATTAAAGAAGAAAGCAAAAATAGTTTAACAGTAGATGCATCTTTAGAAAATATATCAAAAAATACAATTTTAGAATTTCCTTTTGTATTTTATCCAGGATATGAAATAACATTAATTAACGAAAATGGTAAGTATATATTAGAATCTAAAGTTTCAAAAAATGGATATTTAAGTACTGTATTACCACAAGATATAGAAAAAGCAAGAATACATGTAGAATATAAAGGTAGTATAATTACAAAAACTTCATATTTAGTATCAATATTGTCAGGAATAATATTAATCATGTACATATATAAGAGTAAAAAAGCAGTAAAGGGGGAAAATAATGAAGCAATTGTTAAAAAATGAAAAAGTAATTTGTTATGTATTAATTTTATTTGCAAGTATTATATTATGCATGCCATTAATAAATGATAAAATAGATATGACATATGATGATGGAATACAACATATTTGTAGATTAATGGGAACCGAGCAATCCATAAAAGAAGGACAACCATATGCTACAATTATGTCCGAATTTTGCAATGGATTTGGGTATTCGTGGAATATATTTTATAGTCCACTAACAGCTTTTTTACCACTTATTTTTAGAATAATAGGTTTTAATTTTGTAAACTGTATAAAAATATTTATATGGATTTGTACATTTTTATCTGGAATATTTATGTTTCAATTTATGGACAAGGTTACAAGAAATTATAAAGTAGCACTCATTTCTTCAATTTTATATATTTTTGCACCTTATAGACTAACAGATATGTATGTAAGAAATGCATTGGCTGAATATGCTAGTTTTGTATTTTTTCCATTAATTTTTAATGGGATGTACACTATATTTTATAGAAAAAACAAAAATGGGTATTTGCTAGCGGTAGGAGCAATTGGACTTATGCTTACACATTCTGTTATAACAATGTATATGGCAATATTTTGTGTAATTTATTTATTATGGAACTTTAAAAAATTAAAAAATAAAAGAGTATTAAAGAAAATTATATTAAATACAATAATAATACTTGCAGTTACTGCATTTTTCTGGTTACCAATGTTACATCATAAACTAAGTACAGATTATGAAGTTTTTGTTCCAGGCAGAATGGAAAGACATGATGCAAATTTTGGAGTGAATATATTACAATTATTAACTACAACTTCGGATAATGCTATGATTTTCGAACTAGGAATAGTAACAATATTAGGATTACTACTTTGTATTCCGGTTATAAAAAGAATGAGAAAGCATAAAAATAATACTATATATTCAATATATATGTTTTCATTGATTGCAGGTTTAATTAGTATTATAGCATCATTAGATGTTTTTCCATTTAAACATTTACCACATATATTACAAATGTTGCAATTTCCATTTAGAATGTTAACATTTTCATCGTTTTTCTTTAGTATAGTTGTTGCAATAAATTTAGGAGTTATATCTAAAAAATTAACAATGAGAGATGTAGGAATTGTATTTGTACTTAGTGCAACAATAGCAATTGCTTTAACTAATCATGCACATTACCAAGAAAGTTTTGATGAAAAAATGTTATGGCCAGCAGTTCCAATTACAGAAAATACAGGAAGGGTACATGCAGGTTGTGCTAGCTTTGAATATTTACCTTCAAAAGCATATAAGAATCTAGAATATATAAAAAATAGAAATAATGAAGCATTGGTAATAGAAGGCAATGCTCAATTAGAAAATCAAAATAAAAAAGGAACAAAATTAGAATTTGATGCTAAATATGTATTAGCTCCAACAAAAGTAGAATTACCATATATATATTATTTAGGATATACAGTTATTTTAGAAAATGATGGACAAAAAGAAGAATTGTGTACATATGAAACAGAAAATGGATTTATAGGAATAGAACTTCCAATTATGGAAACAGGACATATAAAAGTGGAATATACAGGAACATGGAGCATGCTTGTAGGACACATAATTTCTATAGGAATATTAGTGATATGGATAATAAGTGTTATAGCTATTAAAAATAAGAAAGTAATAAAAAAGATTTATAAAAAAAGTGATTTTTGTGGAAAAATAAGTACAGTAAAAAAATAGTTTGCATAAAAAACTTTTAAATTATAAAAAACTATGTTATAATAATACTATTAAACCTAAAGGAGGTACTAAAAATGTGGAAAATGATTATAGGGGTAAGTTCCCCTGAAACAGTTACAGATAATATATTTTATTATCTGTATACAACAGAAGATGGAGTTATTCATCGGAAATTGTATGTAAAAGAAAATGGAAAGCCCACTGAAAAAGAAGATGAGGCAATTATGCCTATCAGCGAAACCCAACATCTAACCATTAATCTTTTTAATAGTAAAAAAGTACAATGGAAAAAGCAAATTTATTATTCTTCATTAGAACTAAAAGAATACTTTTTACAATAAAAATAAGGAGGAAATGTAATGCTTCCATTTACTATTAAAGGAATTAGTAACATATCTGAAATTAAAGATATGAACTTTTATGTGTTAGAAGAAAGAAATGGTAGGCTGTACCTACAGTATTACTTGAAAGAAACTGAAGAAAGCATGGCAGTTAAACAAAATGAAAATTGCTTAAAATTATCATTAGCAGAAACTGAAGGAAAGTTTGCAAAGTTGGCTCCATGCTGTTTCATAGGTGGTGGCTTATTCAGAATATTATATGCAACACATGAGCTAAAAAAGATTTTTTTACCATAGCATATATGGAGAAAAGCAGATTTTTAATCTGCTTTTTTCTTTCTTAAAAGTAGTTAATGAATAATGTTTTTTTATAAATTATAACAAAAATAATTAGAAACCATTAAATAGTAATATAGTGTTATCAACTTTATCAATAAATTGTTGACTTGTTAAGTAAAATGATATAAAATAAATAACGTAAAAGAAAGAGGTGAAAAAATGGCAAAACCAACAGTCGCAGTTGTAGGAAGGCCCAATGTAGGAAAATCTACATTTTTTAATTATATAGTAGGAAAAAGAATTTCAATTGTACAAGATGAACCAGGAGTAACTAGAGATAGAGTTTATGCAGAAGCAACATGGAGAGGAAAAACTTTTAATTTAGTTGATACAGGAGGAATAGAACCTGAATCAGAAGATATAATAGTTTCACAAATGCGTGAACAAGCAAACTTAGCAATTCAAATGGCAGATGTAATTGTATTTATTACAGATATAAAACAAGGAGTAACAGCAGCAGATGAAGAAATAGCATTAATGCTTAGAAAATCAAAAAAGCCAATTATATTAGTTTGTAACAAAGCAGATAATTATGGAAAAACTTCTGATGATATATATGAATTTTATAATTTAGGACTTGGAACACCATATCCAGTTTCATCAGTAAATGCTTTAGGAATTGGAGATGTATTAGATGTTATTTATGACAATTTACAAGGCTTAGGAGAAGAAGATGAAAAAGATGTTATAAAAGTAGCAATAATAGGAAAACCTAATGTAGGAAAATCTTCTTTAACTAATAAAATACTTGGAGAAAACAGAGTAATTGTAAGTGACATTGCAGGAACAACAAGAGATGCTATAGATTCAGAATTTGAAAATGAATTTGGTAAATATGTATTCATAGATACAGCAGGAATTCGTAGAAAAAGTAAAGTTGAAGAGAAAATAGAAAAATATAGTGTTATGAGAACTCTTTTAGCAGTAGAAAGGGCAGATGTTTGCATTATGATGATAGATGCAAATGAAGGAGTAACTACGCAAGATACAAAAATTGCTGGGGAAGCACATGAAGCAGGAAAAGGAATTATATTGGTAGTAAATAAATGGGATACAATAGAAAAAGATACAAATTCTATGGAAAAATTTAAAAAGCAAATATATAATGATTTACCATATTTATCATATGCACCAATATTATTTATTTCAGCAAAAACAGGTCAGAGAGTAAATCAACTTTTTGAATTAATAAATCAAGTAGCAGATAAAAATGCAATGAGAGTATCTACTTCAGTATTAAATCAAGTGTTAAATGAAGCAATTAGCATAGTACAACCACCAACAGATAAAGGTAAAAGATTACGTATATTTTATATGACACAAGCAAGTACAAAACCACCAACATTTGTTACATTTGTGAATGATAAAAAATTATTCCATTTTTCATATGAACGTTACCTAATAAATCAAATACGTAAAGAATTTGATTTAAGAGGAACTCCAATTCGTATGATAGTTCGTGAAAAAAATGAAAAGGATGTTGATTAATATAAATTTTTGAAAGGGTTGAAATAATATGAATATTATAATGTATGTAATAGTAGCAATAGTAGCATATCTTTTAGGAAGTATAAGTTTTTCAGTAATAATTAGCAAAAAAATGGCAGGATTTGATGTAAGAAAAAAAGGAAGTGGAAATGCAGGTTCTACAAATGTATTAAGAACTGTAGGAAAAAAAGCAGGAGCACTTACATTATTAGGAGACTGTTTAAAAGGAGTAGTAGCAGTATTAGTAGCATATGTAGTAGCAATAATAATGAAAGATAGTATTAATGGAGCTTTGCTAATACAAATAGCAGGAGTGGCCGTAATATTAGGTCATACATTTCCTATCTTCTTTGGATTTAAAGGAGGAAAGGGAGTAGCTACAGCTTTAGGAATTATATTAGTAACTAATTGGAATATAGGATTAATTTGCTTAGTATTTGCATTAGTTTTAATGGTATTAACAAAAATGGTATCATTAGGTTCTGTTGGAGCTGCTGTTTTGTTTCCGGTACTAGTTACATTTATGCCACATAATGCATATTTAATAGATGGTAGTTATATTATCTATTCAATAATATTAGCAGTTTTTGTAATATATAATCATAGAGCAAATGTAAAAAGATTATTAACAGGAACAGAAAACAAATTAGATTTTAGTAAAATTAAATAACAAAGGAAGTGTAATGATGAAAAAAATCACAATTATAGGTAGTGGAAGCTGGGGTATTGCATTAGCAGTACATTTAGCAAAACTTGGAAATGAAATAAAAGTATGGTCTTTTTCTGAGGAAGAAATGAACATAATAAATAAAGAAAAAAGATGTAAATTTTTACCGGATTTACATATACCAGAAGGAATTACATGTACAACATCATATAAAGAAGCAATAGAAGGTTCAGAAATTATAGTGCATGTAACACCATCAAAATTTACTAGAGATACTGTAAAAGAATATAAAAAATATGTAACAAATCAAGTAATTGTATTATGTACAAAAGGTTTTGAAAAAGAAACTTTATCAACTTTAGATACAGTAATAGAAGAAGAAATACCAGGGGTAAAATTAGCTGTATTATCTGGACCAAGCCATGCAGAAGAAGTTTCTGTTGCAATTCCTACAGTTATGGTAGCAGCTTCTAAAGATAGAGATGTAGCCTTAATGTTACAAGATGTATTTATGAATGAAAAATTAAGAATATATACATCAAATGATGTTAGAGGTGTAGAACTAGGAGGAGCATTAAAGAATATAATAGCATTTTGTTCAGGTGTAGCTGCTGGAATAGGTCTAGGAGATAATTCTTTTGCAGCATTAATAACAAGAGGACTAGGTGAAATTACAAGATTAGGTGAAAAAATGGGAGGTAAAAAAGAAACTTTCTATGGCTTAACTGGTCTTGGAGACTTAATAGTAACTTGCTTAAGTGAGCATAGCAGAAACAGAAGAGCAGGAAAACTAATAGGAGAAGGAAAAACATTAGAAGAAGCAAGAAAAGAAATTGGTATGGTAATAGAAGGAGTAGATAACATAGAAGTTGCACATGAATTATGCAAAAAATATGATGTAAATATGCCAATTGTAGACGCTGTATATGATATGTTATTTAATAATTTAGATCCTAAAGAAGCTGTAAATATGCTTATGACTAGAGCAAAAAAAGATGAAATTTAAATATATGTTATTATTTAATGGTTACTTTAAATAAATTCAAATGAATGCTTGAAATATAATCTTTAAATGAAATTACGAATGTTTATGGAGAAATTTTAGAAATTCTGTGCCATTTTATGGAAAGAGTTCACTTTAATGGAAGGGTGCCATAAAATAAATTAGAATTTCTTAAATTTCGTAATAAACTTAAGGAATGTAATGAAAAGATTATATTTCAAGAATTCTAGTAAATTATTAGTAACATCATTAAACAGTAACAAAAATATATAAAATATCAAAAAATATTTGCATTTTATGTATATGTGTGGTAAAATAAAAACATTGAAAAACTTGAGGAGTGAAAAATAAATGGAAATAGCAAGAAATATTTTATTAGTTATATACTTAATTATATGTGTAGCATTAATTATTGTTGCAACAGCACAGACAAAAGAAAGTCAAGGTGCATCTGGTGCAATTACAGGTTCTTCTACAAATAATTTTTATGAAAAAAATAAAGGTAGAACAAAAACTGGAAGATTAAAAAGATTAACAATTATTTTAGGAATTTTATTTGCAATCTTTGCTGTAGTACTTGGAATATTATATGTAATATAAATAAGAAAAGTGGCTTTGCCACATATGTATTTCGCCTCGCGAATATGCACGAACCAAAGTAACTTAACCTTGCAATATAGCAAAAATCTTTAATTTTTCCAATATTATAAAGAGAAGATGTAGCTACAAAATATGTTACATCTTTTTTTTGCATAGAAAATTTATATAATAACAATGTTAATTAAAAAAATATTATATATGTGAAAGGAGGAAAGCATGAAAAATAATATATTTGAAGGTATATATAAAGGTACAACTAAAGGATTTGGATTTGTAAAGATAGAAGGAGAAGAAGAGGAAATTCACATTTCAAAAAATAATGTAGGGCATGCATTAAATGGAGACACAGTTTTAATAAAAATCTTAGAAGGACAAAAAGGAAAAAGAAAAGAAGGAAAAATAATTCAAATTCTGAAACATGAAAAAACAATATTAGTTGGAATATTTGAAAAAAGTAGAAATTTTGGATTTGTTATTCCAGATGATAAAAAATTAGGAAGCGATATATTTATTCCTAAAAAATATTTTAATAAAGCTAAAAATAATGACAAAGTAGTTATAGAAATAATAAAATTTCCAGAACAAAATAAAAAAGCAGAAGGAAAAATAATTGAAGTATTAGGAAATATAGATGAAGCTGGTGTTGATATGCTTTCAATAATAAAAGAATATCGCCTTCCTAATGAATTTCCGGAAAAAGTAATAAAAGAAGCTATAAAAATAAAAGAAGAAATTTCAGAAAAAGAATTAAAAAATAGAAAAGACTTTAGAAAAGAAGAAATATTTACAATAGATGGAGAAGATGCAAAAGATTTAGATGATGCAGTACAAGTAAAAAAATTAAAAAACGGTCATTATGTGTTAGGTGTGCATATAGCAGATGTTAGTCACTATGTAAAAGAAAATTCTAACTTAGATAAAGAAGCAATAATAAGAGGAACTAGTGTATATATGTTAAATAGAGTAATACCAATGCTTCCAAAAGAACTTTCAAACGGAATATGTAGTTTAAATGAAAGTAAAGACAGACTTACACTTTCTGTAATAATGGAAATAGATAGCAAAGGAAAGGTTGTTTCATCTGAAATTACAAAAGGAATTATAAAAGTTACAAAAAGAATGAATTATCATGATGTTGGAATTTTAATAAATTCAAAATATACAGATGAAGAAAAAATAATTGTAAAAAAATATGAAAAATATGTTAAACATTTTAAATTAATGGCTGAACTTGCAACAATATTGAAAAAAAGAAGAGAAAGCAAAGGATATTTAAATTTAGATATTCCAGAAGCAAAAATAATATTAGACAAAAGGGGAATAGCAATAGATATCCAAAAATATGAATTAAATTTTGCAAATGAAATTATAGAACAGTTTATGCTAACAGCAAATGAAACCATAGCAGAGAGATTTTTTTGGGTAGAAGCACCTTTTATATATCGTGTACATGAAACACCTGATGAAGATAAAATTAAAGAATTGAACCAATTTTTATTTAATTTTGGATATAAAATTAAAGGAAACTTAGAAGAAATACACTCGAAAGCATTTGCAGAAATAATAGAAAAAATAAAAGGAAAAGACGAAGAAAGGTTAATTTCAAACCTTATATTAAGAACACTTAAAGTAGCAAAATATGAGAGTGAGAATAAAGGACATTTTGGAATAGCAAGTAAATACTATTGTCACTTTACATCTCCTATAAGAAGATATCCAGATTTATTTATACACAGGATAATTTCAAAATATATAGATAAAAATTATGGGGTATCAGAAGAATGGAAAGAAAAATATAGAGAGCAAGCAACTTTAATGGCAACAAATTCTTCAGAAAGAGAGAAAATTGCACAAAAAGCTGAAAGAGATAGTGTAGATATTAAAAAAGCAGAATTTATGCAAAATAAAATTGGAGAAGTATATGAAGGAATGGTTTCTTCTATTACAGCATTTGGAATGTTTGTAGAATTAGATAACACAATAGAAGGATTAATAAGATTTGAAGATTTAGGAAAAGAATATTTTATATACGACGAAAATAGAAAAACATTAGTAGGAGAAAAGACAAAAAAATCTTATAAAATAGGTGATAAAGTTAAAATTAAGGTAATTAAAGCAGACAAGCAATTACGTGAAATAGACTTTGCAATAGTAAATGAAGAAAAAAGAGCAGAATAATACTGCTCTTTAATGTTTCCAAATTAAAATATTACTAAAAATAACACAAAATATTGAAAATAGAATAAAAACTATTCCACCATAGCGATTACTTTCGTTTTTATATTCATATATACCATAAGATATACTTTGTAATAAAACAAAAATAGTAAATAAAAAGAAAATAACATGAAAAAGTAAAATAATCAAAATAATCCTCCTATTCTGTTTCTGTCAAAAGAAAACCAGATTCTACATTGCAATCTATATTTACTTTAAAAACACTATTTTTATAATTATCTAACCAATTAATATTTTTTAATTCTTGATTTGTCAAAAATGAAGAACTAACTTTTTTTCCAATACCATTTATATCAGAATTGAATTGCAAAGAAGTTTTATAAAGATATTCTCTTAAAGTAGAAGCAATATAATGATTAGCCGATTCAGATATTTCAGAGAGTAAATTACCATTTAAATAATTAGAACCTGCATTCATAGAATGAATTTTTCCATTAAAATTGCAATTTATTTCAACAAAAGGAGAACCATTTACCATTGAAACTTTAATATTAGCAGGTTTACTTGGCTGAAAATAAATATCTATAACTTGGTTAGACTGCAATTGTGTGTTAGTATAGTCAGAAGAATTACTATCATTAGAAGAAAGAATAGGAATTCCTAACATAAAGCCTTTTACAGTATTTCGCAAAATAGAAAAACATAATGTTTCTATTGCATTTAATTCTCCAACAAGGTGGTCCTCCTTAAAAACAGCAATTCCCATATTTTCAGAATCTCTTTTTCCATTTAAGATATAATGAGAATCAGAATTTGTATTAAGACCACCTAAAATAGCATAAGAAGAACATTTTTCACATACTAGCCCATTAAAAAAATCACCAATAGTAGAATTCACTACTAAACCAGAATATCTATTAGACTTTGCAAACACTTCATAATACTGACTAGATAAATCCTCTAAACTAGGAAAAGATTCTTTTAAATAAGTTTTTGCATCACATTTGCTTACTATTATATTTGAAGAAGGTCTAATTTGAGAATCATTCATTAGAGTATATATATATTCAGAAATTCCCTCAGATGCAACTTCTTCAGAAAATACAATCAGCTTACAATGTGAAAGATTTAATTTTTTACCCATGTAACTATTCATTATTTGAATAGCCATATTAATAGAAGGTGCTTCAATAGTATTAATAACAACTTGAGTATCTTCAGAAGAACTGTTTTCAAGAGATGAAGATAAATTAGTAAACTGGAATGTAACTTTTAATTTATTACTTTCACCAGTATCTATAGCAAGGGCAATAACAAATGCTAAATTATCAATATTTAAAGAAGCATATGAACTAGAAAAACTAGCTATTAATATAATAAGAAGGATAGCTACGAAAATTCGTTTAAATAATTTTTTGAAATATTGTGGAATATTCATATTTTATTTCCTCCTTTAGAATTCAAACTTTTTTTTGCAATAGTCGAAATTATTAAAATTCCAATGCAAAATATAAATATAAAAAACCATACTAGATAGCGAAAAACAGTGTTTTCAAAAAAGCTAGATTCAGCATAATTTTTTGGTAAAAGTGCACATGAAAACATTAAAATAGAAAAAGGAAAAACTAATGGTTTAGTAGCTTTTACATTAGTAATTTTTTTAAAACAAAGAATAGAAATTTTACTTGTAATACATAAATAACAAATAAAAACTATCATCCATATAAGTAAAAATATAGATTCTAATCTTTGAATAAAAGTACCAAATTCAATATATCTAGTTGCTGAATATAAAGGCATTATCTCATCATTTTTTATAAAAAATGAAAACATAAAAAGTAATGTGGCAACGCAAAATAGTAAATATATACTTGAAACTATAACAGATGTAAAGGCTATTTTTTTATAATTTTCAGGTTTCTTTAATAGTGGTGGTAGAAAATATAAAATACAAATTCCACAAAAAGCAGAAATATTACCAATACCAGTAATAAAAGTATTAACAAAGCCATCTCCTAATATAGGAAACATTTGATTAAATGAAAAGTTATCTATATTAGCAAAGAAAAGAAATATAACAGTTACAATTGCAAATGGCATAATATACGAGGTTGCTTTAAAAGATGCATGAAAAGATAAATAATTTACAATAGTCATTGAAATTATAAAAAACAAAATTACAAAAGCCACATTTGTCATTGGAAAATATATAACTTGTATACTTTCACAAAAATTACGTAATAAAATACTAGAGCTAATTGTAAAATATAAAATAAAGCAAGTACCTAAAATAGTTTTTAAAAATTTACCACCAATGAATTCTGAAATATCTAAAATATCCATTCCTGGAAAATGTTTAAAGCATTTATAAATTATATATACTAATACAATTACAATAACTGTAACATAAACTAAGTTTAATAATATAGCAGATTTTGTATTACTAAGTAAAATTCGTGGCAAAGATAAAACAGTATGAGCTATTGTAATTGTTAGAATTAAAGAAATTGCTTCTAAAGTAGAAAGTTTAGATTCATTCATAGTAAAAATCTCCTTGTAAATAAAAATTTAAGTTTTCCATTTCATACTAATATTATTTTGAGATTGTTCCCTTTTAGTAGAAAGAAATGAAGGTCTTTTTTCTTGTTTCCAAATAGGTGGAATAAAATAATTAGTAGAGCTACTATTATTGTTTGAGTATATAGGACTTATGAAAGATACACCAAATGATTTTAAATTGCATAAAACACATAAGTAAACAAATATACCGCAGGCAATTCCTAAGAAACCAGCAATATAGCCTAATAGTATAAACACAAACCTAAAAAATCTTAAATGGAAACCAAAAGAAAAATCAGGAATAGCAAAAGAAGCAATGCCAGTAATTGCAACAACAATAATTAAAATAGGACTAATAATTCCGAGCACTTACAGCAGCTTGACCTAATACTAAGGCACCAACAATTCCTATAGTAGAACCAATAGGATTAGGAACTCTTAAACCTGCTTCTCTTATTAATTCAAAAGAAATTTCTAAGGTTAAAATTTCTATAATAACGGGAAATGGTATATTTTGTCTAGTACTTAAAATAGAAAATAACAATTCAGTTGGTAATATTTCTTGATGATAGCAAGTTACAGCAACATAAAGACCAGGCAATAGCAGTGTAATAAAAGCAGCTAATAATCTCAAACCTTTTAAAAAATTGGCAAAATAAGGCTTTAAGTTTGAATCTTCGGTAGATGACATAAAATCATTAATCGTGGCCGGCATAATAATTGCATATGGAGAGCCATTTACTAAAACAATAACTCTTCCTTGTAATAAGTATTGTACAGCCTTATCAGGTCTTTCAGTAGATAGAACTTCTGGAATGCCCAAAGTATTTTGGTCAACAATAAGTTGCTCTAATTGACCGAACAGAAAGAAGAGAATCAATTTGCAAATTACTAATACGATATTGTACTTCTGCTATTAAATCATCATTTGCAATATTTTTCATATAACAAATAGCACATTTAGTTTTTGTAACTTTACCAACACTTGCAGACTCCATAATTAAATTTTCATTATTTAAAATCTTCCTAATCATAGAAGTATTTGTTCTTATATTTTCTACAAAAGCTTCATGGGGACCTTTTATAACAGTTTCATTCTGAGGAGAACTAATACTTCTTTGCATAAAGCCTTTTACTTCTATATCAAAAACTACATTTAATGTATCAATAAATAAAGCACAATTTCCGGAATTCACACCATTAAAAACTTCAGAGAATGTTTTAACTTTTTTAAAGCTATTTTGTGGAATTAAGCAATTAGAAATATATGAAGTAATATCAAATTTCTTAATTTTTCTCACAGTTATATTATTAGTAACTGCTTCAGAAATAACTTTGTTTTGTTCACCATCAAATGAATTAGCTTGATTTTTTAACATTAATGGTCTAAGCACAAAGTCATTAATCATAGTAGAATTAACCATACCATCAATAAATAGTAAAAAAGCTTTATAATACCTATTACGTGCAATAATAGAAAACTCACGAACAACAATATCACTATTAATCATTGTATTATATGCGGTTTTGACAAACTCTAAATTTACATCAATACTAGGATAAATTTCTTTATTATCAATATCAAGTTTTGAAGATTCTGATATATTATTATCAATTATAGGTGTTTCTGGTAAAGAAAATTGATAATCTTTTTCAGGCGACCAAGTAAATAAATTCAATATATTTTGTAAAAAAGTCATAATAGAAATCCTTTCTAAAATAATAATTTGAATTTTGTATTAACATAACCAAAACAAGAAAAAATATACAAATTCCCATATTAATCATTTACAATTATAAAAAAATAGTATAAACTGTAAAAAGCAATAATAAAGGAGAATTGATAAAATGGCAGAAGAAGTAAAATGGACAAAAGAGCAAAAACAAGCAATTTATGAAAAAGGTGAAAATATTTTAGTAGCAGCAGCTGCTGGTAGTGGAAAAACAGCAGTTTTGGTAGAAAGAATAATAAAAAAGGTAATAGAAGAAGAAATAGATATTGACAAAATTTTAGTAGTAACATTTACAAATGCTGCGGCAAGTGAAATGAGACAAAGAATCTTAGAAGCAATTTATAAAAAAATAGAAGAAGATCCTATAAATATAAGATTACAAAGACAAATAACATTACTAAATAGAGCAAGTATTTGTACAATTCATGCATTTTGCTTAGATATAATTCGAAATAATTTTTATGAAATAGATACTTCAGCAAATTTTCGTATTGGAGATACAGCAGAAATTGAACTATTAAAACAAGAAGTTATGGAAGAAATATTTGAAGAAAAATATGAACAAGAAGATGAAAAATTTATTAATCTTATTAATTTATATACAAAATATAGAGATGACACTTCTTTAAAAGAATTAATTTTTAAAATGTATAATTTTATCCAAAGTATGCCATTTCCTGAAGAATGGCTTGAAGAAAAAATTGAAGAATTTAATATTAAAAATGATAATGATTTTGCACAAACAAACTGGGGAAAAGTATTAATTAATGAAGTGAAAGAAAATATAGAAGAAGGAATAACAAGACTTATTACAGTAAAAAGAAAAATGCAAAAATGGTTACCTGAAATGGAAAAATTTTATATAGCTATTTGTAGAGATATAGAAATGTTAGAAGAGGCAAAAGAAGGCTTTAACAATAAAAATTGGGATGCTATTTATCAAAACTTATCAAATATCAAATTTGAAAGATGGCCAACTGACAAAAAGTGTGAAGTAGAATATAAAGCAGAAGCAAAAGAAATAAGAGATATAGTAAGTAAAAAAATAAAAGAGAATATCAGTGAATATTTTATATATAATAATGAACAAATAAAAGAAAATTTAAACTATATGTATTATGTTTTAAAAAATATGCAAGAATTAATAATATCTTTTTCAAATAGATTTGCAAAAGTAAAAAAAGAAAGAAATTTAATAGACTTTAATGATATAGAGCA
Source organism: uncultured Clostridia bacterium (assembly GCA_963558185.1). Classification (GTDB taxonomy): domain Bacteria; phylum Bacillota; class Clostridia; order TANB77; family CAG-508; genus UMGS1663. Next base: position 25,539 of record CAUWFE010000002.1, read on the forward strand.
TTTTGCATTAAAAATTTGTGTAAAAAAAGAATATGGAAAAATAGTTCCAACAGAAGCAGCAAAAAAAATACAACAAAAATTTGAAGAAATTTTAATAGATGAATACCAAGACAGTAATGATGTACAAGAAAATATTTTAAAAAGTATATCCAAAGGAAATAACATATTTATGGTAGGAGATGTAAAACAAAGTATTTATAAATTTAGACAAGCAAAGCCGGAATTATTTTTACAAAAATATGAAACATATACAAAAGAAAAACAAGTAGGTAATGGAGTAAAAATACAATTATTTAAAAACTTTAGAAGTAGAGAATCTGTATTAGATATTACAAATTTAATATTTGAAAATATAATGAAAAAAGATATTGGGGGAATAGAATATACAAAAGAAGAATTTTTAAATTTAGGTGCTGATTATAAAAAGCCAGAAGAAGAAATAAACTATGCAGGGAATCCAGAATTACATATCATCGATTTAAAAGAAGATGATGATAGTGATGAAATAGAAACAGAAGAATTAGTTGATAATAGTCAGATAGAAGCAAAATTTGTTGTAAGTAAAATACAAGAATTATTAAATAGTGATTATAAAGTATATGATAGAAAGCTAAAAAAATATCGTAATGTACATAATAAAGATATTGTAATATTATTGCGCTCAACATCAATATTAGCACCAGTATACGAAAAAGAACTAGAAGAAAAAGGAATAGCAGTATTTAGTGATACTTCTAGTGAATATTTAGATTCTATTGAAATACAAACAATAATGTCATTATTAAAAATAATTGATAATCCTATGCAAGATATACCTTTAGTAACAGTATTAAAATCAGCAATTGCAAATTTTACAGATAATGAATTAGTACAAATTAGATTAGTAGAAAAAAATGAAAACTTTTTCACAGCAATGTTAAAGGCTAGAAACTCTGTAGAAGTAAATCTTGCTAACAAAATTAATAACTTTTTAGAAAATTTAGAAAAATGGAAAAAAATGCTTGAATATAAAACTTTAGATGAACTAATATGGCAAATATATTCAGATACAAATTATTATAATTATGTAGGCTTATTAAATAATGGAAAGCTAAAACAAGCCAATTTAAAAATGTTATTTGAAAAGGCTAAACAATATGAACAAGCAAGTTTTAAAGGCTTATTTCAATTTATAAATTTTATAGACAAACTAAAAACAAATAGTGGAGATATGCAGTCTGCAAAAATCATAGGAGAAAATGAAGATGTTGTTAGAATAATGAGTATTCATAAAAGTAAGGGGCTTGAATTTCCAATAGTATTTTTATGCGCAACAAATAAAAAATTCAATATGCAAGATTTAAACCAAAAAATATTGCTACATGAAAAATTAGGAATTGGTCCAAACTATATTGGAAGTGAATTACCAATAGAATATCCAACACTTGCAAAAGAAGCTCTTAAAATACAAGCAAAAATGGAAACAATAGCAGAAGAAATGAGAATCTTATATGTAGCATTAACTAGAGCAAAAGAAAAGTTATTTATTACAGGAATAGATAAAGATTTGCAAAAATCTTGGAAAGATAAACAAGCATTATTAGATATGTATACTACAGACACAATACCTTCAAACTTAATAAAAAAATATACATCTTATTTAGACTGGATAGAACTTGTATATTGTAAAAATAAAGGAAATATAGAATTAATAGAACATAAAGTTAAAGAGCTTAATATAGAAGAACAAAAAGAAGAACAAAATAACATATTAGAAAAACTAGAAAAAATTAATATAGATAAAGTGGAACAAGAAAATATAAAAGAAAAATTACAATTTGAATATCCATATAAAGAATCTACAATACTTCCAACCCAGCTTGCTGTTACAGATATAAAAAAATCATTATTAAATGTAGAACAAAAAATAGAATTAACAACTCCAAAATTCATGTTAGAAGAGAATAAACTTACACAGGCGCAAAAGGGAACATTAATTCATTTATGTATACAAAAAATGCAAGAAAATAAAATATATAGCATACAAGATATAAAAGATATGATTAACCATCTTGTAAAAGATAAGATAATATTAAAAAATGAGGCAGAACAAATAAATCCTCAAATATTATATAAATATACAAAATCTACATTGTGGAATAAATTGAAAATAGCACAAGAAATACATAAGGAAGAACCTTTTTACATCAGCAAAAGTGCAAAAGAAATATATGGAATAGAAAATAATGATGATGAAATTATAATTCAAGGAATTATTGACTTATATTATAGAAATGAAGAGGGAAAAATAGTATTAGTAGACTATAAAACAGATTATGTAGAAGAGGGACAGGAAGAAAAATTAATTAAAAAATATAAAGAACAACTATATATGTATAAAGATGCATTAGAACAGTCTTTACAAGAAAACGTAAGTGAAATTATACTATATTCGGTATATGTACAAAAGGAAATTAATATACCAATTATATAAAGAAAGGAAGATAATATTGAGAATAGATAAATTTTTAAAAGTATCAAGAGTAATAAAAAGAAGAACAATTGCAAACGAAGCAGCAGATGGAGGCAGAGTAATTGTAAATGGAAAAGTAGTTAAACCAAGCTATGAAGTAAAAGTGGGAGATATAGTAGAAATAAAATTTGGGGATAAAATTTCAAAATTTGAAATTATACAAATACCAAAATTACAAAATCAAAATCAAGAAGAACTAATAAAAATATTGTAAATGTAATAAAAATGTAATAAAAATGTAATACAATTGTTAAACTAGTGTGATATACTACAAAAGTATTATTAAAAATATGGAAAATTTGTAAGGAGTTATATTTTGCATTATGAATGGGGAAAATAAAATGATAGAAAATTTAGAAAAGTGTGAAAATAATAGTTTAGAAAAAAAGAATATATTTGAAGAAAGATTATCAAAATTAAAAAATATACAAGAAGCAATAGAGTTAGATGATGACGTAAAAGAAGCAGTAAAAAAACAAGAAGTAGATGAGAATTACATCAAATATATTAGAAACTCTATTGAAGATAAATTATTTTGCAATATAAATTTTGATAAAATAAGTACAAAAGTATTAATTGAGAAATTATGCCCAGAGATAATAAAAAGACTGCAAGATGTGCAAAATATTAACCTAGATCAATTAAATATAGAGAATGTAGGAGAACATTTTGAAAATCAAATTCATTACTTAGACAAAATTTGTGTATATGGAAATAGTTTTGTTTGTTTATTTGGTATTAATGATCAAAATTTAGATGATGCAATCGTATATGAAAAAAGAAAATTTTCTAGAGAAGATAGAATAGAAGCAGTTCAGTCAAAATATGAAATAGGCAAAAAAATAGAATTAGAACAATATGATGAATATTATTTAGGAATTGAACCAGATAGAATAAAAGTATTTTCAGAAAGAAAAATGTTAGCATTAGCTCCTATTGAAGAAACACCATTTGATAAGATAAAAAATAGATTATCTAAAATTTTTAATTTAAATATGTTCACACATAAAAAGAAAATATTGCCACATTTAGATTTAGTATATGATACAAATCCGAATCGTTGGAAGAACTTTGAAAGTAATAGTAAAACAGATGCAAAAATTAGAATGAAATTTTTACTTGCTAAAGAAAGAGAACAAGTAAAAAATGAACTTTAAATATGTGTTATATAGGTAAAAGTTAAAAAAACGCATCATAAAAAACTCAAGGGTAATATTTTATGAAATTACCCTGAAAATGTATTGACTTTTGTTAATAAAAAAGGTTATAATGAATATAATAATAGAGATACATGATGTATCTTGTCCAAACCAAATGTTAACCGCCACCCTGTTGGCGAAATATAAATGCACAGGTGAGCAAATGTTACTCGCAACCCTACTTGCGACCAATAAATGCGTAGGTGGACAAATGTTAATAAAAATCTACCTTTTAGGAGGTAGATTTTTTATTCGTTACCACTGGAAAAAGCTAACAATTTGTTGACATAATATCAAATGAATGGTATAATGTAATAGTACGTTGTTAAATACAACTTGTAGTTTAATTTACTTTTAAATTAAGGAGGAAAAAACAAATGAAAGAGAACATGGAGTATTTTTTTGAAGGATTAGAAGAACTGAAAGCCACTGTGCCAGAATTGTATGCACGGTATTCCCACAATAATTTGTTAATTGAACAAATTAATTACGGAGAAAATAAAAGATGGCTGGTTACCTATGTAAAAAAAGATGGTGACATGGAAAGAGAATATGTTTCTTTAAATGATGGTGTATACCCGGTATTAAAGCTGATTGCAAATGCTCTTTTAGATACAATGGCAGAAAACAGAGAAGCTTTAAAGCATACTGAAACAGGACAAAACATAACAGGGGAGTACATACTAAGACAAACAATTTTAAGATTCATAACCAGAAATTTTATGTTACAGAAATACGAAGAATTAAATACTGAAGGTAGAGATACAGTTAAACAGCTGATGTCAGATGTAAAAAAGCTTAAAGAAAGCAGTTTACAAAAGGTAAAGACAAAAGAGGCAAAACAAATTGTATCTATCCTAGATATGGATGATTCAAAAGAGTATATTATAACATGGAAATTAAAGCAGAAAACAACAGGAGGAATCGAATATATCACAGCTGAAAACAGTATAGTAACCAAAACAGATCTGTTTATAGTAGTGTCCTATTGTCACGAAATGCTCCGAATGCTTCGGAAAAAAATGAAAAGATTTAATGAAAATGATGATTTCTACAAAGATGCTATTTTCTTAATAGAAAAAATTGAAAATTTCGAAGCAACATTATAAAATCATAATAGTATGTGAATATGCTAGTTATGATTAAAAATGGAAAATGTAGCTATATTATAGCTGCATTTTCCTTTCGTGTTTGCAAAAAATGTAAAAATATGTTAGAATTAAAATGTAACTTGCAAATAGCAGTAAAATACAAGGAGGCAAAAGCAATGGAATTCAACGAGGCAAGAACTATATTGAGAGAGGGAGAAATTTCTTTATTAGAACAAACTATTAAAGAAAAATTTGGAGAAACACGGAGTAAAATAGAATTTATACCAGTGTTTTCGGGTTTACTATCAATTATTTCTTCACAGATGCCATCGATGGTTCGTGTAAATGAACATATGGCAATGACTAAAATCTCAGAAAGAATAAAAGTATTGTATTGCCAGTAAAACGAGTTAATAGAGGGCTACAATGTAGCCCTCTAATATAAATGTGCCTAAAATTTCTACCTTAATTTAAGAACAAAAATATATGTAATTTACACGTATATTAAAAAGCCAATTGGTAAGGAGGAAATTATGCAAAAATCTTTAGACGAACGAGTAAAATCTTTTGCTACAACATCAAGCTTTGTAGAACATTCTGAAAGTAATATTTCAAATATTACTAGAGCAGATATTGTTGAATTAAATAGGATAATTGAACCAAAAATTAAACAAAATACAGCTGAAAGAGTAAAAAGTTATGTAGCAATGAAAGATATAATAGTCAAAAATTAAAATTAGGAAGGGTCTTAGAATAGGCCCCTTCTTAATATTACAATTCTAATTTAGGTTTATAGATTTCAAGCCACATATTAACCTGACAAAGATATGCCATAAGCTGAGGACCAGTCATTGGATGTCAGAAATTGAAACGAGGCTATATAAAGTAGAGCGAGTAAGAAAATTCAAAAAGTATAAATATTACATTTTTATAAAATTAATATATTTAGTGTGATTACCTAAAATAAATTATAAAAGGAAGAAATGATGATAAGTAAAAATAACGAAAATGAAAATATAAAAAAGAAATCAAAAGATAATTATAAAGTTATTCGTACATTTAATAAAAATGCACCAAGTTTTCAATGAGTTATGGAAAAGATACTTTTTATGAAATTAAATGATTTAGAAAAAAATAAATAAAAGAAAAAAACACTTGACAAATAAAAACAAGTGTTCTATAATTAGCGTACGGTAATATCATACAAATTGTAATAAATGTAGTAAAAATAGAATAATAAATCATCTAAATATGTTATTATGAGTTATATTACAAGGAAAGTGATAGTTATGGAAAAAGAAAATGATAATGTTATTTTAGTAAATAAAGAATCAGATGTAGAAAAATATGAAACAGAAAAAATAAAAAATTTAATTTATACAATTAGAGGAAAACAAGTAATGTTAGATAATGATGTAGCTATGTTATATCATTATCCAACTAAACGTATAAATGAAGCAGTAAGAAGAAACATCGAGAGATTTCCTGAAAATTTTTGCTTTAAATTAACTGAAATTGAAGTAGTAAACTTGAGGTCGCAATTTGCGACCTCAAGTTTAGAAAAAGAAAATTATGGAGGTAGAAGATATTTGCCATATGTTTTTACAGAACAAGGCATCGCTATGCTTTCAGGTTTGTTAAAGAATGATATTGCAATTCAAGTAAGTATAAATATAATGAATGCTTTTGTTGAAATGAGGAGATTTATAGCAACCAATGGGCAAGTATTTGAAAGACTAACTAGCATAGAATATAGGGTGTTGGAACAAAATAAAAGGTTAACAGAACATGAAAAGAAGTTTGAAAAAGTTTTTGATGAACTTCAAAAAAATGAAAAAATAGAATTAAAACAAAGCATATTCTTTGATGGACAAATCTATGATGCATATAGTTTAATTATAGATATTATAAAGAAAGCAAAACAAAAAATTTTAATCATAGACAATTACATAGATGATAGTATTTTGAAAATGTTATCAAAGAAAAATAAAGATGTAGAAGTCGTAATTTTGACATCGCAAAATAGTAATCTGAATAAATTAGACATCAATAAATTTAATAAACAATATCCAATTTTAAAAGTGGCAACAACAAATAAATTTCATGATAGATTTATCGTGATAGATAATAAAGAATTATATCATATAGGAGCTTCTTTAAAAGATTTGGGAAAGAAGTGCTTTGCAATTTCAAAAATTGAAGACGAAGAATATATAGAGAAAATAAGCAATTATAGTTGAAAAATATATTGTATTGTGATAAATATATTCTTTTTAAAATTCCTGTTCTAATATAATATGATATTAATTTAACTCAGGAAGAAGTTAATAGAATCTTAGACGAATATGCAAAAGTAGAGGTATTGAGTCCAAGGTTTAGACATTTTGCATTCGTAAGTAGGTAGCATAAAAAAGAGAGTTTTTGCTATATGCAACCTCTCAAAAAATTTATAACTCAATTTTAGGCTGATACCTTTCAAGCCACATATTAACCTGACAAAGATATGCCATAAGCTGAGGACCAGTCATTAATTGACCAAACCATGGTCTAGTAAAAGCAGAGCCATTAGTTTCTAAAATTTCCATAATATATTTTTTATTTAATAAAGTAGTAATAGGTGAATTAGGGTTATTAATAATATCTGTAAGCATTTCTTTTACACATTTACAATAAGTTGGATTCCAAGTTTTAGGATAAGGGCTTTTCTTTCTATCAATAATTTCATCTGGTAAAATTCCTTTCATCACATAACGAAGAAGTCCTTTTTCTCTACCTTTCAAAGCTTTCATACTCCAAGGGATATTCCATACATATTCAGCTAATCTGTAATCACAAAATGGAACTCTAATTTCAAAGCCGTTATACATAGCCATCCTATCAGAACGCTCTAATAAAGTTTGCATAAACCAATTTAATGTAAGATGTGAAATTTTTTTCTTATTAGCAGTTTCAATATCATCAGTATCACATAAAGAACAGTCTTGTAGACTTTCATTGTAACGATAATCAATATAAGATTTTAAATCTACTTTTTTACTAATATCCTCTTGTAATAAATTTTGACGTTCAGTAATAGCAATAGACCATGGAAAAGTATTACTATGTAATGCATCTTCTCTAAAAAACCATGGATATCCAGCAAATATTTCATCAGCACATTCGCCAGTTAAAGAAATAGTAGCATATGGTTTAACTTTTTTACAAAATAATAATAAAGAAGAATCAACATCAGCCATTCCAGGAAAATCTCTTGCAATCATAGCATCTTTTAAACTATTAGCTAATTCAGGAGTATCTAAAATAATAGAAGTATGATTTGAATTAATTTTATTTTTCATAATGTCTATATAATAATTATCAGAATTTGGTTGAAAATCTGTCTTCTTAAAATTTTTATCATTATCAACATAATCAACAGAAAATGTTTGAAGTGGAGGTAAACCGTTTTCTTTGCAGTAATTTGATGCGTATACAGAAATTATACTAGAATCTAATCCACCAGATAGAAATGTACATAAAGGAACATCAGATACTAATTGACTCTTAATAGAATCTTCTAACAGCATTTTTATTTTACCACAAGTTGTTCCTAAACTATCTGTGTGAGGTTTACTTTCTAAACGCCAATATCTAACTTGTTTAAAACCATTAGTATTATAAATAGCAAAATGAGCTGGCTTTAATTCATACACATTATCAAATATACCTAAACCAGCGGTATGAGCAGGACCTAAACCAAATAACTCACAAATTCCTTCTTTCTTTATTTTTGCTTCAACACCAGGAAATTCAAATAAAGCCTTTATTTCAGAAGCAAATATAAAAGAGTCATCTTTAAAAGTATAATAAAAAGGTTTAATTCCAAAATGGTCGCGAACCATAAATAATTCTTGTTTTGCTTCATCCCATATAGCAAAAGCAAATACACCATTTAAATGATGAACAACATCATATCCCCAACAGATAAAAGATTTTAATAAAACTTCTACATCTGAATTGGTAGAAAATGTGAAACCTTTTTCTTCCAATTCTTTACAAAGTTCTTTAGCATTATAAATTTGACCATTATATGTTATGCAATATGTATTTTCATGATAAGTAAATAACAAAGGCTGTTTTGCATGATTCTCATTTGTAAAAAATAAACTTTTGTGTGCTAATAAAGTAGAGTTTGAAAAATAGTAACCATCTTCATTTGAACCACGATGATTAATTTTAATAGCCATGTTAGATAAAATTTTATGGTAAAATTCTGTATTTAAATTTTGCTTTAAATTACTAAAGCCAACAATTCCACTCATATATTAAGAACTCCTTTCTACTAGTGATTAACTGTAATTAGTATATGCTAAAAGATAGAAAATGTTTCTAATAAAATTTTGTCATAATTATTTAGCACAAAAAAATTAAAAAAAATAAACTTTTTGAAACTTTAAAATATCTAATAAAATAGAAAACAAAAAACAAAGGAGTGAAAAAAATGAAAAAAGAAGGAAAAAAGTTAATTTCAACAATTATCCCATTATTTATGATACTTATTTTAGGAGGGGTAGTTGGTAACTATATGTCAGGAATGAAGCAACAAAAAGATGCAATAAAAAGTAACATGCTAGAAAAAGAGACAAAAATAAATGAAATTGAAAATATAGTAGAAGAAACTAATAAAATATCTAAAGATATCGAAACACAAAATGGGCAAACTACAAATCAAGAAAAACAAAATGAACAAAAACAAAATGAGGCAAAACAAAAAATACAAAATATACAAATAGATTTAGCAGAAACACAAAATGAGCAAGAAAAAACAGAAAAGCAAATAAATTTTGATAAAACAGTAGCTTTTATTGGAGATTCAAGAACACAAGGATTTATTATGTACAATAATTTAAAAGATGTAATTAACTATTCATATGTAGGCCTCGCAGTAGATACAGCCATAACAAAACCATTTGTAAAAAATGAATCTGGAAATAAAATAACAATATTAGAAGATATGAAAAATAGAAAATTACAAAAAGTATATATTATGCTAGGAATCAATGAATTAGGATGGGCGTATCCAGAAATATTTAGGAAGAAATATTGTGAATTAATAGAAGAAATAAGAAAAATACAACCAAATTGTAAAATATATGTACAATCAATTATTCCAGTAACAAAAAGTAAATCAGATGGAGATAAAATTTATAATAATACAAATATAGCAAATTATAATAATTTAATACAAGACTTAGCAAAAGAAGAATATACTAAATATTTAGATATAGCTAAAGCATTAACAGGCAGTGTAGGAATATTACCAGAAGAAGCTAGTACAGACGGAATACATGTTAATAAAAAATATTGTGAGAAATGGTTAACATATTTAAAACAAAATATATAGGAGGATAAAGTAATGAATAAAAATGAAGAAATGATAGTAGGAACAAGTGAAAATGCAAAAAGTACAGGAAAATTAGTTATTGTACTATTGATAATATTAGTTATTGTGTTAGGAGTAATAATTTATATAGTTGAATCAAAACCAGAAGAACCAATAACAATAAATAATGAAGAACTTACTGAAAAATTAAAAACAAATGGAGATTTTGCAGATTTATTAGAAAAAACAGATAAAGAAATTGCAATAAAAGAATATGAATTAGATGAAAATTTAATAAAAGATGTAGTTATGTATAGAGGAAGTGGAGCTTCAGCAGAAGAAATATTAATAGTAGAGTCAAAAGAACAAAATTATGTAAATAAAATAGAAGAAAACATAGAAAAAAATATGAAAGAAAAAGAAGAAGCCTTTGCTAATTATTTACCAGATGAAGTAAATAAAATAAAAGAAAAAATATTAAAAATAAAAGGAAATTATGTTATACTATGCATATCAAAAGATTCAGATAAAATAGAAAGCACAATAAATGAATATTTACAAGAAAGATAGGTGTAACTAATATGCATATGGAGGCACAAGAAACATTAATTCAATATGTAAAAGAAAATCAAAATAAACTATACAAATTAGCATATAGTTATTCAAATAATCAAGATTCAGCTTTAGACATTTTGCAAGAGGCAATTACAAAGGCACTTGAAAATATAAATAAACTAAAAAATCCAGAGTATGTAACAACATGGTTTTATAGAATATTAATAAATGAAAGTTTATTATATATAAGAAAAAACAAAAAAATAATTCAGTATACTCTTATAGATGAAGAAAAAGCATTTGAAAATTATGAAGATATATTAATTGAAAACTTAGACATATATCATTTAATTCAAAATTTGAAACCTAAAATTAAAACTGTAATTATGCTACGCTATTTTGAAAATTTTAAAATAGAAGAAATAGCACAAATCTTAAATGTTAATACTAATACAGTAAAATCTAGATTATATAAAGGCTTAAGAGAATTAAAAGAAAGTATGGAAAGGAGAGAGAAAAATGGATAAACTAAAAAAAGCAAAAATAGTTTATGATGCCATTAAAACTCCAGATGAATTAAATAAAATTATTGATGAAACTTGTCATTGCAAAAAGAAAAACAAAAGAAAAACATATATAGCAATTAAGTATTCAGTAGCAACATTAGCTACAACATTTGCTGTATTTGTAGTATTATTAAATGTAAATCCATCTTTTACAAAAGCAGTAGCAGAAATACCTATACTAAAAGATATGGCTAAAATATTTACTTTTAAAGAGTACCATGAAGAAACTGATACAGACTTAATAGATGCTAGAATACCAGCAATAGCAAATACTGGTAATACAGACCTAGAAGATAGAATAAATTATGAAATATTATTAAAAATGAATAACATTATAGCAGAAACAAAAGAAAGGGCAAAAGAATATAAAAAAGCTGTATTAGAAACAGGAGGAACTTTAGAAGATTATAAACCAATAATAATTGATTTGAATTATGAAATAAAATATTCAGATGAAAATATTATATCATTTGTAATAACTAAAACCGAAACATTAGCTTCTGCATATGAAGAAAGATATTATTATAATATAGACATAAAAAATGGAAAAGATTTGAACTTAAAAGATTTATTAGGAAATGATTATAAAAAAATTGTAGATGAGCAAGTAAAAATGCAGATAGAAGAAAGAAAAAAAGACCCTAATAATATTTACTTTGGCGATAAAATTAGTGGATTTGAAGGAATTGAAAATGAATATCATGATTTTTATATTAATGAAGAGGGAAAAGTTACAATATCATTCCCAAAATATACAATAGCACCAGGGTATATGGGAATACAAGAATTTATAATAAAATAAAAAAATAACTTATATAAATCAAATTTGATTTATATAAGTTATTTTTTTACCTGATTATGATATTCTACAGGTGTTTACTGCAATTAATTGCATCTTTTTGGCATCTTTACGAATATAAGCATCAATAAAATCTGCGCTTAATTTACAATGGGATATGTCTAATATGTCACACTCAGAAAAAAGGTCGCGACCATAAAAATTAGACAAAACATGTTCAACAGCAATGCTTTGCTCGGTAATTTGTAACAAAACTTCTTCTTCAGCAAATTTATAAATAAGTTTGTTTATAGATGTACGAGAAGGTTTTTTTAAAACTTTAAAAGTTTTAAGCATTTTTTTATCAGAAGGTAAATTTCTACAAATAGCTAAGCTATTTGTTAAACCATGAGGAATATCATCTTTTTTTAATAACAAAGAAATATTCTCATAATTAGAAAGTAAAATATCAGCAGAAACTGACATTTTTAAAATAGCCTCTTGCATTTCGCATAGAATTTTGCTCCTTTGATATTGCAGATAATTAGCATAAAATTTTCTACACTCTGCTAAAAACTGCTGCCGTAACAACTCTTGTTCTTTAATATCCATTAGATGTCCTCCTAAAATATATAATTTGCGAAAAAATTATAACACACGTATATACTAAAAGCAAGCATAATGAAAAACAAATATACATTATATGACTTACAAAAATATTTATTAAAAATATTATCAAAAGTACTACACAAATAAAAGTGGTTATGATAAAATAGAAAAAAACATAAGAATGGAGGAAATACAAATGAGCATAAACAAATTTGTTTTAAATGAAACATCTTATTTTGGCAGAGGAGCCAGAAGTGTCTTAGCACAAGAAATAAAAGAAAGAGGTTTTACAAAAGCATTAGTAGTAACAGATAAATCATTATATGAGGTTGGAGTTACAAAAAAAATAACAGAGGAGTTAGATAATGCAAAAATTAAATATGAAGTGTATCACGAAGTAAAACCAAATCCAACTGTTGCAAATGTAAATGAAGGAGTAAAAGCATTTAAAGATGCAGAAGCTGATTTTATAATAGCAGTAGGTGGTGGTTCATCAATAGATACAGCAAAAGCTATTGGAATTGTTATGGCAAACCCAGATAGAGCAGATGTGGTTTCTTTAAATGGGTTATCAAATACAAAAAATAAATCAATACCAATTATTGCATTACCAACAACAGCAGGAACAGCAGCAGAAGTAACAATTAATTATGTAATTACAGATGAACAAAAAGAAGTAAAAATGGTATGTGTAGATCCACATGATATTCCAGTACTTGCCATAGTAGATACAGAATTAATGGAATCTATGCCAAAATCTATAGCAGCATCAACAGGCATGGATGCTTTAACACATGGAATAGAAGGATATATTACAAAAGCACATAACACAATGTCAGATATGTTTGCAATGGAAGGAATTAAATTAATTTATAATAATTTAGCAAAAGCAGTAAACGAAAAAGACATAGAAGCAATAGAACAAATGGGATATGGCCAATATATTGTAGGAATGGGCTTTTCAAATGTAGGATTAGGAATTGTACATTCAATGGCACATCAATTAGGTGCAGTATATGACACACCACATGGACTTGCAAATGCAATATTATTACCAACAGTTATGAGATTTAATGCAGAAACAAGTTATGAAAGATATAGAGATATATTAACTCATGCTATGGGAGTAGATGCAACAAGATTTACAAAAGAAGAAGTAATAAATACATTTATTGAAAAAATTATTGAATTATCAGAACAAGTAGGCATAACTCAAAGAGTAGGAGATGTAGGTGCTAAAGAAGAAGATATTCCAATGCTTGCAGAAAAAGCAATGAATGACCCATGCAAACCAGGAAATCCAAGAGAAGTAACAAAAGAAGACTTTGAAATGCTATACAAAATTGCATGGTAGTTAAATTATGTAGCGAATCTTTTAATTATAAGTTAGAAGATTCGCTAAAAACAAAACATTAATTAGGAGAGGCTAAATATGAAATTAAAGCAAATAATTTTATTATTGTGTATTATAATAAATTGTGCTGTAATTTTTAATTTTTCAGGACAAGTTGCAACAAAATCTTCAAAAACAAGTGGTAGAGTAGCTGATATAATAATTAAAATTGTACCCTCTTTCAATAAATTAAATGAAGAAGAAAAAGTAATTTTAAAAAAGAAATATATAAATCCAATAGTTAGAAAATTAGCACATTTTTCTATTTATGCATTATTGGGGATATGGACAATTTTATTTATGTTTACATTTAAACGTACATTTTATCAACGCGGGCTAACTGCAATTTGTTTTTGCATTTTTTATGCAGCAACAGATGAATTTCATCAATTATTTGTAGAAGGAAGAGGAGCACAGCTAGTAGATGTATGGATAGACAGTTTAGGTGCAATAATTTCAATACTAACAATTATAGTTGTCATTCGTTTATATAGAAAAGCACATAATAAAAATGAAAAAATTACATTAGATGAAAACTTAAAAACTATGTTTATATCAAGTACAGGAGGACATTTTAATGAACTTATGCAACTAAAGCCAATAATGGAAAAAACAAATTATCACATAATTACTGAAAAAACAAAGCAAAATGAAAATTTAAAAGAAAAATATGGTAAAAAAATTAATTTTTTACTGTATGGAACTAAAAAAACAAAATTTAAATATATATGGATATTATTAGCAAATTCATTTATTAGTTTATTTTATTATTTAAAATATAGACCACATATTGTAATTACTACAGGAACTCATACAGCAGGACCAATGTGCTGTATAGCAAGAATTTTAGGGAGTAAAGTAATATATATTGAAACATTTGCAAATAAAGAAAGCAAAACAAGTGCTGGCAAATTATTATATTATGTGGCAAATACCTTTATTGTTCAATGGGAAGAAATGAAAAAATTATATCCAAAATCTAAATATTTTGGTTCTATTTATTAGAATATACTTTTAATAAATAGAAATAATAATATAAAGAAAAGATATATGTAATATAAAAAAGTAGGAGAAAAAAATGGTTTTTGTAACATTAGGAACACAAGACAAAACATTTGAAAGGTTAATAGAGGCAGTAGAAAATCAAGTAAAAAAACAAAATATAAAAGAAGAAGTTATAGTACAAGCAGGCTCAACAAAATATGTATCTGACTTTGTAAAAATAATACCATATATGAATGAAAATGAATTTCATGATTATATGAAAAAAGCAAATATTATTATAACACATGGTGGAGTTGGTACAATTATAGAAGGGCTGGAACTGAAAAAGAAAATGATAGTTGTACCAAGGCTTGCAAAATATGGAGAACATGTAAATGATCATCAAGTACAAATAGTAGAAAATTTTGAAAAATCAGGATATATACTAGCTGTATATGATTTAAAAAAATTAGATTTAGTATTAGCAAAATTAAAAGAATTTATACCAAAAGAATACAAAAAAAATAATGATAAATTTGTAAATAAACTAGAAGAAGAAATACAAAACTTGCTAGTGTTAAAAAATTAGCTTTTTTGTGAATTGAAAAAGATCAATAATAAGTATATAATATAAAAGAAAAAAATAAATGCCGAAAAAACAAAGAAAGATATCTTTCTTTTACTTTGATATATATCAAAGTAAAAGAAAGATATCTTTCTTTTACTTTGATATATATCAAAGTAAATAATTTAATAGTTAGAGGAGATTATATGATGAAGGGGATAAAAAAAATAGGAAAATATAAAAGGTTATTATTGATGCTAATTGATATATGTATTATTATAGCAACTTATTTTTTAGTGCAATTTTTTGTTAGAGATACATTACAATTAAATTCAGAAGTATTTAATAAAATATTGTTTACAGCATTATTAGCTGTTGTTATATATGAATTTATGCTTAATATTTTTAAGTTATATAAAAATATTATTAGATATGAAAGTGGAAAAGACTATTTAGTATATATACTAGCATGTCTTATATCAAGTGCAATAGTTTCAACTATAATATCTGTTGGCAATTTAAATTTATTACAAACAAAATACAATTTAGTAACATCATTATTAATTGCAATGGTATTAGTATCATATAGAATTATAGTGAGATTAATAATAACATATGGAGTATTAGATTCAGATAAAAGAAAACTTCAAAAAAATAAAGAACCTAGAAAATTATTAATTATTGGGGCAGGTAGTGCAACAAATAATATTGTAAAATCAATAAAAGAGAATATGAAACATATTTATAACATAGTAGGAATAATAGATGATGATCCAGAAAAAATAGGTGGTATGATATCTGGAGTACCTGTTTTAGGAGATAGAAATTCAATTATTGATATATGTAAACAAAAAGGTGTAGAAATAATATTCTTTTCAATTTCTAATATAAGTAGTGAAGATAGAAAAGAAATTATAGATTTATGTCAAGATACTAATGTAAAAGTAAGAATATTACCAAGTACAGAAGATATTATAAGAAATAAAAAATTATTAGAAAATTTAAGAGATGTAGAAATAGATGACATTTTAGGAAGAGATCCAATACATTTGGACAATGAGAATATTGCAGAATTAATAGAAGATAAAGTTATATTAGTTACTGGTGGTGGAGGATCAATAGGCTCTGAACTTTGTAGACAAATTGTAAAATATAACCCTAAACAATTAGTTATATTTGATATATATGAAAATAATTTATATGAAATAGAAATGGAGCTAAAAAGAAATTATCCAAATATAAACGTAAAGGCAATAGTAGGAAGTGTTAGAGACTTTAACAAGGTGGAAAAAATATTTAGCACATATAAACCATATTTAGTATTTCATGCAGCAGCACATAAACATGTACCACTTATGGAAGTTAGTCCTTTAGAGGCAATAAAAAATAATGTATTCGGAACATATAATGTTGCTAATGCATGTGACTTATATAATGTAAAAAGATTTGTATTAATATCAACAGATAAAGCAGTTAATCCTACAAGCATAATGGGGGCAACTAAAAGAATTTGTGAAATGATAGTACAAACAAAAAATAAAACAAGTAATACAGAATTTGTAGCAGTAAGATTTGGAAATGTATTAGGAAGCAATGGCTCAGTAGTACCTTTATTTAAAAAGCAAATTGCAAGTGGAGGGCCAGTAACAGTAACTCACAAAGAAATCACAAGATTTTTTATGACAATACCAGAGGCAGTGCAATTAGTATTACAAGCTATAACATATGCAAAAGGTGGAGAAATTTTTGTATTAGACATGGGAAAACCAGTTAAAATTTATGACTTAGCTGTAAGCTTAATTAAATTATCTGGATTTGAACCAGATGTAGATATTCCAATAAAAATAACTGGATTAAGACCAGGAGAAAAACTATATGAAGAGTTATTAATGGCAGAAGAGGGGCTAGAAAAAACTCAGCATGATAAAATTTTTGTTGCAGAACCTTTGCAAATGAAAGAAAGTGAATTAGAAGAAAGATTAAATGTTTTAAGGGATATTATAAAAGATGAAAATAATGATGTAACAGATGTAAAAAATGCTATGAAATATGTAGTTCCAACTTTTATAGATGCAGAAGAAGCAAATCTAATAAAAAAATATTAAAATGAGGCGAAGAAATTGAAAAAAGTATATTTATGTGTAAAAAGATTTTTAGATATTATATTTTCTATTATACTTTTAATAGTATTATCTCCAATATTACTTATAGTAAGTATAGCAATAAAAATAGATTCAAAAGGTCCAGTTATATTTAAGCAAGAAAGAATTGGAAAAGATGGAAAAGTATTCAAAATATATAAATTTAGATCTATGGTAGTAGGAGCTGAAAAAATTGGTACTGGAGTATATTCAGAAAAAAAGGATAGCAGAGTAACAAGAGTAGGGAAGATAATAAGAGCAACAAGTATAGATGAACTACCACAATTAGTTAACATATTAAAAGGGGAAATGAGTTTTATTGGTCCAAGACCAGTTTTAACTTATCACCCTTGGAAGTATGAAGAATATTCTGAAGAACAAAAGAAACGTTTTTTGTTAAGACCAGGAATCACAGGACTTGCACAAATAAATGGTAGAAAACAAGTAGACTGGGAAAAAAGAATTAAATATGATGTAGAATATGTAGAAAAGGTAAGTTTTATTACAGATGTAAAAATATTTTTTATAACAGTATATAAAGTTATATTTATGAAAGACAATTCTAACACAACAGAAACAGTAAAAAATAAATAAAGGGATGATAAAAATGTTAAAACTAATGTACATAACAAATGACACAGAAGTTGCCAAAATTGCTGAAAATGAAGGTGTAGACAGAATTTGGATAGACCTAGAAGTAAATGGAAAAGAAGAACGACAAAAAAATATGGACACAGTTAAATCAAAACATAGTATAAATGATGTAGGTAAAATTAAAAAAGTATTAACAACCGCAGATTTAATAGTAAGAGTAAATCCTATATATGAAGGTTCTAAAGAAGAAATAGATAGTGTAATAAATCAAGGTGCTGATATTGTTATGCTTCCATTTTTTAAAACTGCAAAAGAAGTACAAACTTTTATTGAGTTAGTCAATAAAAGAGCTAAAGTTTGCTTATTATGCGAAACACCAGAAGCAGTTGAAAATTTAGATGAAATATTAGAAATTCCAGGAATAGACGAAATACATATAGGTTTAAATGACCTACATTTAGGCTATCACAAAGATTTTATGTTTGAGCTATTAACAGATGGAACAGTGGAAAAAATATGTAAGAAAATTAAAGAAAAGGGTATACCATATGGATTTGGTGGAATTGCAAGAGTAGGAACAGGTACATTACCAGCAGAACATATTATAATAGAACATTATAGATTAGGTTCACAAATAGCAATTTTATCAAGAAGCTTTTGCAATACAAATATAATTACAGATAAAAAACAAATACAAGAATTATTTAAAACAGGAGTACAAGATATAAGGAACATAGAATCAGAAGCAATTAATTATAATAAAAAACAATACGATGAAAACTTTAATAAGATAATGAATGAAGTAAAAACAATTGTAAAAAAATAAGAGGAGATATTAAATAATGATTTTTTATATAACTGTGCTTAGAGCTATTGCAGCTATATTAATTACAAATGCTCATTATACAAACATATATCCTATAGAAATTATTGCTAATGGAGGACTATTAGGAGATGTAATATTTTTTGCAGTTTCTGGTTTTTGTTTATATAATATAAAAGAAAATTTTATAAAATGGTATTCAAAAAGAATTATTAGAATATATCCAGCAGTTTGGATAATAACAACTATTTTTTTAGCATTAGGTTTATATACATTAGATGAAATGAATATTTTTCAATTTATGATATATCCAACATATTATCATTTTATTGCATCTATTATAATTCTATATATTTTCTATTATATTATAATAAAATGTAAAGTTTTAAATGATAATATCCCTAAAATTATGATAGGAATTTTTGCTATACAATTATTAGTTTATATTTTTATATATGATAAAAGCTATTATCATATTGATGTAGTAAGAGAACCAATGATTCGATTTTTATTCTTAGAATCTATGTTATTAGGTGCTTTATTTAGAAAGAGAATATATGATAATAAGAAAAATAATAATAAAATGCTAAATTGGATTATGCTAGTAATATTAATTGTCTTATATTTTGCGAGTAAATTGTGTTTTGCTAAAAATATTTTAGTACAATATCAAATAATAAATCAAATTATATTATTTGCCTTATTATATTTTATTTTTAGAGTATTTGAAGGTATAGATAGTAAATTAGAAAAATTACCAACAAAAATAAAAAATGTAATAACATTTATTGCACAAATAACATTAGAAATATATTTAGTACAATATAAAATTATACCATTATTTAGAGATTTAATATTTCCAATTAATTGGTTTGTTATTACGGCAATGATTATTGTATCAGCATATTTACTGCATATAGTAACAAATATAATTGTAAAATTTATTAGTAAAGCGTTAGGAGAAAAGGTATGGAAACATTGATAACAGGTGCTTTTAAATATACAAGTGAACAATTAAAAGAGTTAGAAGAATTAGGTCTAAAAATAACTTTTTTACAAAATGAATGCCAAAAAATTGATTTTGACGTGTCTAAAATAGAAATAGTTATAGGTAATTCAATTTTTATGTATAATGACATTACAGAATTTAAAAATTTAAAATATATACAATTAACAAGTGCTGGTTTAGATAGAGTACCATTAGAATATATAAAAGAAAATAATATTATACTAAATAATGCCAGAGGAGTATATAGTATACCCATGGCAGAGTGGACAATCTTAAAAATTTTGGAAATATATAAATGTACTAAAAAATTTTATAAAAAACAAGAAGAGCATAAATGGGAAAAAGAAAGAAATTTACTAGAATTATATGGTAAAACTGCAACCATATTAGGTTTTGGAAATATAGCACAAGAAATTGCAAAAAGACTACAAGCTTTTGGAGTTAAAATAAATGCGGTAGACATTTCAAAAAAAGAATCAAAATATGCAGATAATTATTATCAAATTACAGAACTAGAAGAAGTATTACCAGAAAGCGACATTGTAATTATAACACTACCATTAGCAGAAAATACAAAAAATATGATAGACAAAAATATAATGAATAAAATGAAAGAAAATGCTATTTTAGTAAATGTTTCAAGAGGTGGAATTATAAAAGAAAAAGACTTAATAGAAGAAATAAAAAATGGTAAATTTTTAGGTGTTATATTAGATGTATTTGAAAAAGAACCATTACAAGAAAATAATCCTATATGGAATTTTGAGAATGTAATTGTAACTCCACATAATAGTTTTGTATCAGAAGGAAATAACAAAAGGATGTATGAATTAATATTAAAAAATATTAGACAATATATAATTAAATAATAAATGATAATAGTTAGGAGAATGTTATGAAAAAAGTGTTATTAGTTGCTACGGTGCAAAGTCATATTTGTCAATTTCATTTACCATTAATTGATATGCTACATGAAGAGGGATATGAAGTTCATGTTGCAGCAAAAAATAATTTATCACAAAAAAAGGGGTTGAAATTAGATAATGCAGATAAAGTTTTTGATGTATCTTTTGAAAGATCACCTTTTAATAAAAAAAATATACAAGCATATAAAGAATTGAAAAAAATAATAAAAGATAACAAATATGATATTATACATTGTAATACTCCTATGGGAGGATTTTTAGCTAGAGTAATAGGAAAAAAATATAGAAAAAAGGGAATGAAAATAATATATACAGCACATGGTTTCCATTTTTTCAAAGGAGCACCTAAATTAAATTGGATATTATATTATCCTATAGAAAAATACCTATCAAAGTATACAGATTGTTTAATTACAATGAATATTGAAGACTATGAAATTGCCAAAAATAAATTTCATGCAACAAAAACAGTATATACTCATGGAATAGGACTTAACACAAAAAAATTTGAAATAATAATGACAGAAGAAGAAAAAAATGAGTTAAGACAAAATTTGGGGTTAAAGCAAAATGATTTTGTTATGATTTATGTTGCAGAATTAACTCCAAGAAAAAACCATTATATGATATTGAATACAATGAAAGAACTAAAAAAGAAAAAGAATATAAAAATATTGCTAGTAGGAAATGGACCTTTGGAAAATGAATATAAAAAATACATAGAAGAAAATAATTTAGAAGAGAGTGTAAAAATGCTTGGTTATAGAATAGATATTCCAAGATTAATGAAAATATCTAATATAGCCATATCAACTTCTAGGCAAGAAGGATTACCAGTAAATGTAATGGAAGCAATGAAATCAGGATTACCAGATATTGTTACAAATTGCAGGGGGAACAGAGATTTAATTGAAAATGGTAAAAACGGATATGTTATAGAAAACAATGATAAAAAGAAATTACAAGAAAGAATACTAGAACTATATAACAATTCAAGCCTAGTTAAAAATATGGGAAAAGAAGGAATAACAATGGTTAAGCCATTTGAAATAGAAAATGTAATAGAAGAATTAAGAAAAATTTACGAAAACATATAAAAATATGAAAAGGAAGATAATATGAAGAGAATATTACAAGTAGTAAGAAGAATGAATTATGGTGGATTAGAAACATTAATCATGAATTTATATAGAAATATGGATAGAACAGAGTTTCAGTTTGATTTTATAGTAGATAAAGAAGGTGAATATGATGCTGAAATAAAAAAAATGGGTGGCAAAATATTTTATATACCATACATCACAGATATTGGAGAAAAAGAATATGAAAAAAAACTTAGAGATTTTTTCAGAAATCACAGAGAATATAAAATAGTACATTCTCATTTAGATCAAGTATCAGGTATTATCATGAAAGCAGCATATTTAGAGCAAGTACCAATAAGAATTTCACATAGCCATAATACAAGTAATTCTAATAATTTTTTAGGAAAGATTTATAAGGCATATTTGCAATCAATGATAGGAAAATATGCAAATACATTATTTGCATGTAGTGAAAATGCAGCTAAATGGTTATTTAAAAAAAGACATAAAGAAGCATATATTGTAAACAATGGAATAGAAATACAAAAGTTTAAATTTTCTGATGAAAATAGACAAGAAATAAGAAAAAGCTTAGATATTAAAGATGATGAAGAGATATGGGGACATATAGGAAGATTTTCAAAACAAAAAAATCATACTTTTTTAATTGATATTTTTTATGAATATCAAAAAATATATCCAAATACAAAATTGCTACTAATTGGTGCAGGGGAACTTAAAACAAAAATAGAGAAAAAAGTAAAACAATTAGGGATTAACAAAAAAGTTAAATTTATAGGAACTGTGGAAAATCCAGAAAAGTATTATTCAGCATTTGATTTAATGATTTTTCCTTCATTATATGAAGGACTAAGCTTAGTTATGGTAGAAGCACAAGTGGCTGGTGTTCCTATATTTGCATCGTCAAACATAGACCATGTAACAGATATAACAAATACATTACATTACTTAAGTTTAGGTATTACTGCAAGAGAATGGGCAATGCATATAATAGAAAATAAAGATAAAAGAAATGTAAGAAATATTAATAAAGTAAAACAAAAAGGGTTTGATATAAAGGATGTAGCAAAAGAACTGTCATACAAATATAGTAATTTATTAGAAGGGAATAAATAAGAGTGAGTGAAAAGAAAAAAATATTACATATAGTTGGAACTATGCAAATGGGTGGTCAAGAGACTTTTATTATGAATATATTTAGAAATATAGATAGAGAAAAATATGAATTTGGTTTTGTAGTTCATTCAGATGAAAAAGCTTATTACGAGGACGAGATAGAAAAATTAGGAGGAAAAATATATAGGATCAAATCTATATCTAAAAATCCAATAAAACATGCCATGCAGTTAAGAAAAATAATAAAGCAAAATAATTATGAAATAATGCATAGACATACAAATACTTCAATTGTATTTATAGACTTATTAATAGGAAGATTATGTAGGATGAAAAAAGTAATAGTACATTCACATAGTAATGTTAGTAGTAAATTTAAAACAATTCATAAAATATTTAGACCATTGCTAAATATTTTTGCAACAGAAAAATTAGCATGTAGTAAAGAAGCAGGATACTGGTTATATGGTAAAAGACAAAAGTTCATTATTGTACCAAATTCAATTGATATAGATAAATTTAAGTATAACGAAGAAAAAAGGATGTTAATAAGAAAAGAAAATAATTGTCTAAATAAAAAAGTATTAGGACATATAGGAAGATTTGATAAAATTAAAAATCAGACATTTTTAGTAGATATATTTGAAAAAATAGCAGAAAAAAATAAAAATGTAGAATTATGGTTTTTAGGTAATGGAGAAGAAAAAGAAAATATTGAAAAAAAATGTAAAGAAAAAAATATAATAGATAGTGTAAAATTTTTTGGAACAGTAAAAGATACATATAATTTCTTACAAGGGATGGATTTATTTGTATTTCCATCTATAAAAGAAGGATTAGGAATAGCTTTAATTGAAGCACAAGTAGCAGGTTTAACTTGTGTGGTAAGTGATACAATTCAAAAAGAAGCCATCATATCTAAAAACGTGATTCAACTTTCAATAGAAACTAAACCTGAAAAATGGGCAGAAATAATATTAGAACAAATAGAAAAATCAAAAAATACGAAAAGAGAAATAGAAAAAGTAGTTTTCAAGAAATATGACATAAAAGAATTAGTATCTAAAATAGAAGAAATATACTATTAGCAAAGGAAAAAGAATATGAATTATTATGTTGTGAATTTATTAATTGTAATAGGTATATATACTATGTGTTGCTTAGCAATAAAAGAAAAGCAAAAGAGAGGAAAAGTATTTTTAATTTTATCAATGCTTCAGTTGTTTTTCATGTTAGCACTTAGAAAAGAAAATGTTGGAATAGACCTGCAAAATTATATTCCATTTTTAAATAGAGTTATAAACTTTACTAATGCAGAACTTTTTACAATTGGATTTGAAAGTGGATATAATATTTATTGCAAATTTATTATGCAAATATTCAACAATGAACAGATATTTCTAGCTATTACAGCAGGTATATCTTTAATTGGAGTATATTTTTTTATAAAAAATAATTCAAATAATTATTTTTTTAGCATGATTATATACATTACTTTTCAATTTTATATTTTTCTGTTTTCTGGGCTAAGACAATCCATTGCACTTTCAATTATTTTATTAAGCATTAAATATATAAAAGAAAGAAAAGTATACAAATTTATAGCAATGATATTATTAGCAAGTTTATTTCATAAATCAGCGTTTATATTTTTGCCAGCCTATTTTATAGCATATAAAAAAATAACAGTAAAGTATTTAGCTGCTATAGCGGGAGCAGGAGGTATAATATTTATATTAAAAAATAAAATAATGATGATTATAACTAGATTTTTGTATACAAATTATGAATCATTAGAAAACCAAGGAGAAGGCTTTGGATATTTGGTTTTACTAGTTTTAATATTATTACTTGCATTATATTTTATAAAAGCTATGCTAAAGAAAAATAAAGATAATATAATTTGGTATAATTTGTTAATAGTAGCTATTATAATACAACTGTTAGCTAGTATGGAAGGAAATGTAGCAAGACTAACAATGTACTATTCAATAAGTATTATTGTAATGATTCCGAATATATTAGAGATAATTAAACCAAAAGAATTATCATATGTAGGAAAAATAATATTAGGAGTTTGTTTATGTGTATTTTTTTATAAAACGATGCAAAATCCAATTTTATATATGCCATATCTATTCTTTTGGCAATAACTAATAAAGAGGTGAGAAAAATAAAAAATAGAACTAATAATTCTATAATTAATGCAATTATAGCAATTATAACAAATATAGTAACTATACTTATGACTTTTATTATGCAAACTGTTTTGATAAAGGTATTGGGTTCAGAATATAATGGTTTAAATGGGCTTTTTACTAATATTATATCAATGTTAAGTATGGTTGAGCTAGGTATTGGACCAGCAATAATTTTTAATTTATATAAACCAATTAGTAATAATGACATACCCAAGATAAAATCATTAATGAAATTCTATAAAAACTGCTATCACATAATAGGTATAGCTATTTTGATTCTTGGAATTATAATGTTACCATTTTTAGAAAATATTGTAGGAAAAAATTCATTACCAATTAATATTTATATAGTATTTATTTTATTTATAATAGAAACATTTTCTTCATATATGATTTCATATAAGAGATCTATTTTATATGCTAATCAAGAAAGCTATATAACAAATTTAGTACATATTTTGTGTATTATAGCTATGAATATTATTCAGATACTATTTATGGTAATAACTAAAAACTATTATTTAGTAGTTATAGCGAGAATTATTTTTAAAATAATAGAAAATGTGATAATAACAATAATTGCAAATAAAAAATATTCTTATATAAAAGATAAAAATGTAGAAAAATTAGACAAAAAAGTAGTTTATGATATAAAACAAAAAGTAAAAGGTTCTATTTTTCATAATATAGGAGCTAATGTTGTACTCAGTACAGACAATATTATCATTTCTAGTTTTCTAGGAATAGAAGTATTGGGCAAATATGTGAATTACAACATGATTATAAAATCTATATCAAATTTATTAGCACAAATGTTTTCGTCAATTACAGCAAGTATAGGAAATTTATTGATAGATACAAAAGAGAATAAATCATATTCTATATATAAAAAAATAAACTTTTTAAATTTCTGGATATATTCCTATATAGCAATTGCAATATATTGTGTAATAAATCCATTTATTACTTTCTGGATAGGAGAAGAATATTTGTTATCTAATAATGTATTAATAGCACTAATTTTTAATTTCTTTTTACAAGGAATGAGACAAACAATAGCAACTTTTAGAAGTGCAGCAGGAATATGTTATGAAGATAGATATATTCCTATTATAGAATCAATTATTAACATTGTATTTTCTATAACACTTGTAAAATTATTTGGACTAGTTGGTGTTTTTATTGGAACAATTATAAGTACATTGTTTGTTCACTTATATAGCTATCCTAAATATGTATATACTAAAATTTTTAATAAAAAATTTAGGGATTATAATATCGAATTAGGAAAATATACAGGATTATTCTGTATAATTTGGTTAACTACAGTGATAATATATAAAACTATAAATTTAGAAAATATCTTTTTACAAATAATATGGGCAGTTATAATATCATTTATTTTGCCTAATGTAGTTTTATATATTTGTTATAGAAAAAAAGAAGAATATAAATATTTTAAAGAACTAATAATTAGTAAAGTGAGGAGAAAAAAATATGATACCTAAAATAATCCACTATGTATGGGTGGGTAATGGAGAAAAAGATATAGAAATAAAAAAATGTATAAAATCTTGGAATGAAAAATTAAAAGACTGGAAAATAATAGAATGGAATGAAGAAAATTTTAATATACATAGTAATTCATTTGTAGAAAAAGCATATGAACTAAGAAAATATGCTTTTGTAAGTGATTATATACGAGCTTATGCAATTTATAATTATGGTGGAATATATTTAGATACAGATATAATGGTTTTGGAATCATTAGAAGAACTGCTAAATAATAATGCTGTTATAGGTTTTGAGTCTAAAGAATATATAAGTGCTGCAATTTTCGGGGCAGAAAAAGGACATGCATTGATAAAAGATTTATTAGATTATTATGATAAAGTACAGAATTTTAAATATGAGCATAAAGATAATAATAGTATAATCATAACAAATATATTGAAGAAAAAGTATAACTTAAATGCGAATAATACAGAACAAATATTAAATACGGGAATACATGTGTATCCAAGTAAAATATTAAGTGTACCAAGTAAAGATTCCAAAACTATCCATTTAGTAACAGCTACATGGAATAAAAAAGCTTTAAAACTGAAAGATAAAGTAGCAAAAAAAATTTTAAGTAACTGTAATAGAAAATGGAAACTATGTATATATATTAAAATTTTAAATTTGTATCATAAATTCAAAAAGGGGGACTATACATGATAACTATATTCACACCAACTTACAACAGAAAAGATATATTAAATAGAGCATATGAAAGTCTAAAAAAACAAACTAATAAAAATTTTATATGGCTGATTATAGATGATGGTTCTACTGATAATACAGAAGAAATGATAGAAAATTGGAAACAAGAAAATAAGATAAAAATATCTTACAAAAAACAACAAAATATGGGAAAACATATAGCACACAACAATGCAATAAAACAATGCAAAACACAATATCTTCTTTGCCTAGATTCTGATGACTTTTTAGAAGAAAATATGGTAGAATATTTATATGACATTTTGAAAAAAAATGATATGTCAAATATTTGGGGAATAATTGGACCGAAAAAAGAAAAAAAAGCGCAAAAAATTTCATGGATAAAAGATGCAAAATATTCTAAGATGGCATATTTATATCAGAAATATAAATATAAAGGAGAAACTTATATATTACTAAATGTTAATTTAGTAAAAAAGGCAAAATATGAATTACCTAAATTTGGAGAAGAAAAAATGGTACCTGAATCTGTGTTATATGATAGACTTGATACAAAATATGATATAATATTATGTCCAGAACCTTTATATATATATGAATATTTGGAAAATGGATATACTAAATCAGGAATTAAATATTTAATAAACAATAAAAAAGGTATGGCGTATGCAAATTATGTAAGAGCTTTTGAATCAAAATACTCGATTTACAGAAAAATATTATCATATGCTAGATATAATGCAATGAGAAAAATATTTTTTGAAGAAAAATTCAAAGAATACAAAGGTAAATATATTATTAAAATATTAGGTAGTATATTATCACCAATTTTTATGCTAAATTATAATATGAAAATTAGGAGAATAAAAAATGATAAAAAAGATGAAAGAAATTAAAAATATTATATTAAATATTCCAAATATAGAAAAACTGAAAAAGAATGGATTAAAAGTAGGAACTAATTTTGATGTTCAAAGAGGATGCATTATAGATCCACATCACTGCTGGTTAATTTCAATAGGAAATAATGTAACTTTAGCACCAGGAGTTCATATTCTAGCTCATGATGCGAGTACAAAAAAAACATTAGGCTATACGAAAATTGGTTTAGTTAATATAGGAGATAATGTTTTTATAGGAGCACATACTACAATTCTTCCAAATGTTAAAATAGGCAATAATGTTATAATAGGAGCAAATTCAATTATAACAAGAGATATTCCAAATGATACAGTAGCAGTAGGAAATCCTTGTAGAGTAGTAGAAAAATATGACGATTTTATCGCAAAGAATAAAAAGTTGTTAGAATCAAAACCAAAATTTCAGGAAAATTGGACAGTTGATGGTAAAATTGATAATGACAAAAAAGAAAAAATGAAGAAAATATTATTGAAAGAAAAAATAGGTTTTGTTAGATAAAGGAGAAAAAGAAGTTTTATGAATACAAAATTAAGAAATAAAAAAATAATTTTTTTGTTAATTTGTATTATGATTATTGGTATATGTATAGGAATAACAAAAAACATCAATATAATTCAAATAATAGATGTAATAAAAGAGAAATTTGTAGGTCCCCCAATTAATGAAAATAATGAGATTAATAATTCCTTTTTTGGAATAGCAGATGATTTTACTAAACCTAGAGAAACATTGAAAGGGATAAATGAAGCTATAAAATATGCATCTAAAGATAATATAAATTATATAAAATTAAAAAAGGGAAAATATTTAATTGATGGAACTAATAACACAAATTTATCAAAAGGTATTGAAATTGAGGTTTCAAATATTACCATAGACTTAAATGGCTCTACGATAAAATATATAGAAAATAACAAACCAGTGTATAATGTTATAAAATTATTAAATGTCGAAAACGTTAATATTTGTAATGGAGTTATAATAGGTGATAAAGATAAACATGATTATGGCACGATACAATCATCACATGGATTTGGATGTGGAATATCTATAAATGCTTGCAAGAATATAAAAATAGAAAACATGGAAATTTACAATATGACAGGTGATGGAATATATATAGGAGACCTATTTAATAAAAAAAATGGTACATATGATAACAGTATGGATTGTAGTATAGTTAATAATAATATAAATAATTGTAGAAGATTAGGAATAGCAGTAACTGGAGGAACTAACATAAAAATAGAAAAAAATGAGATTTATAATATAGATGGAGTATGGCCAAAGGCCGGTATTTGTATAGAAGCAAATGAAAATGAAATAATAGATAAAATAACTATAAAAGATAATAAAATTTATACCACAGCATCTAATGATTCTATAATTGCAAGTAAAAATACCCAAAATGTACTTATAATAGAAAACGAACTTAATGGAGGAATACTGGGATTAGATGTAAAATGTAAAATAAAAA
Source organism: uncultured Clostridia bacterium (assembly GCA_963558185.1). Classification (GTDB taxonomy): domain Bacteria; phylum Bacillota; class Clostridia; order TANB77; family CAG-508; genus UMGS1663. The sequence continues at coordinate 55,693 of CAUWFE010000002.1, forward strand.
TTATTAACAACAAAATAAAAAGTGGAGATTTAGAATTTAAAATAAGTGAAGAGCTTAAAAAAAGCGGATTTTATGTAAAAGAAGTATTGATACAGAAAAACAATGTACAAAATGGAAAGGTGATATTAAAAGATATTGAAAGAGGAGAGGTGTTAGAAAATACATTTATCAATTGTGAATTTGACTTAGAAGAAGGAAAAGTCATTTTTAATGATAATGATATGTAAAACATGTTAATAGAAATATATAATAATTTTAGAAAAGTATATAATAAAGTAAAATATAGATTTAAGAATAATACAATAATTCAGACTAAATATATAGGAAAAAATGTTAATATTGGGAAATATTGTAGGATAAGTAAGAATACATATATAGGTCAAAATTCAGAAATAGGAGATTTTACTTACTTTAATACAGGACCTTCTTTTATTAGTGTAGCAACTAATACAAAAATAGGAAAATTTTGTTCAATAGGACCAGGCACATATATAGGAATAGGAAATCACAAAATGAATGTATTAACAACTCATCCTATTGTTAGTGATATTGCTTATCAAAATATAGTTGATGTTTCAGAAAATAATAAAAAGATAGAATTAGAAACAATAATTGGAAATGATGTTTGGATTGGTGCAAATGCAATTATAATAGAGGGAATAAAAATAGGAAATGGTGCAGTTATAGCAGCAGGAGCAGTTGTTACTAAAGATGTAGAAGACTATGCTATTGTAGGTGGTGTTCCAGCAAAAATTTTAAAATATAGATTTGATGAAAAAACAAGAAGTCGTTTGAAACAAAAAGAAGAAAAATGGTGGCAGTGGAATACAAATGAATTAAAAGAAAATTATAATCTGTTGTTAAATGTAGAAGAATATCTAGATAAAAATTAAATATTAAAGTCTTAAAATTTTAAGAATAATTTTGAACAATTCTGTTACATTTATTGACTTTTGCATACATACAATATATGATAATATAAAATAAAACCTAAGAGAACAAGGCTAAAAAATAAAAATTTTTTAACCAAAATTATGCATTGAGAAAGGAAACAAGTAAATATGAAAAATATTTTAAAAATAGCAGTTATATTAATACTATTTTTTATCACATTTACAACTGTATCAAATGCATCAGAAGAACAAATAGATGTTACATCAAACTTTAAAGATGAAAATTTGAGACAAGCAATTTTAGAAATAGTAAGGGAAGTTACAAAGGATCCAAATAAAACAAATATAACTATAGGTGATATAAATAAAATAACATCAGATAACTTACCAAGTGGAAAGCAATTACACTTAGCAGGAAAAGGAATAAAAAGTTTAGAAGGTCTTGAACTATTTTCTGGAAAGAACATTGAATGGATATATTTAGACTGGAATGAAATTGCAGATATATCAATACTTTCAAGGTTTACTTCATTAACAAAAATAAGTATGAGTAGTAATAAAATAACAGATATCACACCACTTGCAAAACTAACAAATTTAGTGAACTTAAATATAAGCAATAATCAAATAAGTTCATTAGAACCAATTAAAAATTTAACAAATATACAATACATATATGCAGATAACAATAAAATAACAGAAATAACAGCACTTAGTAAATTAACTAATGCAAAAGAAATTTCAGTTTCAGGAAATCAAATTACAAATATAGATTTGCTAACTAAACTTCCTAATTTATATGGATTAGATGCAAGTAGAAATAATATAGCTAATATAGAAAATTTTCAAATAAATACACATATTACAAATATGAATTTAAATTATAATAATTTAAGTACATTACAAGGAATACAAAATATTAAAAATTTACAAATATTTAGTGCAAGTAATAATAAAATAGTTGATATTACACCAATTACAGACTTAAGAGAATTATATAATTTAAATTTAAATGCAAATAAAATTACAGACATAACTAAAATTAATAAAATGAAGCAATTAGAATATCTATATTTAGATGCAAATAATATAATTTATGTACAAGCAATAGATGAGCTACCAAACTTAAAAAAAGTAACATTATATAATCAAACATATGAATTTATTATAAAAGAGCAATATAACCAAGAAGATTTACAAATAAATTTAACGGATTATTTTATAAAATTAAAAGAAACAGGGCATAAACTGTATGAACAAAATGCAAAAGTAGAAATACAAAATTCAACAGGATATACATTAGCTCAAGACTGGTCGTACATTATTATTAAACAAAGTGATTTACAAAACAAACCAATCATAATGAAAATATATGATAATGAAAATTCATATATTACATTTACAATAAAACAAGAAATTCCACAACAAGAGTTAGCAAGCACAATATATACCATAGAAAATAAATATGTAAAAAATGTACCAGCAAAAACAACTAAAGAAGTATTTAACCAAAATGTAAATATACCAGTAGAAATACTTCGAAATGATAAAGCATTGCAAAATACACAAATAGTAGCAACTAAAGATGTAGTTAAACTAAACTCAAAATCATATATAATCATTGTAGATGGAGATATTACAAAAGATGGATTAGTTAATATTTTTGATATAATGAAAATTAAACGAAAAGTAATAGGACTAGTAGAATTAGATGTGGATACAAATATGGCAGCAGATATAACAAAAGATGGAAATGTGAACATTATGGATGTCATGAAAATGCTAAGAATGGTAAGTAATGAAACAAACTAAAAAATGTAACAAAATTGCAACAAACTTGTAACAAAAATGTAAATTAAAAAAGATTGTATAAAAAACATTAATATGATATCATAAACAAAAATATGATAATTAAATAAGAAAGGAGAATATCCATTACTGGATATAAATTGAATATGCAAAAGAATGTAAAAATTATAGTAAGTATTTTAATAACAATAACAATTTTTTTAATATCAACAACTGTTCAAGCGGAAGAAATATACAAGGTAGATATGGGCTTAGTTGCTGAAAATATGACAATAGATTTAGATAAACAAAAAGAAGTAGCTATATATTTGAAGTTAACAGATTTTAATTTGCCAGATAAAATTTTAGGTTATGAAGCAGTTTTAAATTACGATACAAATGTATTTTCAAAAGTAACAGTAACAGGATTAAATGACTGGATAGGAATAAGTAGCAATAATGATATATATACAGAATCAACAAAAAAATTAGTATCAACAACTTCAAATGCAACTATTAATACAAATGTAGCAAAACTAGTATTTACAATAAGTGAAACAGCAAAAGCACAAGATACAACAATAACATTGAATAAATTATTGATAGCAGCAGGAAATGAAGAAAGTACACAGGTAGAAGAAAAAACAAAAAGTATAACATTACACTTAGAAAAAAAACAACAAGAACCAGCACCAGATGAAGGTGAAAATAATAAACCAAATAACGAGCAAAAACCAGACAATAAAAATGAAGTAACAAATGCTCAAAAAAATGAAGTAGCAAATGAAACTGTAAATCAAGATAGAGCTAATATAACAGTTACTACTCCTACTGATGATACACAAGCAAATGGGAAAATTCCACAAACAGGAGCTAATATGCAAGTATTAGGTGCTATAGTAATAATTGCTATTTTAGGAATTATAATCTATATTAGATATCGTTCAATAGAAATAAAATAGTTAATATTGGGCAATGTTAAAAGCATTGCTCTTTTTTATTAAATAAATTTATGAAAAAACTTGAAAAATATACCTGAAATTGGGTATAATATAACATATGAAAAAATAGGGAAGGAAGATATAAAAAACATGGAAGATTTTGATTTAAAAGAATTATTTAGTATTTTTTGGAATAGAAAAAATTACATATTATTGATAGTTGCAATTTCAATGGTAGTAGGAATTATTTATTCTTACTTTTTTGTAAAGCCAAAATATAAGTCTCAAACATCATTATTATTAGCACAGTCAAATATTAATGCTCAAGAGCAAGAAGGTATAGTAGGAGATGTAGGTGGAATTACAACAAATGATGTAACATTGAACCAAAAATTAGTTCCAACATATAGTGTACTTTTAAAAAGTGATAGTATAATTAACGAAGTTGTAGATAACTTAAATATAGATGTATCAGCTGAACAACTAAAAAACAGTATTACAGTTAGTGCAGTTAAAGATACACAATTAATAAATATAACCGTAACAGCTGAAGCTCCAAGAAATGCAAAAGTAATAGCAGATGAAATTTCAAAGGTATTTATTGAAAAAATAGCACATGATATTTACAAAATGGATAATGTTACTATAATAGATTCAGCAAAAGAAGATTCAAATCCATATAATATAAATCATACAAAAGATATAATAATGTTTACAGCTATAGGTATTGTAATTGCAATTGTATATGTTCTAATTGCAAATATGTTGGATACTACAGTAAAATCACAAGAAGATATAGAAAAAAAATTAGGACTTTCTGTTATTTCAAGTATTCCATTATATAATTTTAATGCAAGTATGAAACCTGTTTCAAAAGGAGGAAGAAGATAATGAAAAAAGAATTAATTACATTTAAAGATCCAAAATCTCCTATTTCAGAAGTATTTAGAACATTAAGAACAAATATTCAATTTATGAATACAAAAAAAGGAATGAAGAGTTTACTAGTAACAAGTACATCACCAGCAGCTGGTAAAAGTTGGGTAGCAGCAAATTTAGCAGTTGCATTTGCACAAGCAGGTAAAAAAGTTATATTAGTTGATGCAGATATGAGAAAGGGAAGACTATTTTCTATTTTTGAAGTATCTCCCACACCAGGACTTTCAAATTTTCTTTCAGGAATTAATTCAAATGGACAAGAAAGTGATGAAAATATATTATCATATGTAAAAACAACTGAAGTAGACAATTTATATGTTATTCCAGCAGGAAATATACCACCTAACCCTTCTGAATTATTAGTTTCAGATTTAATGGTAGAAGTTATTGAAAAATTACAAAATGTGTGTGATTTAGTAATTTTTGACGGAACACCAAGTACAATGGTGGCAGATTCAATAATATTATCACGTTATGTAGATTCAACACTAATTGTAGCAGCATATAATGAAACAAAAATTGATGAACTAAAAAAAGTAAAAGAAGATATAAAAAATGTTGGCGGTAAAATTGCTGGAGTTATAATGAACAAAATTCCAGTATCACAAAGAAGATATGAAGAAAGATATTATTATCATGGCAATAATACTACAAAAATAGGAATAAAAAGTACTACAGATGCAAAAAATAAAAGAGAAATGGAGCAATTGATAATAGAACAAAGAAAGCAAGCAAATAAAGAAAAAGCAAGGCAGATGTTAAAACAGAATAAAGAGCAAAAAACATATACAAAAGCACCAGTGCAAAAACAGACATCTACTATTCAAGCACAAAAAGAAAAACAAGAAGTAAAAACAAATTCAATATTTAATTTTGAAACAGATGTAACAAATACGGATGTAAAACAAAGAATAGAAAAAGAAAATGTAGATGTTCAAAAATTGTTAAAAGAAATGAATGATTATGTATCAAAATCAAAAAATGAGTTAAATAAAGGAGAATAGTAAATGATAGATTTTCATTGCCATATTATATATGGAGTAGATGATGGGGCAAAAAGCTTAGAAGAATCTTTAAATATGATAGATGAAGCAAAAAGAGCAGGCTTTACAGAAATTATATTAACACCACATTATATTTCTGAATATTATGAAACAAATGCAATGGAGATAAAGAAAATATTAGAAGAATTACAACGTTATTGTCAAAGCAAAGAAATAAAGTTACATCAAGCAAGTGAAATCTATGCATATGAAGATATGGCTTCACTTTTAGAACAAAAGAAAGCATCTAATATTGGAAATACAAGATATGTACTTTTTGAATTACCACGAAATAACGAAATTTTAGATATTTCTCCTATGATATATAATTTATTAGAACATAAATATATTCCGGTAATAGCACATCCAGAAAGATATTCATATATACAAAAAAATCCGAATAAAGTTATTTCATGGATAGAAGATGGAGCTTTATTACAGGCTAATTTTGCAAGTATTATAGGTATATATGGAAAAGATGCAAAAAATACACTAATAAAAATGTTAAAACATGATATGATACATTTTTTTGGTACTGACTGCCATAGGCAACAAAGCATTTATTTGAAAATGCCAGAGATATTATCAGAACTAAAAAAGGTATTATCTGAAAATGAAATATACAAATTAACAACAAAAAATGCAGAAGAGATATTAAATGGAAACATTTTAGAAGTACCAGAACCACAAATAATAAAAGAGAGTTTTTTTGGTAAAATTTTTAAATAGACCAAAAATAAAAAATCAATAGAAAATTAAAAATTTAAAAAATTAGAAAGGAAGTTTTTTAATGAGAAAATACTTTGGAACAGATGGAATAAGAAGAATAGCAAATACTGAGTTAACTCCAGAGTTAGTATATAAAGTTGCAAAAGCAGGAGCATATGTTTTATCAAAACACACAAATCATACTCCTACAATTTTTATAGGAAGGGACACAAGAATTTCTGGGGGACTTATAGAAAGTGCAATGACAGCTGGCTTTTTAAGCTATGGAGCAAATGTAAAATTATTAGGGGTTATCCCAACACCAGGTGTTGCATATTTAACTAAAAGATACAAAGCAGATGCAAGTGTAGTTATTTCAGCATCTCACAATACATATGAATTTAATGGAGTAAAATATTTTAGTAACTTAGGTATGAAAATACCAGATTCATTAGAAGAAGAAATAGAAGAAATTATGGAATCTGGAAAATTAGATTCTATGACAGCAGTAGGAGATAAAATTGGAACATCAGAAATTTGCACAGATTTATTAGAAGAATATGTGTACTTTTTCAGAAAGAATTTTGAAGAAGACATTGAAAATTTAGATAAGGAAAATTTTGTAGTAGTAATAGATACTGCAAATGGTGCAACATCTAAAGTTGCAGAAGAAGTATTTACAAAATTAGGAATTAAACATCAAATTATTCATAATGAGCCAAATGGTATTAATATTAATGATAATTGTGGTTCAACACATTTAAAAACTCTAAAAGATTATGTAGTTAAAAATAAAATGAGCATGGGAATAGCATATGATGGTGATGGAGACAGATGTTTACTAGTAGATGAAAACGGTAACGAAATAGATGGAGATGTTATCTTAGCAATAATTTCAAATTACTTAAAAGAAAAAGGAAAACTAGCAAATAATACGCTAGTAGCAACTGTTATGAGTAATTTAGGACTTAAAAAATATGCAGAAAAAAATGGTATACATTTTGAAGAAACAAAAGTAGGAGACAGATATGTTCTAGAAAATATGATAAAAAATGGCAACAATCTAGGAGGAGAGCAATCAGGTCATGTTATACTATTAGACTATAATCCTACAGGAGATGGAATACTTACATCTCTAATGATAATTAAGATATTATTAGAAAAACATATAACTTTAAAGAAGGCAAGTGAAATAATTACAATTTATCCTCAAGTATTAATCAATGCGAAGGTAAATAGTAATAAAAAATATGATTTTGATAAAAATGCTGAAATAAAAGAGGCAATTGAAAAATTAGAAAAAGAATTTTCAGGAAATGGAAGAGTATTAATAAGAGCTTCTGGAACAGAACCTTTAGTAAGAGTAATGGTAGAAGGAGAAGACAAAGAATACATTACAAAAAAAGCTAAAGAAATTGCTGAATTAATAGAAAATAAATTAAAATAGATAGTATGTAAGTTTAAAAATCTAATTTTATGAGACTGCTGAAAAGTGGTCTCATTTAATATATAATAGAACTTGGAGGAATAATAAATGAGAGATATAAGAATAGAAAAATTAGCAAAAAATTTATTAACACATTCTGTTAAACTTAAAAAAGATGAGAAAATATTAATAGAAATTATTGGATTAGACGGAATTCCATTAGGAAAAGAGTTGATAAAACAAGCTGAAAAAATAGGAGCTTATCCATGTTTTAATATAATAGATTATAAAATAATGAGAGAAATGGTTATGAATGCATCGGAAGAACAAATAAAACAATATGCTAAATATGATTTAAAAAGAATGCAAGAAATGGATGCATATATTGGAATAAGAGCGGGAGAAAATACAGCAGAATTAAATGGAATATCAGAAGAAAAAATGGAATTATATAATAAATATTATACATTACCAGTACATTTTGAAGAAAGGGTAAAAAACACAAAATGGTGTATATTAAGATATCCTAATGCTTCAATGGCACAAATGAGTAATATGAGTACAGAAGAATTTGAAGACTTCTATTTTAGAGTATGCACACTTGATTATGAAAAGATGTCAAAAGCAATGGATAATTTAGTTGATTTAATGAATAGAACAAAAAATGTTCATATAATAGGAGAAGGAACAGATTTAAAATTTAGTATAGAGAAAATACCAGCAGAAAAATATATGGGAACATTCAATATACCAGATGGAGAAGTTGCAACTGCACCAGTAAAAGATAGTGTTAATGGATATATAACATATAATACAGAAACAAGATATAATGGAATATTATTTAATAATATAAGATTAGAATTTAAAGATGGAAAAATAATAAAAGCAACATCAAATAAAACAAAAGAACTTAATAAAATACTTGATACTGATGAAGGAAGTAGATATATTGGTGAGTTTGCTTTGGGAGTAAATCCATATATAGAAAAACCAATAGGAGATACGTTATTTGACGAAAAGATAAAAGGAAGTTTTCATTTTACACCAGGTGATAGTTTAGAAGAAAGTGACAATGGTAATCGTTCTAGTATTCATTGGGATATAGTAAATATACAAACATCAGAATATGGTGGTGGAGAAATTTGGTTTGATGATGTATTAGTAAGAAAAGATGGAATATTTATTTTAGAAGAATTAAAAGCATTAAATCCAGAAAATTTGATGGAAAATATATAGAAACTATTAATTGTGAAAATTGCTATTTATGTAAAAATTACAAAGGTTCAAATTCCAATGTCAAGATTTTGAAAGTATTAAATTAGATAAAAATAGTTTATTAGTAGCTAATTTTAGTATTCCATTCTGTAATAAAAATTACTTTGAAGAACTTTGGAATGAAATATCTAATAGCATTTTAAAAGAGCGGTTACTTTGTTGGTAATTTTTTTGGAATAAATGATTCATGGGTAAAAATAAAAAACAAAATGGTATTTTTAACAAAAGAGCAAGTATTAGAATTATTTAGAGAATTATTTGAAATAATAGAATTCAAAGAAATTGAAAAAGATGACAAGACAGGCTTAGGCAAAATTAAACATTGGCATATATACAATGTAATAGCAAAGAAAAAATAATAAAAATATAGACAAACATTTATTCTTGTTATATAATAAGTTCAATAGTTCAAAAGTAACAAAAAATTAATTTTATATATAAGAATAAATATAATAAGAACTAAATTTTTATATAAAGGATGTGTTCTTATGAACGAAAAGAAAAATGAAATTATTTTATTTGAAAACCAAGGAGTAAAATTAGAAGTAAACTTAAAAGATGAAACAGTGTGGCTTACACAAGAACAAATGTCAAAATTATTTGGAAAGGCAAAATCTACTATAAATGAACACATAAAGAATATATATAAAGAGGAAGAATTAGTGGAAAAGGAAACAATGACTAAATTCGGAAAATCCGAATTTGCTGATAAACCAACTAATTATTATAATTTAGATATGATTATATCTGTTGGATATCGTGTAAAATCACAAAATGGTATATTATTTAGAAAGTGGGCTACTAAAGTATTAAAAGATTATATGTTAAAAGGATATGCAGTAAATCAAAAAAGATTAGAATATTTAGAAAAAACAATAAAGTTAATAGATATTGCTAATAGAATAGATGATAGATTGGAAAATAATGATGCAAAGGAAATACTAAAAGTAATTGGGGAATATTCAAAAGCATTAGATTTACTAGATGATTATGACCATAAGACATTAAAGAAAGTTAATGGAAATTTAGACGAAAGAAAAATTGAATATAGTAAATGCATAGAGATTATAAATAAGCTTAGATTTAATGAAGAAAGTTCATTATTTGCAGTTGAAAGAGACAAAGGACTAGAATCTATAATAGGAAATATTTATCAAAGTTTTGATGGACAAGATATATATAAGAGTGTAGAAGAAAAAGGTGCCAACTTTTTATATTTAATAGTTAAAAATCATGTTTTTGCAGATGGAAATAAAAGAATTGCAGCAACTTTATTTATTTACTTTTTGAATTTTTATGGTATTTTATATAAAGATGGAATGCAAACAATAGACAATAATACATTAACAGCTTTAACACTATTAATAGCAGAATCAAACCCAAAAGAAAAAGACGTAATTATTGATTTAATTATGAACTTTTTAAATAACGAGTAACTAATATTCAATGAAGATTTATAAAAAAAGTAAATGAAAATTAACTATTAAAGAAATATAACTTCAACTAATTTAAAAATAATAAAATTAAATCACCATTTTTCATATAATTCATAAAATATACAAAATGAAGGAGGCGTTTTTTATATGGATTATGAAATTATGATGAATGGTACAGTAAGAATTGGAATGTTTGCTCCAGATTTTGAAGCAGAAACAACAATGGGAAAAGTATGTTTAAATGACTATAAAGGAAAATGGCTTATACTATTTTCACATCCAGGAGATTTTACCCCCGTATGCACAACTGAGATTATTGCCTTTTCACGAGCAAATACATATTTTGAAAAATTAAATTGTGCACTATTAGGTTTAAGTGTAGATAGTAATAGTTCACATTTAGCATGGCTATATGATATTTATTGCAAAACTGGTATACGTGTACCATTTCCAATTATATCAGATAGAAATGGTATAATTGCTAGAAAATATGGAATGATAGCAAGCGAAACTAGTACAACTGAAACAGTAAGAAATGTATTTATAATAGATGATAAAGGAATTGTAAGACTTATTCTAGTATACCCAATGGATGTTGGAAGGTCAATATATGAAATAGCTAGAAGCTTAGAGGCACTTCAAACAGCAGATAGATGTAAAGGAATGATGCCAGCAAACTGGTGCCCAAAAGATCCTATGATTATGCCAATGCCACAAACATTAGCACAATTAGAACAACGAAATAATGAAATTCAAGCTAAAAGAAATGGAATGAGTTGGTATTTGAGTTTTCAAAATTGCATGAATCGTATAGAAAACAAAAAAGAAGACAAATAATATAAAATACGAGTATTTTTAAGGAAAAAAGACCATACTATATATATTAAATATAAAGAAAAGAGGGATAGTATGGATAAAAATCAAAGAATTAATTGCACGGTAGGTTCATGTAAATATAATAATAAAGACCGTCAAGAATGCAGTTTAGAACAAATAATTGTAACACCAGTAGAAAACTGTGATACAAAACAAGCAGATGAATCAATGTGTAGTAGCTACAAAAAGTGTAGATAAAATTATGGTATGTCTAAGATTTTCTATCAAAAGTAAATTTTAAGAAAATCTTAGGCATACTTTTTTTGAATATGTATATTTGAAATTAAGTTGAAAATACACATAAAAAACAAATTAATATTAAAAAGTTCTTTGAAAAATGTGCAAATACACACTAAAAGTCGTTAGAAAAATGTGATAGAATATGCAAAAGTCGTTAAAAAAATGTGTAAGTTCATGTAAAAGTCATTTGAAATTTGTGTAAAACTATGATATACTATATATAAATATATTATGAGGAGTGTGAGCATATGTACAGACAAAAAATGCAAGAATTAGTAGAATGGAAAAGATCACCTAATAGAAAACCATTAATTATTAGAGGTGCAAGGCAAGTTGGTAAAACATGGTTAATGAAAGAATTTGGAAAAGAGTATTATGAGAAATGTGCATATATAAATTTTGATGACAATACAAGAATGAATAAACTTTTTGATGGAGATTTTGATTTAAATAAAATAATACAAGGACTAAAAATAGAATCAGGTGTCAATATTGAACCAGAAAATACATTAATAATTTTAGACGAGATCCAAGAAACACCTAAAGCATTAAAAGCATTAAAATATTTTTGTGAAAATGCTAGAGAATACCATATAATATCAGCAGGTTCTCTATTAGGTGTTGCAATACATGGAGGTACTTCTTTTCCAGTTGGAAAGGTTGATTTTTTAGATTTAATGCCTTTGAGTTTTTTTGAATTTTTAGAAGCATTAGATAAAAAAGAATTACTACAATTATTAAAAAATAATGATTTTGATATGATCAATATATTCGATGCCAAACTAAAAGAACTACTAAAGCTTTATTATTATATTGGGGGAATGCCAGAAGTAGTAAGTTCTTATATAGAAAATGAAGATTTATTAAAAGTTCGTAAAATACAAAAAACATTACTATCAGATTATGAACAAGATTTTTCTAAACATGCTCCTAGCAACATAGTTCCAAGAATTAGACAGTTATGGAATAATATACCTACACAACTTGCAAAGGAAAATAAAAAATTTATTTATGGTTTAGTAAGAGAAGGTGCAAGAGCGAGAGAATATGAAATAGCATTATCATGGTTAATAGATTGTGGACTTATATATCAGGTAAATAGAGTAAATAATAGTAAAGTTCCATTATCCGCATATCAAGATTTTAATGCTTTCAAATTATATATATTAGATGTTGGATTATTAGGTGCTATGGCTGGAATTGATGCAAGAACTTTAATAGAAGGAAACGATATATTTGAAGAATTTAAAGGAAGTTTAACAGAACAATATGTGCTATGTCAACTAAAACAATGTACAGAATTAGATATATTCTATTGGTCATCTAATACTGGAACAGCTGAATTAGATTTTATTACACAAATAGGAAGAAAAAATGTTCCAATAGAGGTAAAAGCAAGTGAAAATTCACAAGCTAAAAGTTTAAAATCATTTATGCAAAAATATCATACAGATATTAATGTAAGAACCTCAATGGCTTCTTACAAAGAAGAAGAGAGAATTATAAACATACCATTATATAGTATAGGTAATATAGAAACAATAATTAATTAATTTAACTAAAGAACAAAAGAGGCATGATTAATATGTTTTAACATAGTTAATAATTTTTCATGCCTAGTTTTTGATTGCCCGCCAAATTTTATGAAATAAAATTTGCGTGTAATGTTTAGCAAAAAAATAATAAAAATTACAAAAAACTATTTCTTTTATACCTAATTATGTGATAGAATAAGAGACGAAAAAATAATGTAAGGAGTGTGTAAAAAGTGCCTGAAATAAAATATAAAAGAGTTTTACTTAAACTAAGTGGTGAAGCACTTGCAGGAAAGCAAAGTACAGGAGTTGACGCTGAAACTATTGGAAAAATTTGCGACAAAATAAAAGAAATTGTAGACTTAGGAGTAGAAGTTGCAATAGTCGTAGGTGGAGGAAACTTTTGGAGAGGTAGAAATGGACATCAAATGGATAGGTCAACAGCAGATTATATGGGAATGCTTGCAACAGCAATGAATGGATTAGCATTGCAAGATGCATTAGAAGCAAGAGGAGTATTTTCAAGAGTACAAACAGCAATAGAAATGCGAGAAATTGCAGAACCATTTATTGTAAGAAAAGCAGAAAAGCATTTACAAAAAGGAAGAGTAGTAATATTTGCTTGTGGAACTGGTCATCCATATTTCACAACAGATACAGCAGCAGTATTAAGAGCAATAGAAATAAATGCAGAAATTATATTATTAGGAAAATCAATAGATGGAGTATATTCTGCAGATCCAAAAATAGACAAAAATGCAATAAAATATGATGAAATTTCATATTTAGATGTATTAAATAAAGACTTAAAAGTAATGGACTCAACAGCAACAGCAATGTGTAGAGATAATAAATTACCTTTACTTGTTTTTGGAATTGAAGATGCTGAAAATATAGTAAGAGCAATTAAAGGTGAAAAAATAGGTACAATTGTAAAATAAATAATAATTTTGAAAAGGAGAGAATATAATGGATTATACAAATATTGAAGAAAAAATGAATAAAACAATTAGTGTGTTAGAAGAAAAATTATCAGAGGTAAGAGCAGGGAGAGCGAACCCAGCAATTTTAAATAAAATAATGGTAGAATATTATGGAACACCAACACCAATTAACCAAGTAGCTGGAATTTCTGTTCCAGAAGCAAGACTAATAGTAATTCAACCATGGGATATGAGTGTATTAAAAGATATAGAAAGAGCAATATTAGCATCAGATATAGGAATTACACCAAACAATGATGGTAAAGTAATTAGATTAGCTTTTCCAGAATTAAATGAAGAAAGAAGAAAAGAATTAGTAAAAGAAATTCGTAAAACAGTAGAAGAAACAAAAGTTGCTATAAGAAGTGTAAGACGTGATGGAATAGATGAATTTAGAAAAAAACAAAAAGATTCAGAAATTACAGAAGATGAATTAAAAATGGCAGAAAATGAAATTCAAAAAATTACAGATAAAAAAATATTAGAAGTTGATGGAATCCTAGAAAAGAAAGAAAAAGAAATTATGACAGTATAATAAAAAGAAAGGATAAGATATGAATAAGTTAGAAATGCCAAAACATATAGCAATTATAATGGATGGAAATCGTAGATGGGCACGAAATAAAGGAATAGACATTAGACTAGGTCATAAAGAAGGTGCTAAAACATTAGAAAATATAGTAAGATATGCAAATAAAATTGGACTACAATATATAACTGTTTATGCTTTTTCAACAGAAAATTGGAAAAGAACAGAAGAAGAAGTAGGAGCTTTAATGTTATTACTTAAAAATTATTTAGACGATTATAGCAAAAGGGCAGATACAGAAAATATTAAAGTAAAAATTATTGGAGATATTGAAGGAATGCCTAAGGGAATGCAATCAAGTATGTATCAATGCATGGAAAGAACAAAAAATAATACAGGAGTTACATTTACAATTGCAATTAATTATGGAGGTAGAGACGAATTAGTAAAAGCAGTAAAGAAAATATCAACAGATGTAAAAGAAGGAAAAATATCTATAGATGACATTAATGAAGAAACAATTTCAAACTCACTTTACACAGCAGGAATTCCAGATCCGGATTTACTAATTAGAACAAGTGGAGAATTAAGAACAAGTAATTTTCTACCTTGGCAATTAACATATACAGAATTCTTATTTATTGATAAAAATTGGCCTGATTTTACAAATCAAGATTTAGATTATGCTATAGAAACATATAATAAAAGAACAAGGAAATTTGGAGGAAAATAGAAAATATCCTCCTAATTTCAGTATTTCAAAAGATAACGAAAGGAATGGAAAAAATAAATGTTAAAAAGATTTACATCAGCACTTATGTGGTTTCCACTAGTTTTAATAATACTATTAATCAGAAACAAATATATTGTAGATATTTGTTTAGCAATTATTGCATATCTAGCATTAAATGAGTATTTTAATGCAGTTTCAAATGTATCAAATCCAGTAAGATGGATAGGATATTTATGTTGTGCATCAATAGCAATTATTCATCTTGTGCCAATAGAATGGCTACCAATAATAGTAAGTATATCAGTACCAATTTTGCTTCTATTATTATTTGCACAAGTAATAGCTACAGATATGAAAACAACATTTAAAGATATTGCATATACTTTTTTTGGAATTTGCTATGTTGTATTTTGCATAATGTTTATTGCATTTTTAGATGGAACCAAAAATGGAAATATTTTAATTTGGTATGCAATAATAGCAGCTTGGGGAACAGACATATTTGCATTTTTTACAGGAAAATTGATAGGAAAGCACAAATTTAGTAAAGTAAGTCCTAAGAAATCAATTGAAGGATGCATAGGAGGAACAATAGGAGCTGTTATTTTAATTTTATTGTATACTATGGCAGTTAATTATTTTTGGAACTTGCAATATTCATATGTAGTTATGGCTGTAATAGGAGTAGCATTAAGCTTAATTGGACAAATGGGAGACTTAGCAGCATCTAGCATAAAAAGATATGTAGATATTAAAGACTATAGTAATTTAATACCAGGGCATGGAGGAATGTTAGATAGAATAGACAGTTTGATTTTTATTGCACCATTTGCATATGTATTATTTAGACTTTTATAAAATAACATAAATTGTTAGTTTGTGCATATTACATTGTGAAATGCAAAAAACTAATTATAAGAAAGGAAGAAAAATATTGATTTCTATTTTAATTTCACTAATAAAAATTGTTTTTTTATTAGGTTTTCTTATTTTTATACATGAGTTAGGACATTTTGCAGTAGCAAAATTATGTAAAGTAAAAGTAAATGAATTTGCTATAGGCTTTGGACCTACAATTTGGAGAAAACAAGGAAAACAAACTAAATATGCTTTAAGGTTAATTCCTTTAGGAGGATTTATTAGCATGGAAGGAGAAGATGAGCATTCTGAAGAAGAAGGCTCTTTTACAAAAGCTAGTATTCCTAAAAGAATGGCAATAGTAGTAGCAGGTGCTACAGTAAATATATTATTTGCAATTATAGTATATTTTATATTAGCATCAACACAAGGAAACTTTATTTCTACTAAAATAGAGAGTATGGTGCCAGAATATGCAGCAGTTAATTCGGGGTTACAAGTAAATGATGAAATAGTAGCAGTAGATGGAAAAAATATTCATTTAAGAACAGATATAGATGAAATATTACAAAAAAGTGAAGGAAAAACATTACAAATCACAGTAAAAAGAAATGGAGAAAATGTAACTATTCCAGTTACTCCAACTGCAAAAGAATATAAAAGTACAGGAATATATCTGCAAGGTGGAGATTCAGAAACTACAAAAATATTAATGGTAGATAAAGGCTCAACATCAGAAGCACATGGAATTCAAGCAAATGATAAAATAATAGAAATAAATGATAATGTAGTAACAAATCAAGAGCAAATAATAGAAAAAATTAATCAAACTCAAGGAGATAATTTAAAATTAAAAATTCAAAGAGGAAATGAAGAAATAATAATAGAATTGCCACTTGATAAAGTAAATGCTTATTATTTAGGTGTACAATTCCAACAAGCAGATAACAGTTTTGGAAATTCAATATATTATGGTTTTTGGAATACAATAGATTTTCTATCATCAATTGTTCAAAATGTAGCAAATATGTTTACAGGCAATGTATCAATAAATCAAATGATGGGACCTGTTGGAATTTCTGAAGTAGTAGCAAAAACAAATGGAATAAAAGAATTTGTA
Organism: uncultured Clostridia bacterium; assembly: GCA_963558185.1. GTDB lineage: Bacteria > Bacillota > Clostridia > TANB77 > CAG-508 > UMGS1663. Next base: position 73,016 of record CAUWFE010000002.1, read on the forward strand.
TATATGTTAGCTTTAATTTCAATATCTTTAGGAATTACTAATTTATTACCAATTCCAGCATTAGATGGAGGTAAATTATTATTACTTATAATAGAAGCAATACGAGGAAAACGATTAAGTGAAAAAATGGAAATGAATATTCAATTACTAGGTTTTGCATTTTTAATTACATTATCACTAATTGTAACATATCAAGATATTTTAAGACTAATGTAGATGTTACTAGTTAAAGGTTTCTTTAAGTTAATATAAGGAATGCCTTGGAATATAAGCTTTTTATTGCATTCCTTAGGTTTATTACGAAATTTAAGAAATTCTAACTTATTTTATGGCACCCTTCCACTAAAGTGAACTCTTTCCAAAAAATTACACAGAATTTCTAAAATTTCTCCATAAACATTCGTTATTCCATTCAAAGCTTATATTCCAAGGCATTCTAATAAAGAAATAATAAAAACCATTAACTAGTAACATGTAGATTAAAAAGAAGGCATATTGACTTGCAAGTGCAAAAGTAAATTAACCTTTACAATAAAAATAGGAGGACAAATTTTAAATGGGATGTTCAACAGATAAAACTTTAAAAGAAATATTTAGAGACTATAATTCGCAAAGTTTTGCTTTAAACAATGCAAAAATAGAAAATATGAATTTATATAAAAAAACGAATACACTAGAAATAATTTTAATTTCTGATGTTCATATCCCAATAAAAGAAATTTATGGGCTAGAAAAGTTTTTAGAAGTTCGTTTTGCAATTAAAAATATAAGTGTAAAGGTAAACCAAAAAGAAAATCAAGAAGAAAAAGAAGAAAACATTTGTGAACAAGCAGGTGCAGGAATAATAGAAAATCAAATTTTAAAAGAATGGAAAGATATTGTAGAATATGTATCTCATAAACATCCTATGGTAAAAGCAATATTACATGAAAGTAGCATATCAGTGGAAGGAAAGGCAGCAAATGTAATACTACAAATGAAAGGAAAAGATTTTCTATTAGCACGAAAATTTGATGAAATTTTATCAAATATATTTGAAGATATATTTGGAAAAAAGTATAAAGTAAGCTATATTGAAGATATTACAGAAGAGAATATCTTAAAATATCAAGAATATAGTAGAAAAATGCAAGAAGAAGTAATAAAAGAAGCAAGTAAAGAGGCTTTAGAAAGTGCACACAATAAAGAAGAGAAAAGTAAAAATACACAAGAAATAACAGAAAATACAGCACCTAAAAATGCACAAAACAATATTCCTAAGGCTCCAATGCCTCCTGAGCCACAACATGTAGAAGAACCAGAAGAGCATAGTCCACTAATATTAGGAAGGAATGCTAATATAAAAGAGCAACTAGTAAAAGTAGCAGATTTATCTGTAGATAGTGGAAAAATAATGCTAGAAGGAGAAGTAATAAATACAGATTCACGAGAGTTAAAAAGTGGAAAACATCTATTAATGTTTGATTTATATGATGGTACAAGTACTATTACATGTAAAGCTTTTGCAGAAGCTGAAAAAGCAAAAAATGTAATGAGCAGAATAAAAAGTGCAAAAGGTTTACGATTATCAGGAACAGCACAATTTGACCCATTTGCAAAAGAATTAGGTGTAATTGCAAATGTTATTGTAGAAACAGAAGGAAAGAAAAAGCAAGAAAGAGTAGATAACAGTAAAGTAAAAAGAGTAGAATTACATATGCATACACAAATGAGTCAAATGGATGGAGTAACCCCAGCAAAAGACTTAATAAAAAGAGCAATGAAATGGGGAATGAAATCTATTGCTATAACTGACCATGGAGTAGTACAGGCTTTTCCAGATGCACATAAAATGTTGGGATTTGATAATCCAGATATGAAAATAATATATGGAGTAGAGGCATATCTTGCACCAGATAAAGTAGCTATTGTAAATTCTCCTAAAGGCCAAAAAATACAAGATGCAACTTATTGTGTATTAGACTTAGAAACAACTGGACTTTCATTTAGAACTGAAAAAATAACTGAAATAGGAATTATGAAAGTAAAAAATGGTGAAGTTATAGATGAATTTAGCTGCTTTGTTAATCCTGAAAAACCAATTCCACAAAAAGTGGTAGAAGTTACAAACATAACAGATGAAATGGTAAAAGACGCAGAAACAATAGATAAAGTTTTACCTAAAGTAATTGATTTTATAGGAGATAGCGTATTAGTAGCACATAATGCAGACTTTGATATAGGATTTTTAAAATTCAACAGTAAACTATTAGGTTTATCAATAGAAAATACATATATAGATACCTTAAGACTTGCAAAAGAGCTTTTTCCAGAATTTAAAAAATATAAATTAGGGATGATAGCAGATAAACTTGGAATTGTTGTAGAAGTTGCTCATAGGGCATTAGATGATGTTGATACAACTGTAAAAGTATTTCGTGAAATGATTAAAATGATGCAAGAAAAAGGTGTAGAGACAGTTGAAGATATAGATACAAAACTACAAGGAAAAGTAGATTATAAAAAATTACAAACATATCATGCAATAATACTTGCAAAAGATTATGTAGGTTTACGAAATTTATACAAATTAGTATCTATATCACATTTAGACTATTTTTATAAAAAGCCACGTATATTAAAATCAATATACAAAAAATATTCAGAAGGGCTTATATTAGGAAGTGCATGTGAAGCAGGAGAATTGTACAGAGCAATTTTAGAAGGAAAAGATGATGAAGAAGTAGAAGATATAGCCAAAGACTATGATTACTTAGAAATTCAACCTATTGGTAATGGAATGCATTTAGTAAGAGAAGGAGTAGTGCCAGATACAAAGGCATTAGAAGATATAAATAAAAAAATAGTAGCCTTAGGTGAAAAATTAGGAAAATTAGTTGTAGCTACTTGCGATGTTCATTTTATGGATCCACAAGATGAAATATATAGAAGAATTTTAATGGCTGGTCAAGGCTTTAGTGATGCAGATGAACAAGCACCATTATATTTAAGAACTACAGAAGAAATGCTACAAGAATTTCAATACTTGGGTGAAGATAAAGCATATGAAGTAGTAGTAACAAATACAAATAAAATTTCAGATATGTGCGAAAGAATTTCTCCAATATCGCCAGAAAAATGTCCGCCATATATTGAAAATTGCGAGCAAACAATTAAAGATATAGCATATGATAAAGCACATGAATTATATGGAGATCCATTACCAGAAATAGTGCAAAGTAGATTAGACAAAGAACTTACATCAATTATAAAAAATGGATTCTCAGTTATGTATATAATTGCACAAAAACTAGTGTGGAAGTCAAATGAAGATGGATATATAGTAGGTTCAAGAGGTTCTGTTGGTTCATCATTTGTAGCAAATATGACAGGAATTACAGAAGTAAATTCATTACCACCTCATTATAGATGTCCAAATTGTAAATACTCAGATTTTACTGATTATGGATATAAAAATGGATTTGATTTACCAGATAAACCTTGTCCAAAATGTGGACATCCACTTGCAAAAGATGGAATGGATATTCCATTTGAAACTTTCTTAGGATTTAATGGAGACAAAGAACCAGATATAGACTTAAACTTCTCAGGAGAATATCAAGCAAAAGCACATAAATATACAGAAGTAATTTTTGGAAAAGGAACAACATTCAAAGCAGGAACAGTAGGAACAGTAGCAGATAAAACAGCTTTTGGATATGTAAAAAAATATTACGAAGAAAGAGGAATTCCAGTAAACAACGCCGAAGTATTAAGAGTTTCAGCAGGTTGTACAGGTATAAAAAGAACAACAGGTCAACACCCAGGAGGAATTATAGTTGTACCAAAAGGAAGAGAAATATATGAATTTACACCAGTACAACATCCAGCAGACGACCCTAATTCAGATATAGTAACAACACACTTTGATTATCACTCAATAGACCAAAACTTATTAAAATTAGATATATTAGGACATGATGATCCAACAATGATACGTATGTTATTTGATTTAACAGGAATAGACCCAACAAAAGTGCCTTTAGATGATAAAGAAACAATGTCAATTTTTAGTTCTACAAAAGCATTAGGAGTTACAAAAGAACAAATAAGGTCAGAAGTAGGAAGCTATGGTATACCAGAATTTGGTACAAAATTTGTTAGAGGAATGTTAGTAGATACAAGACCAACAACATTCGAAGAATTACTAAGAATTTCAGGACTATCACATGGTACTGATGTGTGGCTAGGTAATGCACAAACATTAATAGAAGAAGGCACAATAAAACTAGATGAGGCAATATGTACAAGAGATGATATTATGATTTATCTAATAAAACAAGGCTTACCACCACAAAAAGCATTTAAAATAATGGAATGTGTACGTAAAGGAAAAGCAACTAAAGACCCAGAAAAATGGAAAGAATATGAAGCAATAATGAGAGAAAACAATGTACCAGAGTGGTATATAAGTTCTTGTAAAAAAATTAAATACATGTTCCCTAAAGCCCATGCAGCAGCATATGTAACAAATGCTTTTAGAATAGCATGGTTTAAAGTACATTATCCAACTGCATATTATACAGCATATTTCACAATTAGAGCAGATGAATTTGATAGTGATATAATGTGTTATGGAGAAGAAAAGGTAAAAAATAAAATGAAAGAAATAGAATTACAAGGAAATAGTGCAACAACAAAAGATAAAAATATGTATGCAATATTAGAACTTGTAATGGAAATGTATGAAAGAGGAATTAATTTTTTACCAATAGATTTATATAAATCACATTCAACAAAATTTATAATAGAAAAAGATGGAATAAGACCACCATTAAATAGTATACCAGGACTTGGAACAGTTGCAGCAGAAGGAATAGAAGCAGCTAAAAAACAAGGCAAGTTTATGTCAATAGATGACATGAAAATACGTTCTAAAATAGGAAAATCAGTAATAGAATTATTGGACAAAGTAGGTTGCTTAAAAGGAATGAGTCAAAGTAATCAAATGAGTTTATTTGGTTAAAAAGGTTTATAGGTAAAACCAAAATTAAAAACCTAAATATAGTATTTAAGGAAAAAACATGTTTAAAAATGCAATAGATTTAACACAAATATTTACAATTCAAAATGTGTTAATATATATAATAACAATAAATATTATTACTTTTTTAGCTATGTGGATAGATAAAAGAAAAGCACAAAAAGGAAAATGGAGAATTAGTGAAAAAGCACTTTTTACACTAGTATTATTAGGAGGAGGGCTTGGAGGTATAATTGGAATGTATACCTTCAGGCATAAAACTAAAAAAATGTCATTTGTAGTAGGATTTCCACTTATTTTTATATTAGAAATAATATTAATTGCAGTAGTTATTCTATAATGCTTTAATGCAAAGAATGCTTTGGAATATAAGCTTTTCATTACATTCAAAGTTTATATTCCAAGCATTCTAGTAAAAAATAATAAAAACATGACTTAGTGAAAGGAATATAATATGGAAAGTGTAATACAGCAACAAAAAATAGAAGAAAATAATATAGATAAAAAGAAGAAAACATTAAAAATAACTATATGGAGATTATTTGCTTATTTTATAATATATAGCATTATAGGCTTAATAATAGAAACAGTTTTTGGAATATTTACAAAAGGAGTAATAGAAAGTAGAAAAAGTTTTGTATATGGTCCATTTTGTGCAATATATGGTCTTGGTGCAAGTTGTATGATAGCAATATTAAAACCATTTGAAAAAAACAATGCATCAGTTTTTATTGGGGGAATTTTAGTAGGAACAGTAACAGAATATTTAGTTAGTTTTTTCGGAGAAATAATGTTACATGTAAAATGGTGGGATTACTCAAATTTACCACTTAATATAAATGGAAGAGTTTGTTTATTATATTCAGCAATATGGGGCTTTTTAGCCTTACTTTTACTAAAAATAGTAAACCCATATATAGATAAAATAATAAATTTCTTTAAAAATAAATTTACACCAAAAGTAGGAAAAATAATAATATCAACATCAATATTATTACTATTACTAGACTGGATAGTTTCAACACTAATAGTAGGGGCATTTTTGGTAAGAACAATTCACAACTATGATTTAAAAGTAGAAAATAGAGCAAATATAGAAATAGCATATAATATGATATATAATAATAAGGCTATGAAAGAATTTATATATAATCATTATGGAGATGCAAGAATGATTAGAACATTTCCAAACATGAAAGTTGAAGATATAAATGGTAAAATGATATATTTTAAAGATTTAATGCCACATATACAACCATATTATGTTAAAATTTTTGACACAGAAATGTTTAAATATTTAGAAGAAGAGGAATAATGGAGGTAAAAATGAAAGAAGAATTTATACAATTATTAAGAGAAACAAACAGAGAAGGAATGGAAGAATTAATAAAATTTTTAGAGAATAGTGACTTTTTTACAGCACCAGCAAGTACTAGATTTCATGGAGCAAAAGAATGTGGGCTTATGGAACATAGTATGAAAGTATATGAAATATTAAAAACAAAAACACCAGATTCACCATCTGTTAGAATTATTGCTTTACTACATGATTTATGTAAGGCAAATTATTATAAAATAGATTATCGCAATGCTAAAAATGCTTTAGGAGTATGGGAAAAAGTACCATATTATACAGTAGATGATACAATTCCATATGGTCATGGAGAAAAATCAGTTATGATGATATCAGAATTTATAAAATTAACTCCAGAAGAACGTTATGCTATTCGTTGGCATATGGGATTTACAGAACCAAAAGAATTATATGGAACAATAGGTCAAGCATACAAAAAATATCCAATTGCTTTGTTAGTACATGAAGCAGACTTAGAAGCATCATATTTCTATGACATATAATTTTAGCAAGAAAGGAAAAAAATGAAAAAGATTAAAGAGCCTGTTAGTGGAATTTCACATTTGATAGGGGCAATAGTAGCAGTTGCTGGATTAGTTATTTTAATTTTAAAAGCAGCAACAAAAGGAACAGAAACTGCATGGGATGTTGTTTCTGTTACAATTTTTGGAGTAGGATTAATTTTACTTTATACATTTAGTAGTTTATACCATATGTTAAATGTAGGAAAAACAGCAACAAGAGTGTTTAGAAAATTCGACCATTTAATGATATATGTATTAATTGCAGCAAGTTATACTCCAATATGTTTAGGACCATTACGTGGACCTTGGGGTTGGAGTATCTTTGGAATTGTTTGGGGTTTAACTGTATTAGGAATAATTTTAACATGTGTATGGTTAGAAGCTCCAAGGTGGCTTACAACATCTATATATATAATTATGGGATGGCTAGTGTTAATAATGATATATCCACTTATTACAACATTTGAAAAGTTAGGGGCAACACATATTTTATGGTGGCTAGTAATAGGAGGCATATTCTATACAATAGGAGGAATTATATATGGAACTAAAAAATTTCCATTTGTAACAAAACACTTTGGATTTCACGAGATATTTCATATATTTGTTATGTTAGGTAGTTTATGTCAATATATATTTGTATTAAAAATGATTTCATATTAAAGGAGGTATACATGATATTATAATCATGTAATAAAAATGCAGTATTATATAGGATTATTTAAAAGAATTAATTTAGAAGTTAGAAAAAATGGACAAATTATTTATGAAGGACCAGCAGAAGAGGTATTAAATAATATTGAAGATGAATACTATACTAAAGTTTTAGAAGTTACTACTGAGAAAATTACTTTAGAAATATAGGTGTAAATGGGGGAATATGGAATGATAAAAATAGAAAATGTAACTAAGGAATATGTGAAAGGAAAAAAGTCTGTTGATAATATAAATTTAGAAATAAAAGATGGAGAAATATTCGGTTTTTTAGGACCAAATGGAGCTGGAAAAACGACCACAATAAAAATGATTACAGGAATTTTAAATTCTGATAATGGAAAAATTACAATAGATGGAAAAGATATTGAAAAAGAGCCTTTACAAGCAAAAAAGAATTTTGGTTATGTTCCAGATTCACCAGATATGTTTTTACGCTTGAAAGGAATTGAATATTTAAACTTTATGGCTGATATATATGAAATTCCGTCACATACTGATATCTGGCTTAATTGGAATGATAATAATGAGTTTTTCAAAATTTATGAAAGACAAAAATAGATTTCAATTAATAGCTACAACCTTCTCTATTGTATTAGTAATGATTTTTGTATTTTTTACATCAGGAGGAAATGGAAAGTTAAATGATGAACAAATACTTCAATTTATTATGAAGGCAAATAGTTTAGTTGAAATGTTACGAGGATATTTTCCGACTCTAGGTTCAGCAATAGAGGCATTAGATACAGCAAATATTTTAACATCTATATTAGGGTTATTAAAGTTAGTAGGAATTACATTAATTATATACATAGGGTACATATGGATAGCAAAAAAACTTTATTTAAAAGGTGCAGTTGGTAATTTAGAAAGTGGAAAGAAAGTAAACAAAAAATTAAATGAAGAAAAAGCATTTAAAGGTGGAAAACTATGGAAAAGTTATGCAGGAAAAGAATGGAAAACATTATTACGAAATCCAATTTTCTTAATGCAATGTATATTACCTACTATACTATTTCCAATTATAATACTAGGAATAATTGGGTTACAAGTATTTTCAATACCTTCACAAGAGCTTAATCAAATATCAAAAGAAATAGCTGGCAATGATTCTACAATTATAGTTTTAATAATATTAGGAATAAAACAAAATATTAATTTAATATGGCCTACTATTTTAGGTATGATAAATATAGTAATGTATATAGGAATTGGAACTTTAGTAACAAACTTAAATGTACCAGTATATGTAACCTTAATATTACTTGCTACATTGTATATAGTACTAGCTATGTTAGTAAAAAAATATATAGTAAATTTTAAATTCATTTTATAAAATACATTTTACAAAATAATACAAAAAATTCCCAAAACATATTTACATTTACATATTTTTGAGATACAATACAAAAGAATTAGGCAGATAAATAGTTATGGCAACAAAAGAGAATAAAAAGGAGAAACAAATATGAATATTTTAATGTTAACATGGGAATACCCACCAAGAGTAGTAGGAGGTATTGCTAGAGTAGTGCATGACTTATCTCATAAACTAATCAAAGATGGCCATGATGTTACTGTAGTAACATATCGAGATGGAGAAACACCTTATTATGAAAATGATAAAGGGGTAAATGTTTATCGTGTAGATAATTATATGATAAAATCAAATAGTTTTATTGACTGGATAATGCAATTAAACTTTAATATGATAGCTAAAGCTTCAGAACTAATTGCAAAAGGAGAAAAATTTGATGTAATACATGCACATGACTGGCTAGTAGCAAATGCAGCAAAAACATTAAAACATGCATATGATATTCCGGTAGTATCAACTATACATGCTACAGAATCTGGAAGAAATAGCGGTATACATGATGAAAATCAAAGATATATTAATGATACAGAATGGATGCTAACATATGAATCAACAGAAGTAATAGTAAACAGTAATTACATGAAAGGTCATGTACAAGGATTATTCGGTTTACCATTCGATAAAATAGATGTTATTCCAAATGGTATAAACTTAAACTTATATACAGGAATAGAAAGAGATTATGACTTTAGAAGAAGATATGCAGCAGACAATGAAAAAATAATACTATATTTAGGAAGACTTGTATATGAAAAAGGTGTTCAAAATTTAATTTCTGCTATGCCTAAAATATTAGATGGATATCACGATTCAAAATTAATTATTGTTGGTAAAGGTGGAATGATAGATGAACTAAGAGCTCAAGTAGAAAATATGGGATTAAGAGACAAAGTTTATTTTACAGGATATATGAACGGAAAAGATGTACAAAAAATGTATAAATGTGCTGATGTAGCAGTATTCCCAAGTACATATGAACCTTTTGGAATAGTAGCATTAGAAGCAATGTTAGCAGGTGTACCAACAGTAGTATCAGATATAGGTGGGCTAAATGAAATTATAGACCATGGAGTTAATGGAATGAAAAGTTATGCAGGAAATCCAAACTCTATAGCAGATTCAGTATTAGCGCTATTATATGACCATCAATTAGCTGCAAATGTTTCAAAAGCAGCAAAACAAGTAGTAAAAGAACAATATAATTGGAATAAAATAACACAAGATACTTATTTTGTATATGAAAAGGCAATTTGCCAAACAATGGCAGAAAGACAAGCAAATCAAATTGCACAAGAAAATGCAGAAAAAGCTAAAAAAGCAAAAAATAATGAAAATGAAATTACAAATTTATTAAGTTTCAAAAAACGTCATGCTTATGCATAAAATAAAGAAAGGGAGTAAGACATATGAATGTATATGATACAGCAAATAAATTAGCACAAGAGATAAAAAGCTCAACAGAATATGTAGCATATAAACAAGCTAAAAAAGATATAATGGACACTCCAGAATTAAAGCAAAAAGTTGAAGATTTTGAAAAATTAAGATATGAAGTTCAACTTCTACAGATGCAAGGAAAACCAGTAGAAGAAGAAAAAAATAAAAAATTACAAGAGTTGTATGCAATTCTTGTACAAGAAAAAGACATTAAAGAGTATTTTGACTTAGAAGTTAAATTTAATGTAATGATTGCAGATGTAAACAAAATAATTGCAGAAGCAATAGAGGATGTATTGTAAGTATTGTCCGAGTGTAGCTAAAAAATATACACTCGGACTTTTGAAATAATATTAAACCTTAAGGAGGAAAATATGGAATATATAATATGTTTAATAGGTATTTTGATAGCACTAATAATTTTATATATACTTATGGGAACTAAGTTAAAAAATATAAAAGATTTGCGAAATAAACCAGAATATGACGATATTGCAAATAAATTACCACATAATTTAGAAATAGGAAAAGAAATTTTAAAATATTTTAATAATGACCATACACAAATACAGCAAGAGGAAGGTACACAAACACTGTATGTTGCAACTTCTGATAAAATATTTGTTGCAAGTGAAGAAAAAAATTATACAAGAATTCAAACTATGGCACATGAATGTATACATTCTATGCAACCACGAACATTATTACTATTTCATTTTATATTTTCAAACATATATTTAATAGCAAATTTCATAATAATAGTTTTAACTGTTTTTGGAATATTACCACCATCTATGGAAATATTAAATATTTTGTTAATCATGGCAATACTAAATTTTACAATAAAAATTTATTTAGAATTAGATGCTATGACAAAAGCTCCATTTATAACAGAAAAAATATTAAAAAAATATACACAAATAACTGAAAATGAAAAACAAGAATTATTACACGCATATGAAAATGTAAATAATATGGCGATACCATATGCTGTTATAAATTTATTATTTAGTATATGTATGCCGATAATTATATACATAATTGTTGCTTTTTTCATGTGTTAAATTAGGAAAGGGAAAATATGTTATCAGTATTAGAAGTAAAAAGAAGATTACCAGATGAATTTGTAGAAAACTTGTATGAATTATATTCTCCTGGAACAGTAGATAAAATCTTATCTGGAATGTCAGGAGAAAGAAGTACAACTATAAGAGTAAATACACTAAAAACAACAATGTTAGAACTTATGAAAAATATAAAAGAAGAAGCAATTAAGTTTAACAGAGTATTATGGTATGAAAATGCATTGGAAATTATAAATGCCAATGAAAAACAATTGCAAAAATTATTAAACTATGAAAATGGGGAATTTTATTTGCAAAGCTTGTCTAGTATGGTTCCACCACTTGTATTAGAACCAGAGGAAAATGAAAAAATTTTAGACTTAACAGCCGCTCCAGGTAGCAAAACTACTCAAATGAGTATGATGATGCAAAATAAAGGATATATATTAGCAAATGAATTAGATAAAATCAGATGTGAAAGATTAAAATATAATGTAAAAATGCAAGGAGCAAAAATTGTAGAAGTAAAAAATGGAAGAGGAGAAAAAATTGGAGAACAATATCCAGAATTCTTTGATAAAGTTTTATTAGATGCACCATGTAGTGGAGAAGGAAGATTTTTAGCAAATCAAGTAGGAACTTATAGAAATTGGTCTATAAAAACTGTAAAACAATGTGCAAAAATTCAAAAAAAATTAATAAAAAGTGCATATCAAGCTTTAAAAACAAATGGAATTATGGTATATTCTACATGCACTTTGAATAAAGAAGAAAATGAAGAAATTTTACAATGGGCAATAGAAAATATGAATTTACAAATGCTAGATATATCAATAAAAATACCGAATACATTAAAAGCTTTTGGAGATAAAAACATAGAAAAAGCAATTCGTATGTTACCTTCTAAAAGCCAAGAAGGATTTTTTGTTGCAAAATTGAGAAAGAGGGGATAAATTTTGACAGACTTATTAATAAAAATATTTATAAAAGATAAAAATGTAAAAGATTTAAACGTAAGAAACAAATATGGTATGTTATCGAGTATTACAGGAATTATTGTTAATATTTTATTATCTATTTTCAAATTAATGATAGGAATTTTATCAAATTCTATGTCTATAATTTCAGATGCTTTAAACAATATAACAGATGCAGGCTCATCAGTAGTTACAATGATAGGCTTTAAACTATCAAAAAAGAATGTAGATGCAGATCACCCTTGGGGACATGGAAGAATGGAATATATTACGGCATTTATTGTAGATATGCTTATTATTTTAGTAGGAATTGAATTATTTAAATCATCTATAGATAAAATTATAAATCCAGAGCTTCCACAAATTAATACAATTACAATTGTATTATTAGTAATTGCGATTATTACAAAACTATGGCTATTTTTATTCTACAAAAAAATTGCTAAAACTATAGATTCAGAAGCAATTAAAGGAAATGCTTATGACAGTATTTCAGATACAATATCTACATTTGTTGTATTAATTTCTGCATTAGTTGCAAAATTTGCAGGTGTTTCAATAGATGGATATGTTAGTATTTTAGTATCTGTATTTATACTATTCACAGGCTTTAAAGCCATGAAGGAAACAATAGATATTTTGTTAGGTAGCAAGCCAGATGCTGATTTTGTAAAAGAAATAGAAGAATTTACAAAAAAATACGATATGGTAATTGGTATTCATGACATTATGGTACATGACTATGGACCAGGAAGAAAAATAATATCTTTCCATGCAGAAGTACCAGCAGATTGTGACATTTGTAGAGCACATGATGTAATTGATCAAATGGAGCAAGATATATATGATAATTTTAATTGTATAACAACAATACATATGGATCCAATAGTAATAGATGATGAAGAAGTAAATCAAATGAGAGAAATGGTAATAAAAATTGTAAAAGAATATAACCCAGAATTTTCAATACACGATTTTAGAATGACTGATGGCGGAGAAAGAATAAATTTAATATTTGATTTAGTATTACCAAGAGAAAATTTAGATAGAAAAAAGATAGCAGAAGAATTAGTAAAGAAAATACATGAGAAAAATAAAAAATACTTTGCAGTAATAAAAGTAGAAAATTCATATGTATAATAAGAAAAAATAGTAACTAAAATTAATTTGATTAATTTGATTAATGTTAAATTCTTGAAATTTTAAAAAAATATGATATAATAGTATCGATGGTGCATTATTCTAGTCGTACGGTCTATTATGAGGGTGGGGCTAAAAATCCACTAAAGGGCACATCGTTGAAGTTTCTTGTTTATGCGCGAAATGCCGGTTTTGTGTGTATCCAGGGAGTTAAGAGGTTAGGGCATTATATAATGGCATATATAACAACCCCTGATTTCGCCTGAGGCCTAAGGGTATTTGAAATAAATTCTTTTTCAAAAAACTTTGGGTAAAACCTATGTGAGTGCCAAGACACAAAAGCATAGAGTAGCCTGTCTTGAGTGATAGTATTGGGATTAATTTACAAAGAATACATAATTTGGCCAAATTATATATTTTATCGATTATGAAATTACTATTGCAAAAAAGACTAATAATAGGTATCAGTATGTTAAGGAAAACTTCTAGAATGTTTGTTAAAAAAACAAGAAAGTCTAGGGATTAAGGTACGGATTTAAGTGGCGATCTAGTTTCTACAAATTCTTGTAGGTATTTTTTTGAAATGGAAACAGCTAAACAGTAATGTTTAGTAGAAAATAGAGAAATTCTACTAGACCTAAACCGTAAAATTTACTTAGACTTTTACCATCTATTTTTTTATAAAATAGGAGCAAAAAATGAAAAATAACAATGAAAAAAAAGATAATTCTAACCTGAAGTGGTTTGTAACAATATTTATTACAACATTTATATTGTCAATCACTTTTTCTTTTATATCAACAAATGCAATTTCTAATTTAGAACTTTTACCAGCAATTTTAATTTTACTTGCAACAATTATAGTAGGAATTATATTTGACATAATAGGCGTTGCAGTAACAGTTGCAAAAGAGCAAGAATTCCATGCAAAAGCAACTAAAAAAGTAAAAGGAGCTAAAACTTCAATAAAATTAATTCGAAATTCAGCAAAAGTAGCTAATATTTGTGCAGACGTAATAGGTGACATATGTGGAGTACTAAGTGGTTCTATTGCAGCATTAGTTTCAATGAAAATTACCCAAAGTTTTAATTTAACATTCAATATTCAATTTATAGTAAGTGCATTAGTGGCTTCTCTTACTGTAGGTGGAAAAGCACTAGGAAAAGGTTTTGCACAAAAAAATGCAACAGAAATTGTACATATGGTAGGTAAAATGTTAAGAGTGTTTTCTAAAGAAGAAAAGAAAAAAGTAAAAGTAGAAAATTAATGTATGCATAAAAGGAGAGAAAATAATGGAGAAATTAAAACAGTTTTGCTATAATAAAAAATACACCATAATTTCAGCAATAGCCATATTTATAATTGCTATCTTTTTATGCTTTTGGATAACACAAAAACAAGGATTCCATGAAGATGAAATATTTTCATATGGCTCATCAAATTACAAATGGGATAGTATGTTTCAATTGGTAGGAAAATCTGACTATACAAATACAGCAATAGAAAAATATATTATAGCAGATAGCTTTTCAGATACATTAAAAAATATAAAATATTATCTTCAAAATCCGCAAGAATTAGAAGAATTAAAACAACAAGTTAGGGACCAAGAAAAAACAGTATGGAAAACTAAAGAAGATGCAAAAGAATATGTAACTATAGGAAATGGAGATGTATTTAATTATCTTTCAGTATATTATAATCAGTCAAGAGATGTGCATCCACCATTATTTTATTTTTTAGTACATTTTGTATCTAGTATTGCATATGGCAGTTTTTCAAAATACATAATTTTTGCTATTAATTTAGTATTTATGCTACTTACATGTAATTTAATTAGAAAAATTTTTGAATTGTTCGGTAAAAAAACATTAGGTATAATAGCAATGTTATTATATGGTTTTAGCATGGGAGCAGTAACAACAGCAATATTTTTAAGAATGTATGCAATGCTAACATTTTTTACTATTGCATATTTATATATAAATTTAAAAATATGGAAGAATGATTTTGAAATTTCTAAAACGGAAAAGTGGAAATTATTTTTTACCACAGTATTAGGATTTTTAACACAATATTATTTTTGCATATTCGCACTATTTACATTTATTATAATGTGCATATATATGATAAAGAAAAAGAAATATAAAATTTTGCGTACATATATAGGAATTCACATACTATCAGCAATAGCTGGAATAATATTATTCCCGGCTTCAATATATCATATATTCTTTTCATATAGAGGAGCAGGGGCAGAAGATAGTGGAAAAGGCATAATAGAAATGCTTGGCTTTTATATTACTAGAATGCAAGAAGCATTTAGCATTCAAAATTTCACTACATATGGAATAGTAGCATTAGTAGCTTTTGGCTTTATACTTAAATGTGCAAAGAAAATAAAAGAAAAAAGCCTAAAAGATATATTCCCATATATTTTAATAGCAATACCAACTATACTATATTTTATTGTAGTTGCCAAAATAGCTCCTACAAATGTAGGTGAAAAGCCAGCAATACGCTATATTATGAATATTTTGCCACAAGTAGTAATTCTTTTTGTTTTAGCAATTACCTTTATATTTAAAGAGAAAAAAATTGCATATGCAATTTCTATTTTAATAACTATATTAATTAGTGTAAATGGAATTATATATAACAAACCATCATATTTATATCAAGGTTATAATGAATATACTGAAATTGCCGAAAAATATCACGAATTACCATTTGTATATACTGTAGACAATAGTTTTACTCATATAAATAGTATGCCAGAATATTTAATATATGATAAAACATTAATACTGGATATGAGTTATGTTAATATAGAATTTTTAAAGCAAGATGAAGTAATACAAAATACAGATAAATTTATATTAAGTATAAAAAAATGGACCAATGTAGAAGATATCTTACAAAAAATATTAGATAATACAGGTTTTAATCATTTTGAAGTATTATATGACAAACAAGATGATACTCAAAGCATAATATATTTAATATCTAAAATATAAGTAGAATAAAGTTTCTTACAGCCGCATATATTGAACCAATAAGGGAGGAATATATATGTATCGTAAGAAATTTTTTTTTATACTTATTACAATAATATATATTAGTATAATTTCAACTTCAAGTTTTGCAATAGAAAATAGTTTATATGTATGGTCATCTAATGTTGTTACAGAAGAAAAAACAGCTCCAACTTCTTCAAAACCTACTGAATTAGATTTAAAATGTGAATCAGCTATTCTAATAGAGCAAAACACAGGAACAGTACTATATGAGAAAAATCCGCATGAAAAATTGCGTCCAGCTTCTGTTACAAAAGTAATGTCTATTTTATTAATTATGGAAGCAATAGATAGTGGAAAAATAAAGTATGAAGATAAAGTACCGTGTAGTGAAAATGCAGCATCTATGGGAGGTTCTCAAATTTGGTTAGATACACGAGAAGAATTAACTGTAGATGAAATGCTAAAAGCAATTTGTGTTAATTCTGCAAATGACTGTGTAGTAGCAATGGCAGAATACATAGAAGGTAGTACAGAGCAATTTGTTACTAAAATGAATGAAAAAGCAAAAAAATTAGGAATGAAAGATACTGTATTTAAAAATTGTCATGGACTAGATGAAGATGGACATGAAACCTCTAGTTATGATATTTCATTAATGTCACGAGAATTATTGATGAAACATCCAGATGTTACTAAATATACAACAATATGGTCAGATACTTTAAGAAATGGAAAATCAAGTTTAACAAATACCAATAAATTAATACGTAACTATAAGGGAGCTACAGGCTTAAAAACAGGTTCTACAAGTTTAGCTTTATATAATTTATCTGCAAGTGCAACTAGAGATAATTTATCTTTAATAGCAGTAGTTATGAAAGCACCTACAACAAAAGATAGATTTGCAGATGCAGAAAAATTATTAGATTATGGTTTTGGCCAATATAGCTATGTTCAATTAGCTAAAAAAGGAGAAAAAATAAATGAGATAGAAATAAAAAAGGGTACAAAGGGGAATATACAAGCTATATATGAGGAAGATGCTTTACTTTTAAGTAAAAAAGGTTCAGAAAAAAACATAGAACATGTAGTAAATTTACCACAAAATGTTCAAGCACCAATTGAAAAAGGGCAAATTTTAGGTGAAATTGTATATAAACAAGATGGAAAAGAAATAAAAAAAGTAAACTTAATAGCAGATGAAAGTGTAAAAAAATTAACATTATTAAATATAGCAGAAAAAGTATTTTTATCATGGTTTAGATTATTAAGATAATGATATATACATAAAACTGTAACAAAATTGTAATAAAACTGTAAAGAAAAAAATATAGAAAAATACTAATATATGTTGTATAATAAAACAAAAAACAAAGGAAAGAAAAAAAATGAATAACATAATCGCTAAAACCCTTGAGAGAGTATATATATATATATATATATATATATATATATCGACAAATTTAATGGAAAAATAACAAATAA
>CAUWFE010000003.1:0-83551 GCA_963558185.1 uncultured Clostridia bacterium
GAAATTTTGCATTCTTAAATTCAAAAAAAATTACATTCATATATTGACATTAACAGCTTTCTTATTGTTCAAAAATTTCAGCTAAAAAACTTTTGAAAGCATTAATAATCAAAGAAGGGGTAATTGCAAGACTAAATTCCAGTTTCAAAACAAAACTGGAATTTACTTTTGCAATTAAATTTAATCAAAAAAAGAAGGTTTATTTGCAAATTGACATAATATTACAAGTATGGTAAAATAATAGTGTAATAAGTTATAGCAAAAACATGGCTAATATTTAGCTCAAAATCAATAGGAGGTAACCTTATGAAAAAACGGAGTTTAGTAACAACATTTATCACAACCATGGCATTAACTATCTTGGTACCATTTTCTAGTTTTGCAAATTCAGAAGTAGAAAAAGTGTATGTAACTATCAACAGTATTGGCCGAGAAAACCGGTTAGAAGTACCAGAACTTTCAAGTAGAGATTCTGAAAAGTATTATGTAACTGAACAATATTATGAGTATTATGATGAAGATGGTGGTGAAGGATATATTGATTTCACTATAAAAGCTGCCGATGGCTATTATTTTAAAACAGAGTGGAATGATGAAAGCAAAATAATAGACTTAAAAGGGAATATGGCAGGAAAAAGAAATGACATTGATATTGACCACTTAAGTTATGATACGATTATTGGAATTTTACCATTTAAAGGAGAAAAAAATAATAGCAGTTCAGGAGGAGGAAACAATACACATAAAAAGAATGGCTGGTATGAAAAATGTTATTATGTAGATTGCAAAAAGGCAAAAGGTTGGAAAGAAGTCAATGGAAGTTGGTATTTCTTCGATCTGAATAATGGAGTAAGAAAAGAAGACTGGTGGATTTATACTCCAGGAAAAGACGAATGGTATTACTTAAATCCCAATGGAACCATGATTAGTAATTCAACAAAAGTTATAAATAGTGTAACATATAACTTTGATGCCAGTGGAAAAGAAACATCAGGTAAGCCAATTGTTATTGATAAAAACGATAACAAAGAATATCGTTTCCAGAAAAGAACCGGAAGTTACTACAAAAATGAATGGGTAAATGTAGAAGGCAGGTGGTTCTATACTGACAGCCAAGGATATGCAATAAGAAATACATGGAAAGAGATTAATGAAAAATGGTATTATTTCTATAATGATGGAGTAATGGCATACAACACATGGATAAATGGCTATTATGTAGGAAATGATGGTGCTTGGATTTATTAAAAATGTTAATTTAAACTCTAAAAGTGGAAGTCAGCTGACCTCCACTTTTCTATATAGTAGGAAAGTTCTCTTAGAAAGAGAAGTTTTCGTACTAGATAATTATGGCGTGCCTTAGATTTTCTTAAGATTTACATTTGTTAGAAAATTTTAGGCAGGCTTTTTTAGGCAAATTAGCAACATCCGCCGCATCCACCACAGTTATTGTTACCACCACAGCAACAACATAAGAATATTAATATGATGATAATCCAAATACAGTTATCTCCACCGAATCCGAATCCACCACATCCACAGTTTCTATTCTCTGGCATAAAATATCCCCCCTCTCAAAGTATACTTTTCAACAATTTTTAGTAAAACTAATTAATAAAATTAGCAACATGTAGGGTTACAGCCACATCTTGGTTCTGGGTTGCAACAACAGTTGTTACCACAACTACAGAAAAGTAGTAAAAATAGGATTATGAACCAAAGAATTTCACTGTTATTAGAGCAACATCCCATAGAAAAAACCTCCTATACAAATTAAATTTTCGTTATCGTTTGTTATGTTATATATTATTCTAATAATAAAAAAGTGTTACAATCTTAAAAAAATTAAAAAATAGCTATGAAAATAAAATATTTAATGATATAATTCTAAAAGCAAATGAACATAAGAAAGGAACAAAAAATGGGGAATATAGTATTATTAGATGATTTAACAATAAATAAAATAGCAGCAGGAGAAGTAATAGAAAGACCTGCTTCAGTTATAAAAGAATTAGTAGAAAATTCAATAGATGCGGGGGCTACCAATATTACAGTAGAAATTAGAAATGGAGGAATCTCATATATTAGAGTAACTGATAATGGAAAAGGATTTGCACCAGATGATATGGAA
Source organism: uncultured Clostridia bacterium (assembly GCA_963558185.1). Classification (GTDB taxonomy): domain Bacteria; phylum Bacillota; class Clostridia; order TANB77; family CAG-508; genus UMGS1663. The sequence continues at coordinate 2,132 of CAUWFE010000003.1, forward strand.
ATTGCATTTGAACGTCATGCTACAAGTAAAATAAGAAGTGCAGATGACTTAGACACAGTTACATCAATGGGGTTCAGAGGAGAAGCTTTGGCGAGTATAGCAGCTATTGCAAAAGTAACATTAAAATCAAAAACTATGCAAAATGATATAGGATATAGTATTGTTGTAGAAGGCGGAGATATATTAGAAAAAACAGAAACAGGATGTCCAAATGGAAGTAGTATAACTATTGAAAATCTTTTCTTCAATACACCAGTAAGATATAAATTCTTGAAAAAAGACTTTACAGAGGCAGGATACATAGAAGATGTTATTACAAGAATTGCACTTGTAAATCCACAAATATCAATTAAACTTATCAATACAGGTAAAACTGTAATTCAAACTTCTGGCAAAGGAGATATAAAAAGTGTTATTTACAATATTTATGGAAAAGATATTGCAGAAAATGTATTAGAAGTAGAATATCCATATGAAGATATAATGATAAAAGGTGTAGTTGGGAAGCCAGTAATTGCACGTTCAAATAGAAGTAATCAACTATTTTTTGTAAATAAAAGATATATAAAAGATAAAGTACTTACAGGTGCAGCAGAACAAGCATTCAAAGGAATGATTACAATTGGAAAGTTTGGATTTTTAATTTTAAATATACAAATGAATCCAGAGCAAGTAGATGTAAATGTACACCCAGCAAAATTAGAAGTAAGATTTCAAGAAGAAAATAAAATATTTAAGGCAATCTATCATGCAATAAAAGAAACATTGTCAAAAGCAGACTTAGTAAGTGACAAAATGAAAGAAAAAGACAATACTAGAATATTTGATGAAGAAGAAGTACAAAAATTAGAAAATGATCAAAAAATAGAAAATAGTGAAAATAAAGGACTATTTTCTAGCTTTAACAAAAAGGACGAAACATTTAAAACTAATAATGTAGTAGAAGATATTTTTAACAGTCGTAATACTACACCAATTGAAAAAATAAATAATACAGTAGATACAAAATTTGACTCAATTATGAAAAAAATGCAAGAAATTAAACAAGGCTTAGCTAAAGATAAAGAGGCAATGGGAACAATTAATGTTGGAAATTTAAATATAAAACCAACACAAGAAGGCATAGAAATAGAAAAAGAAGAAAATTCTAAAAACGAAGTAGAAGAAATTATAATACAAGAACAAAAAACAATTGAAAATATTAAGCCAGAAAATCAAGAACTAAAAACAAACAAAGAAGAAAAACAAGGCTTAAAACAAATTGAAAATACAGAAAATTTAGATACACAATATAGTCAAAAAGAAGAAGTAAATAATGAACCTCCAAAAACACCAGACCAATTATTAGCAGAAGAATTAGGTAAAAAAGGAGATACAATTTCTTATGCTGAATTTAATAGAATGTATAACAGAATATTCAATCAACCAAAACAAGTTGAAACAAAAATAGAAAATGAAGTAAATGAAACAAAACAAGAATATGAATTAAATGATGTTATAAAAGAAACAAAAACTGAAAATATCTCTATGTTTGAAGAAATAGAAAAAAATCAAGCACCAAAATATAAATTTATTGGTATTGCATTTTTAACATATATAATAATAGAAATGGGAAATGAAATATATATAATAGATCAGCATGCTGCTCATGAAAGAATTTTATACGAAAAAGTAAAAAAGAACTATTATAATAAAACAGAAGAGCAATCACAACTAATGTTATTACCAGATATAATTAACTTATCGCATAAAGAAATGGGAATAATTAAAGATAATATAGAAATGTTTAGAAAAGCAGGTTTTGAATTAGAAGAATTCGGAGAAAACACAATAAAATTAACAGGAGTGCCAAGTATTTGTTTAGACATGAACACAAAAGAATTATTTTTAGAAACTTTAGATGAAATTAATTCTGTAGCAAGAACTGCAAAACAAGAAATAGAAGACAGATTTATAGCAACTATAGCATGTAAAGCAGCAGTTAAAGCACGTATGTCATTAACAAAAGAAGAAGTGGACAACCTAATGGAGGAACTACTAAAATTACCAAATCCATTTACATGTCCACATGGAAGACCAACAGCAATAAAAATGACAAAAAATGATTTAGAAAAGAAATTTTCAAGAAGATAGGAGAAAACATATGAATATATTTATTACAATAGCAATTTTATTAGTAAATTTAATAGCATTTTTTTCAATGTATCATTTTGTAAAACCACTATCAAATAAACAAAAAATTATTGTAATAGGAGTGGGAATTGCAATAAATTATATTATGGTTATGATAGTATATGCTCTTAGTAGTATAGGAATAGATTCAAAAATATCAAATACTGCAAGTAATTTTATTTTGTTTGTATTTGTGCCAATAAATAGTATGATAAATGTACCATTTATTGCTAATTCATATTGCAAATATTTACAAAAAAAATTACCAAAGGATAAATTAAGAAACAGAGTAATTATAGTAATATTAATAACGGCAATACTTATGGTAGGAGAATATTTTTACTTTCAAAATATTCAAACTGGAGTAGCAAATATGATGAAAAAATAAATAAAAGAATAATTACAATTTTTTAAATCAGATTTATGAATCAAGGAAGGAGTTAATAATGAAAAAGCCTGTTATAATTGTAATTGCTGGACCAACAGCTTCTGGTAAAACATCTCTTTCAATTGAACTTGCTAAAAGTATAGAAGGAGAAATTATATCAGCAGATTCTATGCAAATATATAAAGAAATGAATATAGGAACAGCAAAAGTTACAAAGGAAGAAATGGAAAATATTAAACACTATATGATAGACTTTGTAAGCCCAGATAATAGATATAGTGTAGCAGATTATAAAAAAGATGCTACTATAGCAATTGAAAGTATTATAAAAAGTGGTAAAACTCCAATTATAGTGGGAGGAACAGGACTATATATAGATTCACTAATTTATGAAATAGAATTTAATGAAATAGAAACAGACTTAGAATATAGAAAAGAATTAGAAAATATAGTAGAAAAAGAAGGTTTAGAAGTATTATATAAACAGGCATTAGAAATAGATAGCAAAGCTATGGAAAAAATAAGCACAAATGATAAAAAAAGAATATTAAGAGTTTTAGAAATTTATCATCAAACAGGAAAGACAAAAACAGAGCTAGAAAAAGAATCAAGAAAAAAAGAAACAAAATATGAATATATTGTTTTTGCAATAGATATGCCTAGAGAAATTTTATATGAAAGAATTAATAAAAGAGTAGATATTATGATTAATCAAGGTTTAATACAAGAAGTTGAAAATTTAGAAAAAAAATATAATAAATTTCCAACAGCAATGCAAGGTTTAGGTTATAAAGAAGTAGTAGAATATCTAAGAAAAGAAACAACAAAAGAAGAAATGATAGAAAAAATAAAACAAGAAACAAGAAGATATGCTAAAAGGCAATTAACGTGGTTTAGAAAAAATAAAGAGATAACTTGGCTAAATGGGTTGGATAATACAAAAGATAATGTTAAAATAATATGTGAAAAAATCAAAGAAAAAAGGAATGGTTAGTAAGGGTGGAAAAAAATAAAAAACCAAAGAATATAGGAAAATATATTGCTCTAATTCTTATAGTAACAGTAATTTTAGGATATGTAATATATGTAAGTATTAGTTTACTGAAAAAACCAACTGACACAGTTATTATAGAAAAAGGTACTGTTTCAGAAGAAGAAGCAACATTAGGATATATTATTAGAGATGAAGAAGTTGTAACGGGTAAGAATTATAAAAATGGTATGTCACAAATAAAAGCAGAAGGAGAACGTGTAGCAAAGTCTGATCCAATATTTAGATATTATACTAATAATGAGCAAAATTTAGTAAAACAAATACAAGAGTTAGATACAAAAATACAAGAAGCTATGGAAAATAATAGTACACAAATATTTTCTCCAGACATTAAATTGATAGAAAATCAGATATCAAATGAACTAAACAAAATGTATGATTTAAATAATTTACAAAAAATGAAAGAATACAAAAAGAACATAAATGACTACGTTACTAAAAAATCAAAAATAGCAGGAGAATTAAGTCCAGCAGGTTCATATTTAAAAACACTTGTAGAACAAAGAAGCAGTTTAGAAAAGCAATTAAATGAAGGTTCAGAATATATAAATGCTTCAAAAGCTGGGATTGTTTCTTATCGAGTAGATGGATTAGAAGCAGTGTTAACACCTACCAATTTTTCAAATTTGAGTAAAAAAATGTTAGAAGAACTTAATTTAAAAACAGGTGAATTAGTGGCAACTAGTAGAGAAAGTGGAAAAATAGTTAATAATTTTAGCTGTTATATAGCATGTATATTAAATTCAGAAGATGCTAAAAATGCAGTAGTAGGAGATAAGGCAACATTAAGATTATCAAACCAAAAAGAAGTTAAAGCACAAGTTGAATATACATATCATGAATCTGAAGATTCTAATATAATAGTGTTTCAAATTAATGAGGCCATTGAAGAATTAATAAATTACAGAAAAATTTCATTAGATATAATATGGTGGCAAGCAACAGGTTGGAAAGTTCCAAACAGTGCAATAAAGTATAAAAAAGATGATTTAGCATATGTAGTAAGAAAAAGAAGTGGATATTCAGATAATGTATATGTAAAAGTATTAAAACAAAATTTAGATTATTCAATAATAGACAATTATACATACTCAGAATTATCTGAAGAATTAAAAGAAAAGGAAATAGAAGAGGATATAGATTCTAGACCGATTTTATCTTTATATGATGAGATAGCAATATAATATTACAAAAATATTACAAAAAAATTAAATTTATATTACAATTGTAAAAACTATTGACAAGAGGACAAAAAAGTTAGATACTTATAGCAGAAAATTACGAAGGACAATATTGGGAGGTTTTATAAATGTCAGGAGCTATTATGAGTAAATTAATGGATTTCATTGGTATGGATGGAAACGCAGAAGAAGAAATATATGATGATGTAGATAATGTAGAAGAAGTATATACAGATGAAAATGAAGATGATGAAGAAAACAAAGGATTTTGGAATAAACGTTCAAATAAGGTAGTAAATATGCCACAAGCACAACAAGTGAAAATGGTAATATCACAACCAACTACTTTTGAACAATCAGAAGCTATATGTGACTTATTAAAAGAAAAAAAATCTATTATAGTTAATTTAGAGTATGTTAATAAAGATATTGCAAGACGTATAGTAGATGTTGTTAGTGGAGCTGTTCATGCATTAGATGGACATATTCAAAAAGTGTCAAATTCAATATTTTTAATTGCACCATATAACTATGATATTACAAATGATATGGCAAGAGGAGAATTACCAGGTAAATTATCAGTATCTTGGTTAAGAAATTCAGGCTCAAATAATCAATAAAATTGATGAATTTGTTGGGCTAGATTTGGAGGGTAGAAATGATTACACCATTAGATATAGAAAATAAGAAATTTTCAAAACAAATGATGAATGGTTATAGCGTAGAAGAAGTAGATGATTTCTTAGATGAACTTACAGTTGATTATGAAAAAGCATATAAACAAAGTTCTGAATTAAAGAACAGAGTAGATGAATTAGAAAAAAGTTTATTACATTATAAAACAATAGAAGACACTTTACAAAATACTCTAATAATGGCACAAACAACTGCTGAGGAAGTTAAAGAAGTAGCAAGACAACAAGCAGAACAAATAGTAAAAGAAGCAGAAGGAAATGCTAGAAAGTCGGTTGATGAATTAGGCCAACAAATATTATTAAAAAAGAAAGAATTAGAAGATTTACAAAAACAATTTGATGTTTATAAGGCTAAAATGGAATCTCTATTAATTTCTCAATTAGAACTATTAAAAGAAATAAATAAAAATGACGAGAATATGTAAAAGTATGTTAGGCACTAATATTAATGTTAGTGTCTTTAATATTATAATAATAAACATTTACTTGAAATATGGGAGAGAGTTATATGAAAATTAAACAACAAAAAGGAGTAACTTTAATAATATTAGCGGTAACAATAACTGTTATGTTAATATTATTAGGTACAATAGCTTCACAGCTAAAAGGAACAAAAGATATAGAAAAATATGCGAATATGCAAGCAGATATTATCAGAATAAATGAAAAAATTAATACTTATTATATACAAAATGGCATTTTACCAGTTAGAAATAAATATAATGATGTGCAAATGTTAAAGAATATAAAAAATCCTAATGATAATGAAAATTATTATGTTATAGATTTATCTAAAATTGAATTAAATGAATTAGAACTTGGAATAAAGGGTTTTTTAGATGTAAGAAAAATAAATATAGATATACCAATAGAACAAAGTCATGGTATTAGAGATGTATATATAATAAATGAACAAAGTCATACAGTATATTATCCACAAGGGATTTCTATTGATAATGTGACATCATATTCATTATTAGATGACTATACTAAACAAGAAGATGTATCATATGTACCTGAAAAAATAACAATAGAAGATGCAAAAGACACAGGAAAAGAATTTACAGATGATAAAACAGAAGTAGAAGATTCAAAAGGAAATAAGGTAGTAATTCCAGGAGGATTTATAGTAGCACCAGATTCAGGAAATACAGTTCAGCAAGGAATAGTAATAGAAGATGTATCAGCATCAGGAGATGCAAATGTAAAAGGAAGCCAATTTGTATGGATACCAGTAGGAACATTTGTAAAAGATGATGGAACAACAAGCAAAGAAATTACATTGGGAAGATATACATTTAATGAAACGAATGGAACACCAACATTAGTACAAGCAGCATATACTACTGATAATCCAGAGAATTATAAACAAGAAATTGGAATAGATAAAAGTGGTTATCAATTTAAAGAATTACCAAACTATCGTGAAGGAGTTGCAAGCAGTGGACTAGATGGATTAAATGCTACAGCAAAAGATTTAGCAAGATTTGTAGAAAGTACAAAGACAAATGGAGGATATTATATAGCAAGGTATGAGGCAAGTTTTGCAAGTGGAACAGATATAGGAAGCTATAAAGCAGCAAGTAAAAAATCTACAGCAAATTCGGAAAGTGGCATGAATTATATTACGGGAACATTATGGAATTTCATTACAGAGTTAGAAGCCTCAAAAGTATCAATAAACACATATAGTAAAAGTAAAACAGCAAAAAGTGATTTAATAAATAGTTATGCATGGGATACAGCAATAGTGTTTATACAAGAAGCAGGGCATAAAAATTATGCAAATCAAAGCAGTAAAAATATAAGTTTATCAAATACAGGAACAACTGGAGATGAAGTATGTAAGATAAATGATATGTCATCAAATATTAGAGAATGGACAACAGAATACTCTACTAGGACTAGTAGTAGTGATGCATACACTTGTATTTCTAGAGGAGGTATCTACAACTATTCAAACTTTTACACAGCTATTCGTGATTACAATGTTGCAACTGGAAGCAATAATAATTATGGTTTCAGATTTACCTTATATATGTAGTAGAAATTTAAGAAAAAATTACATTAAATAATATACATATAAGGGGTGACAAAGCTTAGAGAAAATGTAAAAATTATAAAATACGTAATATAACGAAATAAGGAGGAAAGTAATGAAAAAAAAATTAGTAGATAATAAAGGTATAACATTAATTGTATTAGTGGTAACAATAGTAGTGTTAATAATACTAACTACAATTACAATAAATATGGCTTTAGGGGATAATGGAATAATACAGAAAGCTAAAGATACAGAGAAAAAAGTAAATGAAACAGAAGATATTACACAAAGTTATATAAATGGATTACAACAAGAATTAAAAAATCAAATAACAAATAATACAGCAAAACCAAATGAAACAATAGAAGATGCAAAAAATACAGGAAAAGAATTTACAGATCCAAAAACAGAAGTAACAGATTCAAAAGGAAATAAAGTAGTAATTCCGGGAGGATTTATGGTAGCTCCAGATTCAGGAGATACAGTTCAGCAAGGAATAGTAATAGAAGATGTATCAGCCTCAGGAGATGATAATGTAAAGGGAAGTCAATTTGTATGGATACCAGTAGGAACATTTGTAAAAGATGATGGAAGTACAAGTAATGAAATAGTATTAGGAAGATATACATTTAACGAAACAAATGGAACACCAACATTAGTACAAGCAGCATATACTACTGATAATCCAGAGAATTATAAAAATGAAGTAGTAATATCACATTCTAAAGAATTAGCAGACTATCGCCCAGGAGTTGCAAGTAGCGGACTAGATGGATTAAATGCAACAGCCAAAGATTTAGCAGGATTTGTAAAAAGTGCCAAAGAAAATGGAGGATATTATATAGCACGTTATGAAGCAAGTTATGCAAGTGGAAGTAGTGTATCAGATTATAAAGCAGCAAGTAAAAAATCAATAGCTAATTCAACAAGTGTTATGAATTATACAGTAGGGACATTGTGGAATTATATAACACAATTAGAAGCCTCAAAAGTATCAATAAATACATATAGTAAGGCAACAACAGTAAAAAGTGATTTAATGAATAGTTATGCATGGGATACAGCAATAGTGTTTATACAGGAAGCAGGACATGCAAATTATGCAAATAAGGAAGATGAAAATGGAACATTAAAAAATACGGGAACAACAGGAGATGAAGTATGTAAAATAAATGATATGGCATCAAATTTAGAAGAATGGACAACAGAATACTCTACTAGAACTAGTGGTGGTAGTATTAATAATGCTTACTGTTGTTCCTATAGAGGTAATTACTACGTTAATTCCTACGATTACCCGGGTGGCCGTAATAGCTTCAGTATCGCCGATCTCGGAACTCGCAGCGGTGGGGTGAGGTTCTGCTTATATATGTAGGACTGAGCACACGAATTTCTAGTATATTTTTCAGTATTTATGTAAAAATATAGATGAAAAAACTTATTAGTACACACATTACTAATAAGTTTTTTTAACATCTATATCTTGCAAATTTCACAAATTTCATATAAAATTATATCAAAATAAATAACAAAGTAAGGTGTAAAAAATGCTAGAATTAGAAAAAGAAGTTCAATATGTAAAAGGTGTTGGACCAACAAGAGCTACATTATTACAAAAATTAAATATTAACAACTTAGAAGATTTAATAACATACTATCCAAGAGAATATGAAGACAGAGGAAAAGTAACAAAAATAAAAGACCTAAAAAATGGAGAAGAAAGTTTAATAGAAGCTATAGTTGTTTCAAAAATGAATGAAAATCGAGTACGTAAAAACATGACAATATATAAACTAATTGTAAGAGATGAAACAGGAACTATAGTTCTTAGCTGGTTTAATCAGTCTTATTTAAAAAATAAATTTATAATAGGAAAAAAATATAAATTTTATGGAAAAATATCAATGAAAGCTGGATATATAGAAATGGCATCACCTGTATTTGATGATGAAACAAGCAATAAAAATACAGGCAGAATAATCCCAATATATCCAAGTACATATAAATTATCACAAAATACTTTAAGAAACATAATACAAAATGGACTAATGGAAGTAAAAAAAGAAAAAGGATTAGAAGAAACAATACCAGAATATATAAAGAAAAAATATAATTTAGAAGAAATAAACAAAGCAACATGGCAAATTCATTTTCCAGAAAGTTTTGAAGAATTTCAGAAAGCACGAACAAGATTAGTTTTTGAAGAATTATTATCAATGCAATTAGGACTAGTAAATTTAAAAAGCCAATATGCAAAAGGCAAAGGAATAAAATTTGATAGAAATGTATCTATAAAAGAAATAATAGATAAATTACCATTTAATTTAACCAATGCACAACAAAAGGTACTAAAAGAAATAAATGAAGATATGGAAAAAGAAACAGCAATGAATAGACTTTTGCAAGGGGATGTTGGCTCAGGAAAAACAATTGTATCAATTATTGCAAGTTATAAAGCGGTAAAAAGTGGATATCAAGTAGCAGTAATGGCTCCAACAGCTATTTTAGCTTCACAACATTTAGAAAGCTTTAATCAAATATTAGAAAATTATGGAATTAAATGTGAACTATTAATAAGTAATATTACCAAAAAGAAAAAAGAAGAAATATTAAATAAGTTAAAACAAGGTGAAATAGATATAATAATAGGAACACATGCACTTTTACAAGAAAATGTAGAATTTAAAAATTTAGGACTAGTAGTAACAGATGAGCAACATCGTTTTGGAGTAAGACAAAGAGCAACACTTTCAAGTAAAGGAAATAATCCAGATGTATTAGTAATGACAGCTACACCTATACCAAGAACTTTAGCATTAATTTTATATGGTGACCTAGACATATCTATAATAGATGAGTTACCACCGAATCGAAAAAAAATAGAAACATTTGCAGTGGGAAAGAACATGGAGCAAAGAGTAAATATATTTATAAAAAAACAGATACAAGAAGGTAGACAAATATATGTAGTATGCCCACTAGTAGAAGAAGATGAAGAGCAAAAATTAAATTCAGTAATAGAACTAACAAAAAAATATAAAGAAAAATTATTTCCAGAATATACTGTAGAATATATACATGGAAAAATGAAAGCAAAAGAAAAAGATAATATTATGCAAGAATTTAAAGAAGGTAAAATTAATATATTAATTTCTACAACAGTAATAGAAGTTGGAGTAAACGTACCAAATGCAAGCATCATGATAGTAGAAAATGCAGAAAGATTTGGTTTAGCACAATTACACCAATTAAGAGGAAGAGTAGGAAGAGGAGAATATCAATCATATTGTATATTAAAATGCCAAGGAGGCTCTTCAATAACAAAAGAAAGAATGAAAATTATGCAAGAAACAAATGATGGTTTTAAAATAGCAGAAAAAGATTTACAATTAAGAGGAACGGGAGAATTCTTTGGAACAAGACAGCATGGATTACCAGAATTCAAAATTGCAAATTTATTCGAAGACATGCAAATTTTAAAACAAGTACAACAAATAGTAGAATATCTAACAAAAGATGATGAAAAACTAGAAAAAGAAGAAAATAAATTATTAAAAAAATTATTATCAAAAAAATTTAATGAAAGAATAGAAATGTAAGGATATTATAAGTAAGGGATGTTGAATATAATGTATAAAAAGGAAGAATATTTAAAAAAATACTTTTTTTATGGAATAGAAAATAAACAAATGTTAGAACAAGGAATACTATTTGCAGCAGCTAGATTTATTCATGAAGAAGACAAAAATAGAGATTGCATAGGACTGAGAAAAACGAGAGAAAGAAGAGATGCTTTTTATAAACAGGAAAGAAAACATGAAAAAATTCCTAAAGAGGAATTACAAGAATATTACAGCAAAAGAAGAAAAATAGAAGATGAGCTAAATAAAGAATCAAAAAATCTTAATTTTGAGCAGTTAATAGAAAGAGCAACAAATTTATGGGAACAATATTATAAATTTATTGTATTACCAGATAATAAAGAATGTTATAAGCCAGATTTAGAAGAAAAGCAAAAAAAAGCTATAAAAAGTTATGTAAGAAATCTGCTAAATAAATTAATAGAAAATGGCAAATTAATGAAATATCCATTAGGAATGTATTTCAATAGAGAAGTCGAAGGAATAATGAACAAAAATGAATGGACACAACAAATTAGTGAAATATTACAATATTATAGTAAATTAGAAAAAGAATGTCCAGTAAGTTATAATATAGAATGGATACGAGTTAGAGTAGAAAGAGCAGAGAATAGAAAAGATAGAGATGAGCAAGAAATAAAAAACATGAGACAATTAAAAGAAATATTTGAAAAAAAGAGAAAAGAATATATGGAATTAGAAAAAGCAATAGGATAAAATGATAATATCAAGAGGAGGAAAATTAAAATCCTCCTTTTGCCATTTTTAAATGAATAGTAATGCCGTAAAAAATTATTCTATATAATAGTAACATAATAATTAATCTATTTGAATAATAGATGTTGTAATAGTAGCACCATCTGTAATGGCTCCAATTTTAATTGGTTTTCCAGTATCATTTCTAAACTTAAAATCTAATCCACCATAAGAAACAGCGGCATCTTTACCTTCAGGTACATAATAAACATCTTTTCCATGTTCATGTCTTTCTAAAACCGATAAAGAAGGAATTTGCAAAACAGTATTATATAAAGTACTGCTTACTTGACAATTTCCACCACCAATTCCAGTAGTTGTTTTATGGTCTACAATAATTTTTGCTTCTTGATATCCTCTTTCAGAGGTTGGATTTCCAACCGTTTGATTAAAAGAAAATGTTTCACCTGGTTGTATAACAGTTTCATTTAATGTAGAACATGTAAGTTCAATATTTTTTACACGTCCAGCTGAATTATCACCAATAACAGTTTCAAAAATTGCAATTGTAGTTTCAGTAGTAGCACTTTGTTTTATATCGTGCCTGTTTTCTAATAAATTTTCAATTTTATTATTTTGTTTAGAAGTATCTATATAATTTACCTGTGTAGAAATTTGTGTAGCACCTGGTGGAGCAGTTTGTGTTTGAGCAGGTTTATTAAAAAATTGAAAAATAAAATAGGCAATACCAGAAAATATAATTAAAGCAACTAATATCCAAATTATTTTTGAATGTGATTTCATGTTAACTTCATCCTTTCAACAATATTATAAACTATAAATAAAATAATATGCTATAAAAAGTTACCATATATTCATAATAATTCCATCATAGGAAAACAAAAGTTAAATATAATAAAAATATGAAAAAACAAAATTTAATATCAATATTATTTCCACAAATGTGTTTAATATGTGGAAAACATTGTAATAGCAATGTATGTAACAAATGCTTTTTAAAATTTCGCAGGCAAAATTTATTCAATTTAACAAAAAATAGTAATCAATATTTTCAAAAACATTTATATCTTTTTAAATATGAAAATGAAATTAGAAATATAATATTAGACTATAAATTTCATGAAAAATCCTATTTATCACAATTATTTGTACAAATTATAATAAAAAATGAAAAAATATGTAGATTTTTGAAAAGTTATGATATAATAATTGAAATTCCAATACATAAAAAAAGAAAATTTGAACGTGGATACGACCAAAGCAAATTAATTGCTAAAAAAATAGCAAAAGAATTATCAATTGAATATGCCAAAAATGCACTAGTAAAGCAAAAAAATACTATTGCACAAAGCACACTTAATAGAAAAGAAAGATTTGCCAATAGTCAAAATGTATATAAAATACAAAATTCACAAAAAATAAATGGAAAAAGAGTAATTTTATTTGATGATATATTCACAACTGGTGCTACAGCAAATAGTTGTTCAAAATTATTACAAGAAAATGGAGCAAAAGAAATATTAATATTTACTTTAGCAAAAGATATTTTAAAAACAAATAATAAAGATAAAAAAATCTAAAATTTTAAACATTTTAATGAAAGGATGATAAAGAATGGAAGATTTAGTAGAGAGCATATTAGACTATATAAGATCAGATTATACAGATTATGCAATAATGATAAATGGTGAATGGGGAAGTGGAAAAACTTATTTTTGGAACCATAAAATTCGTAATAAAATAGAATCTATGATGTTAAATGGAAAAAGATATAGAACTATTTATATGTCTTTATATGGTATATCTAACTTAGAAGAAATTAGCAAAAAAATCTTTATAGAAACAACACAACTAATGGACAAAAATTTAAAAAAATATATGGATATAAGTGGGCAAAATACTATACCAGAATATGCAAAAACAGGTTTAGACATGGCAAACTTCTTTGGAGTTACACAAAATGGTGATAGATTAGATTACGGAGAATTCTTTTCCACAGAGGATAAAGTATTATGTTTTGATGACTTAGAAAGAGCAAATGTAGATGTTATTGATATTTTAGGATATATAAACAACTTTGTAGAACATGACCACATAAAAACAATTATTATTTGTAATGAAAAAGAACTTTCGACTAAACTTAAAAGTAGTAACTTAGAAATGAAAACATTTATAGCAACATATCTTTTAGATAAAGAAGGTGATTTAGTCAAAAAAACTGATAAACCTATGGTTGAGAGAATACAAGATACAATAGAATATGTATTTGATAAAGCAAATGACTATGAAAGAATAAAAGAAAAATTAATAGGTGAAACATTTGAATATGCACCAGAATTTAATTATATTATTAGTGGACTTTTAATGAGATATGAAAGATATCCAGATTTAATTCGTTTTTTAAGAGAAAATACAGGACTAATTATTTCTACATTTAATAAAAGCGGAACACGTAATTTAAGAATTTTAAAACATGCATTAAATGATTTTAAAAAGATATTTGACATGGTAAATAAATCATATCCAAATACAAACCATAGAGTAATGCAAACTATGCTAATATTTACTATTGCAATTTCTTTTGAAATAAAAGCTGGTAAAGTTACAAAAGATAAATTTATAAATATAAATAGTAATGAAGAATATAAAGCTACATTAGTATCATCAAGAGTATTTATGGATAATAGACAATTTTATATTAAAGAGTTTGATAATAACTATTATTATAATTTTAAAGCTGAATATCGTTTCTTTAAATTTATTGAAATATATGTGCGTACACGTATATTTGATATGAAAATATTTAAAGATAATATGGAAGTTATAATAAATACTGTAGATACAGATAAATTACCAGGATATAAAAGATTACTTACAGAAGAATATTGGAAAATTACAGATGACCAATTTGACGGTGTTATAGAAGAAGTATTAGATGATGTAAAAAATGGCAGATTAAAACCAATAGAAATTGTAAAAATCTTTGCATACTTTTGTTATTTTATAAAAAAAGAATTAATAAATCATGATATTAAAATGATAAAAAGTGTATTTATGACAGGTTTAAATTTATCATCTTTAACAGCAGAATACTGTGAAAATGTAGAAGAAGAACTTGACCAAGTATCTGTAGATGTTGCAGGACCTGAAATGGAAGAAATTATAAAATATTTTAGTGAGATAAATAGTAAATTAAAAGATAAAATGTACATGGAAAAGGCAGAAGACATATTTAAAAATATTCCTATGAAAATGGAGATATTTTATGATAAATTTGCTAAAGAATGTATGGATATTCCTATTTTTAAATATTATGATACATTCCAAATGTTCCAAAGAATTTCATGTGCAAGTAATGAGGATATTGTAACAATAAAAGAAATGTTATCAGAAAGAGCAAGAAAATATAAAAATCAAATAGAACCAGAAATTCCACAAATGAAGAAATTAAAACAAGTTATGGACGATTATATAGATGGAAAAGAAACTACAATTAAAATAGTAATGTTACAAGATTTTTCATCAGAACTTGGAAAAATTATAGACAAATATAGACCAAGATTATTACCAGCAAAAGAAGAAAATTTGTAAAACTTGGTAACTATATATTTACTGCATAAAAATTTCCTTTTTTGACATAATAAGTGTAAACTAAAAATAAAGGAGGGAAATTTTTTGAAAGCAACAGGAGTCGTAAGACGTATAGATGATTTAGGTAGAATTGTAATTCCAAAAGAAATAAGAAAGGTTCTTCGAATAAAAGAGGGGGATCCATTAGAAGTTTTTACAGATAAAGAAGGGCAAGTAATATTAAAAAAATATTCTCCAATAGGGGAACTTTCAGAATTTGCAACAGAATATGCAGAAACATTAGCAAAAACAACAGGACATATTGCATGTATTACAGATAAAGATACAGTAATTGCTGTATCTGGGGCATCTAAAAGGGAATATTTAGAACAAGCTATAAGCCAAGACCTTGAAAAAATTATGGATTATAAAGAAGCATATATAAGTAAAGAAAATGATAATATTTCAGTGCCTGTAACAAAAAATGATAAAGGTGAGAAGAAAAATAATTCACAAGTAGTATATCCTATAATATCTGATGGAGATGTAATAGGAAGTGTTATACTAATATCAAAAGATGCAAATACAAAAATGACAGAAGTAGAAAATAAAGTAGTTCAATCAGCAGCAAACTTTTTAGGAACACAAATGGAGCTATAAATTTTACCAGAATGTTACAGGAATATTACAAATTAAAAACATATAATAAAACTATTGATTTTATTTGAAAAGTATAGTATAAATATATTGATAAAACTAGACTTACAAAGGAGGAAGTGTGACAATGGAAAAAGTAGATATTAAATTTGCAGGACAAGAAGAAAATGCAGTAGAACAAAATGGATTACCATCAAAAGTATCTGGATGGACAAAAGTAAAAAACTTTTTATTTCAAGAAATAAAAGTAGAATTAACACCAAAACAAGAAAAAGTATTCCAAGAAGTACATGATTTCTGGCATCAAGAAATCACATTTAAATCTTTCAAAGATTTTCTACTTCAAGATATTGAGATTACTTTATAATAAGGAAGAATACTGCTAAACAGTATTCTTTTTTTGGCATTATTTGTTAATGCAAAGTTTTGTTAGCACAATTATAAAGCTAATTCGAATTTAGTATCACCAAATAAAACTATAGAAAGGAATTGATATTATGGATATATTCAATAGAACAAAATTATTAATAGGAGAAGAAAATTTAAAAAAGTTACATATGTCAAATATATTAGTTTTTGGGGTAGGTGGAGTAGGTGGATATGTAATAGAAGCATTAGTAAGAGCAGGTATAGAAAATATAACCATTGTGGACAATGATACTATTTCTGAAACTAATATTAACAGACAAATCATAGCTACTACTGAAAATGTAGGAAAATATAAAGTAGATGAGATGAAAAATAGAATTTTATCAATAAATCCATATACAAAAGTAAAAGCAATTAAAGAATTTTATACAGAAGAAAGCAATATTTTAAATGATACATATGATTATGTAATAGATGCCATAGATACAGTAAGTTCTAAAATTGCTATTATAAAAAAATGTAAAGAATTACAAATTCCAATAATATCATGTATGGGAACAGGAAATAAATTAAATCCCAAAAATTTTAAAATAGCAGATATTAGTAAAACTAAAGTATGTCCTCTTGCAAAAGTTATAAGAAAAGAATTAAAAAAATTAGGAATCGAGAAAGTAAAAGTATTATATTCAGAAGAAGAACCTATAAAAACATATGAAAAAGAAGAAAATAGAAAAGTTCCAGCAAGTATTTCTTTTGTACCTTCTGTAGCAGGCTTAATAATTGCATCAGAAGTAGTAAATGATTTAATTACTATTTAATAGTTTCAAATCTTTTTACAAGAAATGCCTTGGAATATAAGCTTTTCATTACATTCCTTAGGTTTATTACGAAATTTAAGAAATTCTAATTTATTTTATGGCACCCTTCCACTAAAAGTGAACTCTTTCCATAAAATGGCATAGAATTTCTAAAATTTCTCCATAAACATTTGTCATTTTATTCAAAGCTTATATTCCAAGGCATTTCATGTATTAATTTAAAAACAGCAAAAGATATAATATAAAATTAATTAAATATATTGCAAACTAATGTTTAGAGTGATATAATTTCTAAAAATGAATAAGGAGAAGCAAATGATAGCATATATAAAAGGTATTTTAGAGGTAAAAACAAGTGGATATATAATAATTGATATAGCAGGAATTGGATACAAAGTGTTTATGTCTGAATCAGCTATACAAAAACTAGGAGAGTTAGGAGAAACTATAAAAATTCATACATATTTAAGAGTAAGAGAAGATGATATGAGCTTATATGGATTTAATACAAATGATGAATTAAGAATGTTTGAATTATTACTTTCTGTTAGTGGAATTGGTGCAAAGGTTGCTATAAATATATTATCTAATATTACACCATCTAATTTTATCATAGCCATAATAAGTAATGATATAGCAAAAATAAAAAAATTACCGGGAATTGGACCAAAAACAGCACAAAGGCTTGTATTAGAACTAAAAGATAAACTTAAAAATGAAACTGTAGAACAACCAGAAATAAAAGAAGAAATTGAAATAATAGAACAATCAAATGAAAATGTAAAAGAAGCTATTTCAGCATTACAAGTTTTAGGATATACAAAAGCTGAAATAGATAAATCGTTAGAAAATGTAGATAAACAAGAATTATCTGTAGAAGATTTAATTCGTATAGGATTAAAAAATTTAGCAAAATAGAAAGAGGAATAAAATGGCAGATTTAAGTAAACCTTTAGCATTTCGTATGAGACCTAAAACATTAGATGATTATGTAGGTCAAGAGCATATAATTGGAAAAGATAAAATACTATATAGA
This sequence comes from uncultured Clostridia bacterium, assembly GCA_963558185.1. Taxonomy (GTDB): domain Bacteria; phylum Bacillota; class Clostridia; order TANB77; family CAG-508; genus UMGS1663. The sequence goes on from CAUWFE010000003.1 coordinate 20,474, forward strand.
ACTATCAAAGCAGATAGATTATCTAGTATTATTTTATGGGGACCACCAGGTTGCGGAAAAACATCTTTAGCAAGAGTAATTAGTAATACTACAAAATATAAATTCATTCAAATAAATGCAGTAACAGCAGGAATTGCAGACATAAAAAACGCAGTAGAGCAAGCAAGTAATTTACTTATGAACCCATCTGGAAAATGTATTTTATTTATAGATGAAATTCATAGATTTAATAAATTGCAACAAGATGCTTTATTGCCATACGTAGAAAATGGAACTGTTATATTGATAGGAGCTACTACAGAAAATCCATATTTTGAAGTAAACAAAGCTTTAATTTCAAGGTCAATGGTAGTAAAATTAGAAGCCTTAACTGAAGAAAATATTTATCAAGTGTTAAAAAAGTCATTAATATCAGAAGAGGGACTTGCAAATTATAACATAAAAATAGAAGATGAAACATTAAGAAAAATTGCACAAACTGCCAACGGAGATGTAAGAACAGCCTTAAATGGTTTAGAAGTAGCAGTATTAACTACTAAAATGAATGAGGAAGGAGTAATAGAAATTACTCCTCAAATTGCAAAAGACAGTGTACAAACAAGAAAGGCAATATTTGATAAAAAAGGAGATAGCCATTATGATAATATAAGTGCATTTATAAAATCAATGAGAGGTAGTGATCCAGATGCTACATTATTTTACTTAGCTAGAGCAATTCAAGGAGGGGAAGACCCTGTATTTATAGCAAGAAGAATAGTAATTGCTGCGGCAGAAGATGTAGGTATGGCAAATCCACAAGCTTTAGTAGTTGCAAATTCTGCTATGCAGGCTGTACATATGGTAGGAATGCCAGAAGGAAGAATTATACTAGCAGAAGCTGCAGTATATGTGGCAACATCTCCAAAATCTAATGCATCATATATAGGAATAAATGAAGCATTAGAAGATGTAAATTCAAAAGATACAGGAGAAATTCCAATGCATATTCGAAATGCCCCAGTAGAAGGCATGGAAGCACATGGATATCATAATGGATATAAATATCCACACGATTATCCAGGTCATTATGTACAGCAACAATATTTACCAGATAAAATGCTTGGAACTAAATATTATAGACCAGATGAAATGATTAAAAATGATAAATAAAAACTCCAAAAGAATAGATACAAAAGAGTATCTATTTTTTTGTTTTTTATTTTAACGTAAGCTTTATAAAAAATATATGTACAAAAATAAAGCAAAGATAATTTTCATTTAGCAAGTAAAAATAATGTCGAAAACTTCCTATAATTCGGCAAAACTTTCTAAAATTCGCTATTGGAAAAAATTACCATATGTATTATAATCATAATATCAATAGACAAGCAGAGGGGGTATAAATTTGAATGTATATTTCAAAAATGAAACAAAAACATTAACATTAGAATTGACAGAAGAAATAGATCATCACTCTACAGAAGAAATAAGGAGGATAGCAGACTATGAAATTGAAAGATATATGCCTAGAAAAGTTGTATTTGATTTTCATAATGTTACTTTTATGGACAGTGCAGGAATAGGCATGGTACTAGGTCGTTATAGAATGATAAAAATGTTGGGTGGTACTTTGGAAATTTCACAAGCAAATACTAATGTAAAAAAAATATTAGAAATGTCAGGAGTACTGAAAATTTGCCCAATGAAAGAATGTAGCAAAACAATTTAAAATATAGGAGGAAAAAATGAAAGGATTATATGATAATGAAATGAAATTAGAATTTGCCTGTAAATCTGCCAATGAAGCATTTGCAAGAATTAGTGTAGCAGCATTTGCATCTCAATTAGATCCTACCATAGAAGAATTAGCAGATATAAAAACAGCAGTATCTGAGGCTGTTACTAATTGTATTATTCATGCTTATGAAGGAATAGAAGAGGGAAAAGTAAAAGTAGAAGCACAATTAAAAGAAAATACTATATTAATACAAATTTCAGATACAGGTAAGGGAATTGAAAATATTGAAATTGCTAAAAAACCACTATACACTTCAAAACCAAACTTAGAAAGGTCAGGAATGGGCTTTACAATTATGGAAAGTTTTATGGATGAAGTAGAAGTAGAATCAATATTAAATTTAGGTACAAAAATAACAATGAAAAAAACTATAAAAAAAGAAAGTAAATTAGAGGAAGTAAAAGAAAATGAAATGATAGAAAATAAAGAATAATAATTCAAAAGAGGAGAGTTTTATGTCATATGAGCAAAATATAGGCAATATAGAAAAAGCACAAAAAGGGGATTCTCAAGCACTTACAACTCTAATAGAAGAAAATAATGGTCTTATTTGGAGTATTGTAAGAAGATTTAAAGATAGAGGCTATGAAATAGAGGATTTATATCAAATAGGGTGTATAGGATTTATCAAATCTATAAAAAGGTTTGATACTTCTTATGATGTAAAATTATCAACATACTCAGTACCATATATTTTAGGTGAAATTAAAAGATTTATTAGAGATGATGGAAGTATAAAAGTAAGTAGAAGTTTAAGAGATTTAGCTAGAAAAATTAAAGATTTGCAAGCAAGATATTTAGCAGAAAATGGACGAGAAATTACAATAAGCAAAATAGCTGAAGAATTAAAAATATCAAAAGAAGAAGTAGCTGTTGCATTAGAAGCAGTAAGCCCAGTGATTTCTATATATGAAAGTTCATATAGTGATGAAGAAGGAGAGCTAGATTTAGCAAGTAAACTTTCAACTGGAGTAGACGAAACAGAAAAATTAACTAATCATATGTCAATTCAAAAAATTCTGCAAGAATTAAAAGATAGAGATAGAGAAATTATATTACTAAGATATTATAGAAATAAAACACAAATGGAAGTATCAAGAATTTTGGGTATTAGTCAAGTTCAAGTTTCTAGAATTGAAAAGAAAATTTTAAAAGAAATGAAATTTAAGCTTGCAATGTAAGAAAAATAAAAAATTAAAATATATTTGTGATTTGAGAAAGGAATTAGTTAAATATGAAAAAAATATTGATATATATGTGTGGCTTTATATTACTATGTATTATGATTCCTTTGATTTTTACAAAAAGATTTACAAATAATGTTCAAACTTCAAATACTTCAAATGAAATTGTAATAAATAATCAAAATAATGTACAAGAAAATTCATACAATTATAAAGATTATAATGTAGTAAAATTGCTACATATGGAAACAAATGAAATAGAAGAAATCCCATTAGATGAATATTTGTATGGTGTAGTGTCAGCAGAAATGCCAGCAACATTTGAAAAGGAAGCTCTAAAAGCACAGGCAGTAGTTGCAAGAACATATACAATATATAAAATACAGAATAATGAAAACAAACATGGAGAAGCTAGCATTTGTGATAACTCCGCATGTTGCCAAGCATGGATATCAAAAGATAAAAGGTTTGAAAAGTGGGAAGAAGCTAAAAGAGAAGAGAATTGGAACAAAATTGTTTCAGCAGTAAATGATACAAAAGGTAAAATAATTACATATGAAGGAAAGCCAATAAATGCCTTTTTTCATTCTAATAGTGGAGGAAAGACAGAAACAACATTAAATGTATGGGGAGGAAGTGGTTACCCATATTTACAAACAGTAAGTACATCAGGAGAAGAAAATTATACACAATATTCATCAGAATATGTATGTAGTAAACAAGAATTTATTAGTAAAATACAAGAAAAACACAAAGATTTTGCAATAGATTTTTCTAATCCAGAAGAACTTAAAGTATTAGAACATACAGATGGAAATCGTATAAAAAAGATGAAAGTTGGAAATTTAGAATTGTCTGGAGTAGAATTAAGAACTATATTTTCACTTAGGTCAGCGAATTTTACAGTACAATTAGACGGAGAAAATATAAAGTTTCAAGTAACTGGATATGGTCATGGAGTAGGAATGAGTCAAACAGGAGCTGATAGCATGGCAAAACAAGGAAGCGATTATGAAGAAATTATAAGACACTTTTATACAGGAATTGAAATTATAAATTTATAAAATTAAATGTATAAAATTGACAATTACGGAAATAATTAAACTAAAGAAAAAGTAAGGAGGAAAAAATATGGAAAGACGTAGGAGAAATGAAGAAAAATTGGTAGGAGGAGAAAATAAAAGATTAATTTATATAGTAGTTGGAGTATTGATTGTTGCCGTTTTAGCATTTGTAATTACATTTCTAGTATATAGTAATAATATGAGTGTAAATCCAGAAGAACCAGGAATAGGTCAAATAAAAATGGAACCAGTACTAGCTAATCAAATTAGTAATGAACAAACTTCACAAGTAAGTAGTTCTGTAGGAAAAAATGTAAATGAAATGATGGAAAATGATATAAAAATTGCAATTAATACAACAAATATGGAAAAAGAGAAAGTAACAGAAGAACAGAAAGAGCAAGAAAAAAATAAATCAGAAAAGAGTAATGTAGAAAAGAATGAATCAGAAAAAGTCGAAAAAGAACAAAAAGAAGAAACAGCAAAAGAGAATGAGGAACCAGTATTTACAAAACCAGTTGAAGGAGAGATAAGTGTAAATTTTGCGAAAGATAATTTAGTTTATTCAGAAACTTTGCAAGAATGGGTAACACATAATGGAATAGATATAAATGCAGAAAAAACCACGGTAGTTAAAGCTTCAGCTGATGGTACTGTTAAAGCAATAAAAAATGATCCAAGATATGGTATAACCGTTATTTTACAACATCAAAATGGATATGAAACAGTATATTCAAATTTATTAACAGCTGAATTTGTAAAAGAAGGGGAAGATGTTACAACAGGACAAACTTTAGGAACAGTAGGCAACACTGCTACTTTTGAAATTGCACAAGAACCACACTTACATTTTGAAATTTTAAAAGATGGGGAAAATGTGGACCCTAATTTATATATAAAATAATATTAAAAGTGCATTACTAAATAAAAAGTAATGCATTTATTTACTATTTAATAAGGTTAAGCTATTAGGTAATTATTTACAAAAAATTATAAATAATATATAGTAAAAACTTGTTTAAAATATAATAAAGAGTAGTTTTTTGATAACTACTCTTTAACATTATATAAGTGGATATTTATAAAATAGGAATTAATTTTGTGGAACTAATTTTTCTAATCCACCCATATATGGTCTTAAAACTTCTGGAATAATTACACTTCCATCAGGTTGATAGTTATTTTCCAAAATAGAAATTAACATACGAGGAGGAGCAACAACAGTATTATTTAGTGTATGTGCATAATAATTTCCGTTTTCTCCTTTAATACGAATTCCTAATCTACGTGCTTGAGCATCAGTAAGATTAGAACAACTACCAACTTCAAAGTATTTTTGTTGCCTTGGACTCCATGCCTCAACATCACAAGATTTTGCTTTTAAGTCTGCTAAGTCACCAGAACAACATTCTAACGTACGTACAGGAATACCCATACTTCTAAAGAATTCTACAGTGTAAGACCACATTTTATCATACCAATTCCATGAATCTTCTGGTTCACATACAACAATCATTTCTTGTTTCTCAAATTGATGAATTCTATAAACTCCACGTTCCTCTATTCCATGTGCACCTTTTTCTTTTCTAAAACAAGGAGAATATGATGTCATTGTATATGGCATTTTGTCTTTTTCAAGAATTTGACCTTTAAATTTGCCTATCATTGAATGTTCACTAGTACCAATTAAATATAAATCTTCTCCTTCTATTTTGTACATCATGGCATCCATTTCATCAAAACTCATAACGCCAGAAACAACATCAGAACGAATCATAAAAGGTGGAATACAATAAGTAAATCCTTTATTAATCATAAAATCTCTAGCATACGTAATAACAGCAGAGTGTAATCTAGCAACATTACCTAATAAATAATAAAAGCCATTACCAGAAACTCTACGTGCTGAGTCAAAATCTATTCCTCCTAATTTTTCTAAAATTTCTCCATGAAATGGAATATTATAGTCAGGAACAACAGGCTCACCAAATCTTTCAATTTCTACATTTTGACTATCATCTTTTCCTATAGGTACGCTTTCATGAATCATATTTGGAATTTTCATCATTCTTTCTTTTACTTGAATTGAATATTCTTCTTCTAATTTTTCATTTTCTTCAAGTTTATTATTAATATCTTTAACTTTTTGCTTTATATCTTCTGCTTCTTCTTTTTTACCTTCTTTCATAAGTAATCCAATTTGAGAACTTAAAGAGTTACGTGCAGCACGTAATTCATCTCCTTTTAATATTGCTTCTCTGTTTTTCTTATCTAACATAATGACTTCATCAACTAAAGCTAGTTTATGGTCTTGAAATTTTTTCTTAATGTTTTCTTTAACTAAATCGGGATTTTCCCTTACAAATTTAATATCTAACATAAAATTTCCCCTTTCTATTTGGCTGCATAAAACAAAAAAGTCCATATGCTATGCATAAGGACGAATATATTTCGCGGTGCCACCTTAATTACTTAAAATTAAAAAGTATCTTTCCATGCTGATAACCAAGCATGACTCGGTTTAGTTTTCACTAAAGGCATAAAAGTAGATTCATCTATATGTATATAACTGTTTTCACCAACCACAGATTCTCTAATATATAAAATTATAGATTACTTATCTTTTATATAGCAATTTAACAATATTAATTTTACCATATTAATAGAAAATATGCAACAAAAATAAAAAATATTTTATTACTAGTAGTTAAAGCTTTCTAGTTAAAATTATTAAAAAGTATTATCTCCTATCACTATATGACAAACTTCGACATAAAATATAATAAGCCAAAGTTATATAGGAGGATAATTGTGAAAAACATAAAAAAGGGAGATATAGTAGCAAGAATTTCATATGGAAAAGATATAATTTTTTCAATTGAGAAAATAGTAAGAACAGAAAAACATGAAATTGCAATATTAAAGGGAATAACAAAAAGAATTGTAGCAGATAGTTATATAGAAGATTTAGTTGTAGTTGATAAAAGAATAGTACAAGAAGCTCAAGAAAAAATAGATAATAAAATAAAACATAAATTACAAACAGCAAATTTATCAAAGAATTTTTTTGGCTTAAAAAGAGGAAGTAAAGAATTAATAACAGGAAGTATTTTGCATTTAGATGGAGATAAAAGATATAGCCAAAAATCTATGAGATATTATAAAAGTTTAGGATTAAATGCAAATGTAAAAAACATAGCAGAATATAAACAGCCTAAAATGATATTAGAATTATTAGAAATTTATAATCCAGACATATTAATAGTTACTGGTCATGATGGAATGATAAGAAAAGGAATTAAATATAACGATATATATAATTATAGAAATTCTAGATATTTTATACAAACAGTGAAAAAAGCAAGACAATATAAAAATACAAAAGAATTAGCAATTTTTGCAGGAGCATGCCAAAGTTTTTATGAAGCATTAATAGAAGCAGGAGCAAATTTTGCATCTTCACCAGGCAGAATAATGATAGACTTTATAGATCCTTTAATTGTAGCAGAAAGAATTGCAACAACAGATAATTATAAATATCTAAGAATTGAAGACATAAAAGACGAATTAAGAGATGGAGAAGAAGGTGTTAGTGGAATAGGTAGTATAGGGAAGAAAAAGAGTAATATACAAATGTAATTTAAAAGAAATCAAAATGTAATATAAATGTAATAAATAAGCTTAAAAAGCTTTAGTATCAACTAAAAACAATATTCGACATAAGGTTTTACGTTTTGACAAAATGTGCATTTTATGTTATTATCTTAGCATATTAATAAAGTAGGTGATATAGTGATTTGTAAAAGTGATATAACAAATTTAAAAACTGATATAGGGGATATGATAGGACAAAAAATCATTGTTAAAGGATCTCTAGGAAGGAGCAAATCATTTGAAAAAGAAGCTACTATAGAGAAAGCATATGAAAATATATTTGTTGTAAAATATGATGAAAACCAAAGAAATACAACATATAGTTATACTGATGTTTTAACAAAAACAGTAGAATTAGATATTTTTGATGGAAAAGAATATAATCCATTAGTTCCAAATATTACAGAATTAAAATAAATGTAAGTTAGCAAAAGCTAGCTTATTTTTTTGCAAAAAATAGTCATTTTTGGTATTGTACATACATATATTAAAATAACAAAATAAAGGAGGTAAATAAATATGGCTATAGAGCTTGCAAAAGAAACTTTATGCATAGGGCAAATGGTAGGGCAAAAAGTAGAAAATTGGATTGCAGAAACAGATAGTGTGGTACCAGATATTAAGCCAGATATTTTAAATACTATAAATACAAATGGAACAATATGTGTGTATAAAAAAGAAATATTAGATGGAAAAATAAAAATAGAAGGAAGTATACAAGTATATGTAGCTTATTTAGCAGATGATGAACAAAGTAATTTACGAAGTTTACATACAACTGTAGACTTTTCAAAAGTGATAGAAATGGAAAATGCAAAAGAAGGGATGAATTTAGAAGAAAATTTACGATTAAAAAATATAGAATGCAAAGTATTAAATGGAAGAAAAGTAAATATAAAAGCTATGATAGAAGCAAATGTATTAGTATCAGCAAATGAAAATATAGAATTTGTAAAAGAAATTAAAGAAGTAAAAGATGTTCAAATGTTAAATGAAAGTTTAATGATAAATTCTTTATTAGGTAGTGGAGCAACTAAAGTTTATGCAAAAGATACATTTATAATACAAGAAGTAGATGATTTATCTGAAATAATGAAGGTAAACATAGCAATTAAAAATAAAGAAACAAAAATAAGCTATAATAAAGTTTTAGCAAAAGCTGATACAGAAGTAAAAATAATGTATTTAACTACAGATGGAAGAATTAATAAAGTAGAAGGAACTATTCCTATTATGGGATTTATAGACATACAAGATGTAACAGAAGAAAACCTTTGTGAAACTAATTATGAGGTTAAAAATTTATTAATTAAACCGAATAATATAGAAGAACATTCTGTATATATTGAAGCAGAGGTTGAACTTAACTGCAATGTGTATGAAACAAAACAAATAAATGTTATACAAGATTTATATAGTCCAAGTGTAAATTTAAATTATAAACAAAAACAGATAAATTGTTTAGGACAAAAAAAGCTAGCAAAAGATATATTACATTTAACTGAAAAACAATATATAGAAGAAATAGGAAATCATAAAATACATGATGTAGAAGTAATACCAATTATATCTAATCAAAATATTATGAAAGATAAAATATTATATGAAGGAGAATTAGAATTAAAGTGGATATTTGAAGCAGAGAATAGTTGTAAAATGGATACAAAAGTTACAAACATACCGTTTCAATATCAAATGGACTGTATAGGAGCAAAAGCTAATTCAAAGGTAAATACTCAAATGGAAATAATTATGCAAGATTTTGTAATACTACCAGACCAAAGTATTCAAAGTAAAATTGATATTCAATTTATTGCAGAAATATCTACAAAACAGTCAATAAGTGTAATAGACAATATATCTATCGAAGAAAGCAAATTAGAAGAAAAATATAGTTTAGTAATATATTTTGTAAAACCAGGGGATAGCTTATGGAAAATTGCAAAAAAATTTAGAAGTACAGTAGAAGCAATTGCAAAAGTTAATGATATTGAGAATGAAAATAAAATTAATGTAGGGGAACAATTATTTATTCCTATGGCCATTTAGAAAAAGGAAATTATGGATAAAATTTATTCAAGAAGAAGAATCAAGATACCAAACATAAGAAAAAACATTGAAAATAAAAAAATGAAAAAAATAATTATTCTATTTACAATTTTTATTATAGGAATAATAACAGCTAAATTTATATTATCTGCAATTATTCCTATAGTAGATAAAGAATGTAGAGATATATGCAAAATAATTGCAACAAAGGTAAGTAATGAACAGGCGACAAAAGTAATGAATAATTATAAATATGATGATATGACAGTAATAACAAAAGATTCAAAAGGAAATATTGCAATGATTAGTGCAAATATGATTACAGTAAATGAAATTACATCAGATATTGCAATAAAAATTCAAGAAGCATTTGAAAAAAATGAAAATGCCGTTTTTAATATAAAGTTAGGTTCTTTTTTGGGAAGCAAAATGTTATCAGGTAGAGGACCAGATATAGAAATAAAATTAAAAACCACAGGAAATATAGAAACTAATTTAATATCACAATTAGAATCTACAGGAATAAATCAAACATTACACAAGATTTATTTAGAAGTAAAGTGCAAAGTTAGTGTATTAACACCTTTTGAAACTATTGAAGAACAAATTGTAAATCAAATATTGTTAGCAGAATCTGTAATTATAGGAACTACTCCAAATACATATTATAATTTAGAAGGGTTAGATCAAAAAGAAAGTTTAGAAGCGATGGAATAAGAGCATATAAGTATGCTCTATTTTCTTTACTAAAATATTGAGAATTTTATTGCGAAATGTCGAAAATTTAAGTATAATATATGTGTAATATTTCAAAGAGCGGTGGAAGAAATATTATAGCAAAAAATAACCAAGAGAGGAGTATATATGTTAGAACTACAAAATGTATGTTTTACAAGAGAAAATAAAAAAATATTAGATAATATAAATTTAAAATTAGAAGATAACCAATTTGTTGTTATTACTGGTCCAAATGGTTCAGGAAAATCAACACTTGCTAAAATTATAATGGGAATAGAAAAACAGGACAATGGACAAGTTATATTAGATGGTCAATATATTAGTAACAAAACTATATATGAAAGAGCAAATTTAGGAATGAGTTTTGCTTTTCAACAACCAGTAAAATTTAAAGGAATTACTGTATATGATTTATTAAAAATTTCAGCTAAAAAGCAAATAAATAGAAAAGAAGCTTGTGAAATACTTGCTAAAGTAGGTTTATGTGCAAAAGAATATTTAGATAGAGAAGTAAATAGTTCTTTATCAGGAGGAGAATTAAAAAGAATAGAAATTGCTACTGTAGCATTAAGACAAGCAAAGCTAACTATATTTGATGAGCCAGAAGCAGGCATTGACTTATGGAGTTTTCAAAGTTTAATTAAAGTCTTTGAGGAAATAAGAAATGAAATTCATGGAACTACTATAATTATTTCACATCAAGAGAGAATTTTAAATATTGCAGATAAAATAATTATAATGAAAGCTGGAAAAATAGAAAAAATAGGAACAAGAGAAGAATTAATATCTGAGGTAATAGGTACAAATACAAAACCTGCATGTTGTAAAATAGGAGGTGGAAAGTATGAGTAATTTAGAAAATATAGATAATAAACTATTATCAGAAATATCTGATAGTTTAGAAAATACTTTTCAAGGGGCCTATAATATTAGAAAAAATGGAAAAGGAATAGAACGTAAAATAACTGAAAATATTAATATAGTAACAAAACAAGATGTGTCAGGAATTGATATATATGTAAAAGAAAATACAAATATGGAATTTGTACATATACCAGTTATAATTACGGAAAGTGGTTTAAAAGATATAGTATATAATGATTTTTATATAGGAAAAAATGCAAAAGTAATTATTATTGCAGGCTGTGGAATTCATAATGACCATCATGCAGAAACCACTCATAATGGAATTCATCGATTCTTTTTAGAAGAGGGAGCATATGTAAAATACTATGAAAAGCACTATGGTGAAGGCACAGGAGATGGAAAAAGAGTGTTAAACCCTGTAACAGAGGTACATTTAAAGGATGGTGCTACAATGGAAATGGATTCAGTTCAAATAAAAGGAGTAGATTCAACAGATAGAATAACTAAAGGAACATTAGATGCAAATACTAATTTTATAGTAACAGAAAAAATTATGACACATGGAAATCAATTTGCAAAAACAACATTTGAAGTAGAGCTAAAAGGTGAAAATTCAAGTACACATGTTACATCAAGGTCTGTTGCAACAGATAATTCACTACAAGAATTTAAATCAAATGTTACAGGTAATAATAAATGTTTTGGTCATGTAGAATGTGATGCAATATTAAAAGATAATGGAAAGGTAATTGCTACACCTGAAATTGTAGCAAATTGTGTAGATGCAAATTTAATTCACGAGGCAGCTATAGGAAAAATAGCAGGAGAGCAACTTATGAAATTAATGACATTAGGTCTAACAGAAAAAGAAGCTGAAGAACAAGTAATAAACGGATTTTTAAAATAAAAAAAGGAGTGATTGCATGCAGAAAAATACAATAATTATTGCTATTGCAATAGTTATATCTATTTTAATAGGAATTGGTATAGGAGTTTTTATTCCAAAATTAAAGCAAGCAACACTTCCAGAATGGAAAAAGAAATATCCATATATAGAAGAATCAGATTATGAAATAAATATAGAAGGAGATAAACAAATATTAGAAGAATTAGCACAAAACGATGACAAATCTTCCATAACAAGAGAAGTATATCATTATATATATTATGATGATGAAAAAGCACAAGAACAGTTTTTACAAGATTTAAAACAATATCCGTATAATACAAATGTTGATACTGAAACAAAATGTGTAGTAGTTATTGTAAATTCAACAACAGAAGAAAAGGTAATAGAAGAACAAATGCTTAATATATTAAATCTATCTAAAAAGTATAATTTAGAATATGATGGCTGGGAAACAATAATTTGCAATGGTTAACAAAAAGTAGTATAATAGAAATATAACTCGTTGTTTTATATTAAAGGAGGTTTTAATGAAAGAACTATTATTTTATAAAAAATACTTGAAAAAGAGTAAAAAAATATGATGTTCTAGTTATTTAAAACAGCAACCGAGTCTATTAATTAAAGACTCAAAAGCAATAAAGTCATAATAGCAAAGAAGGATATATTGTATGATTATTGAACTGCCAAAAAGAATAAATTTGACTAATGCAAAAATACAAGGAAATTATTTAATACTGTATGAAAAAAATGATTTTGAAAATACCATGTATGAGCTTACATATGTGTTAAGAAAAATCGGTGCATATATTGTGGAAGAAAATTAGGTAAATATAACAAATCATTAGATCACAGATATCCACGGGTATATGGAGGAATAAGTGTAACAAATAATTTGTTTCCTTGTTGTAGTACTCATAATTCTGAGAAGAGTGATATGAATCATGAACAGTATTTAAAGTACAAAAAATTAAGACAGAAGCAAAGAAAAGAGTTGAAAAAGACTTTCTTAGAAATGAATGAGAAAATTCTTAAAGAAAAAGGTTTTATCTTACCTAAAAATTGGGTATTTTTTACGAACAGGAGTAAAATTCGGTTTCGAAAATACAAAAATAGCATTAGAGGAAAAAAATATGCAAAAATTGCAGAATTTTATGGAAAATATAAGAAACTGCCAAGACCTATAATAGTAGATAAAAATTACAATTTTTTAAAAGGATATAATGTATTATTGTTTGCATGTGACAATAACATTAATATTGTTCCTGTAGTAATGCTTGAAAATGTGATTTTATTAACAAAGTAAAAAAATGATGAGAGATTTAATAAGTAGTAAATCTCTCATCAATTTTTCTTTAAAATATAGACATAGAATTGTAATTTATGATAAAATAAAAAACATAAAAGTAATAATAATTAGTTTGTAATGTAAGAGGGGAACAAAATGAAACTAATAAAAGACCAAGTGCTGTATATAGATAATATAAAGTATGTAGTTGTTAACATGATAGAATTTGAAGAAGATCAATGGATATGGCAAGAATATGAAATCATAGATGAACACAGAATACACAAATGGTTAACAATAGAAGAAAATGAGTATAATGAAATAGAATATTATTTATATACTACATATAGAACTTCATGTAATGGTACTGAAAAGGAATTTTCAGAAGCAGATAAAACCTATAGATTATATGACCAAGGAATTGCAAAAGTAAGAAACTATTTTGGAAATGCAGATGTAGATATGTTAGAAACTTGTGAATATTACGATTATATGAGCATTACAGATAGAACTATAATTTCAATAGAAAAATGGATAGATGAAACAGAAAAGACCATAGGTGAAAAAATAGGTAAGCACAGAATAAAAGTGGTTGAACCTGAAGTAAAAGAAATAACTACTGAAGAAATAAATGAATTGAGACACCAAATTAATGGAAAACAAAAAGCAAAGAAAATAGCCAATACTATAGCAAGTATAGTTTTAGTATTCATAATATTAATTGGATTAACACCTATGTTTCAAAGTTTTTTTCAAAAAAAATCAATGCGAAAATATATAGAAAAAAGTAATAAATATATATATGTAACATCTATTACAAACAATGTAAATAAAGAAAAAGCAAAGGTATATAAATCATTATTGCCTACTGTTGATTCAACAGTAAAAGATATAATTGATGGAATACCAGATGCAATAAATAAAGTTACAAATAGTAATAGCACATCTAAGAGTATTAATAGTGATGTTGGAATACAAACAAGAGATGAATTTGCATATGTATATAAAGAGAATTCAGAAATTTTTGTACAGGTATCGAAGAAAAAATATGTAAATAACTCTAGTTCAACATATCATTCACATCATAGTCGTAGGTATTATAGTACATATAATAGTAGTGTAACAGATAAAAGTTATATGGATTATTCAAGTTCAGCTAGGCAAAAAAGTGTAAATAGCAGAACTTCAATGGGTGGAGGAACATCTTCAGGAAAATAAAGGAGGAAAAATAGTTATGTATATAAATTGGGGAGAAATATTAAATACGATAATATATGCAGGAATAGGAACAGCATTAATGATAGGATGCATGTATGTTTTTGATTTATTAGTTCCATATGATTTTAATAAGGAATTAAAAGAAAAAAATGTGGCAGCAGGTTTTATAATAGCTGGTATATTTATTGCTATTGGTATAATAGTAAGAACTGTAATAAAATAATGGGGGAGTGAAAACATGGAAATTTTAGCAAAGATTATTGAAATGTTTATTTATGTAGCAATAGGAATTATGTTTTGCATAATAGGGTATAAAATTATACAATTAATTTTTAGAAAGAGTTTTAATATAAATGAAGAAATAAACAATTATAATAAAGCAGTTGGAATAATGCTATCAGGGATGTTTATAGGAATAGCTATTATTATGAGTGGTGTTTTATAAAATGAAAATAAAAGAAGAAAAAGATTTTGACTACAGACTACTATTAGTAACAACGCTATTAATATCAATTTGCTCTATAATCTATGAACTATTAATAAGTAGTATAAGCTCATATTTACAAGGGGATAGTATAACACAGTTTTCAATAACAATAGGACTGTATATGAGTGCGATGGGAATAGGATCTTATTTATCTAAATTTATAAAAAATAAATTATTTAATAAATTTGTAATAATTGAATTGTCTGTAGGTATATTAGGTGGATTTTCTAGTTTAATATTATTTATGTCAAATATATACACACAGATATATAGTTTAATAATGTATGCATTAATAATATTAATAGGAATTTTTGTAGGGTTAGAAATACCTATATTAACTAGAATAATAGAGTCACATAAAAGTAATGTAAGAAAGAATTTAGCTAATATTTTTACATTTGATTATATTGGTGGATTAATAGGTTCTATTGCATTTCCAATAATTCTATTTCCAAAATTAGGATTTATAACAACAGCTTTATTAGTAGGGAGTATTAATATAATAGTTGCTTTGCTAATAATATTGAAATATAATGTTTATATAGAAAACTATAAAATTACAAGAAATATATCGATATTTTGTTTAGTTATAATTGTTCTATTTTTATTTTCAGGAGAAATGATTACAAAGCAAATAGAAGAAGGATTATATAGAGATGATGTTATTTTAACAGAGCAAACGAGTTATCAAAAAATAGTGTTAACAAAGCATAAAGATGATTTACGATTATTTTTAGATGGAAATTTACAATTTAGTAGTATAGATGAATATAGATATCATGAAGCATTAGTTCATATACCAATGTTATATGCTAAATCACATCAAAATGTTTTAATATTAGGAGGAGGAGATGGACTAGCAGCAAGAGAAGTTTTAAAATATGATGATGTGGAAAATATAGTTTTAGTAGATATTGATAAAGAAATGACAGAATTATGTAAAAATAATGAACAAATATCTAAGCTAAATAATGATTCTTTGAAAAATGAAAAAGTGCAGGTAATAAATGATGATGCATATATTTTTGTACAAGAAAATCAACAAAAGTTTGATGTTATAATAATAGATTTTCCAGATCCTAATAATGAAACTTTGAACAAATTATATACAAATGTATTTTATAATTATATAAAAAATAATTTAACACCAGATGGAGTAATGGTGTGTCAGTCAACAAGCCCATATTACGCAAAAAAATCATTTTGGTGTATACATAAAACAATTAAAACACAATTTAATACAGTAAAATCATATCATTTACAAGTGCCATCATTTGGCGAATGGGGATTTAATTTAGCTTTTAATGGTGAAAACACTATGAAAAAGTTGCAGATAAAAACACAGTATTTGACAGATGAAAATATATATTCACTATTTGAGTTTGGCAAAGATGAAATAATAGATTTAAGCACAATAGAGGAAAATAATATGTTTAAACCAGCTCTTATAACATATTATAATGATGAAGTTAGAAATTGGTAATTGGAGATGTAATAAGTTGAAAGCAACAATGTACAATTATAATACGTGGATAAAATATGAAAAAGAAGAAATTTTAATACCAAAACTTGAAAAAATATTAGAAGAAAGTGGATTCACAATAATTAAAAAAGTGGAACACTTTTTTGAAGTACAAGGATATACAGGAATATGGCTTTTAGCAGAAAGTCATTTTGCAGTACATACATTTCCAGAAGAAGATAAAATATATCTTGAAATTTCAAGTTGCGTAAAAAAATATTTTGATAGTTTTTTAGAAAAGTTTGAAAAAAATTTAAGTACTTATATGCTATAATCAAAAAAAGTTAATTTAATATATAGATAAGTAAAACCTCAGAAGTTTTAAAACTTCTGAGGTTTGATAGTTTTTGTATAAAATTATATTATCTCTTACTAAATTGTGGAGCTTTACGAGCTTTTTTAAGACCGTATTTTTTTCTTTCTTTCATACGTGGATCTCTTGTTAAGAATCCATTAGATTTTAAAACTGGTCTAAATTCAGCATTTGCTTCATTTAATGCTCTAGCAATACCATGACGAATAGCTCCTGCTTGTCCTGTAAATCCACCACCTATTACAGTAGCGATTACATCATATTTTGATATTGTATTTGTAACTGTTAAAGGTTGTTTTACAATAACTTTTAAAGTTTCTGTTCCAAAATATTCATTAATATCTTTTCCATTAATAGTAATAACGCCAGAACCTTCTACTAATCTAACTCTTGCGATAGATTTTTTTCTTCTTCCAGTTCCACAGAAAACGATTTTTTCTGATTTAGCTTTAGCCATTTTAATTTCCTCCTTAAATTTCTATCTTATTTTCTAATTATATTAGAAATTCCACATTTCTGGTTTTTGAGCCATATTTTCATGTTCATTTCCAGCATAAACTCTTAATTTTGTTAACATTTTTCTTCCTAAACTATTGTGTGGAAGCATTCCTTTTACAGCTAACATCATAGCTCTTTCAGGTTTTGTATTCATCATAACTCTAGCAGTAGTTTCTTTTAAACCACCAATATATCCTGAATGATGTCTGTAAATTTTTTGATCTAATTTTTTTCCAGTTAAAACTGCATCTTTACAATTAATGATAATAACGTGATCACCATTATCCATATTAGGAGTATAAGTAGGTTTATGTTTTCCTCTTAATAATTTAGCAGCTTCTGTTGCAACTCTTCCTAATGGTTTATTTGCGGCGTCGATTATATACCATTTTCTTTCAATTTCACTTTTCTTTATACTATATGTAGTGTTGTTCATGGTAAAAAATACCCTCCATTCATAATATTATATTTATATGAAATCTTATTTATAACTACCGGGGAGAAGTTACAAATGAGATGACATTACAAAATTATTTTAATTGCTATACTATTCTAATACAAAAATGCTAGAAAGTCAACATTTTGAATAAAATTTGTAAAAATATTTAAATTTTTATTGACTTTATTTTAAATTTATGATATAAGTATATGTAGTTTTTAAGTAGCAATCCATGCTCACCTTATCGTATAGAAAAAGGTTTATACTATATAATATCCTAAGCTATGTATAAATATAGATAGGAATATATGTAATATTTGAGATGGATTGACTTATAAAATAAGTCAATTTTTTTATGCAACCAAGTTAGGCAAAAAAATCAGGAGGTGTTTTATATAAAACAAGATTTACTAATTAATGAACAGATTAGAGCTAAAGAAGTTCAAGTAATTGATAATGAGGGTAACAAAATAGGTCCAATTTCAATTAATGAAGCATTAGATATGGCATATGACAAAAAATTAGATTTAGTATTAGTTGCACCAAATGCAGAACCAAAAGTATGCAAATTAATGAACTATGGTAAATACAAATTTGAACAGTCAAAAAGAGAAAAAGAAGCTAAGAAAAAACAAAAAACATTGGAAATGAAAGAAATTAGAATTACACCAAATATTGAAGAACATGATTTTGGGTTTAAAGTAAAAAATGCTAAAAAATTTATTGAAGATGGAAACAAAGTAAAAGTTACAGTTCGTTTCAGAGGAAGAGAACTAAACTATGTAAAATTAGGAGAAGAAACATTAAACGAATTCATAAAAGAAATGGAAGACGTTGCTACTCCTGAGAAAAAGCCAGTATTGGAAGGTAAAAATATGTTTATTATATTAGCAAAAAAATCTTAGAAATTTGCTAATAATATATAAAAAATGCAAGGAGGAATAATTATGCCAAAGTTAAAAACAAACAAAGCTGCAAAGAAAAGATATTCATATACAGCAACAGGAAAGGTAAAAAGAACAAAAGCAAATAGAAGACATCGTTTAGCTACAAAAACACCAAGAGCAAAAGCTAGAGGAAAAGTTTTAGACGCATATGCAGATAAAACTTGTGAAGTAGGAATTAAAAAATTACTACCATATGGAAACTAAAATATAAAACAATTAAGGAAGGTGAATGAAAAATGGCAAGAGTTAAAACAGCAGTAATTACTCGTAAAAAACATAAAAAAGTATTAAAAAGAGCAAAAGGTTACTATGGAGCAAAACATTATAGATTTAGACAAGCAAAACAAGCTGTTATGAAATCAGGAATGTATGCATATGTAGGAAGAAAAGATAAAAAAAGTAACTTTAGAAAATTATGGATAGCTAGAATTAATGCAGCAGCTAGAATGAATGGAACAACATATAGCAAATTAATTGCAGGGCTAAAAAAAGCAAATATAGTTGTAAATAGAAAAATGCTTGCAGATTTAGCAGTAACAGATCCAAAAGCTTTTACAGAAATAGCTGAAAAAGCAAAAAATGCATAAAAACAAAAAGCACACATACGCTAATTAAAGCACATGTGTGTTTTTTTTATAAAATTATTATGGAATACATTGAGATGGAGTCTTAACAAAGAAAGGAATTCAATAAAATATGAGAATTGGAATTGATATTGATGGTGTTTTAACCAATTATGAAAATTTTATAAGAGTGTATGGAACAAAATTTAATTATGAAGAAAATATAGAAATGAAAAATTTAGATTTTTCAAAATATGATGAACAAGAAACATATAATTGGACAAATGAACAATATGAAAAGTTTTGGAATCAATATTTAGAGTGGTATGCTACAAAATATCCAGCAAGGGAGTATTCATCAGAAATATTAAAAACCTTAAAAAATAGAGGAAATGAAATAATTATTATTACGGCTAGAAATAACGAAGGTTTACCAAAAGAAAAACATCAAGAAATGAAAGTATTAGTAAAGCAATGGTTAAAAGAAAATGATATAATATATGATAAATTAATTTTTTCAGAGAGCAGTAAACGAAAAATATGTATAGAAGAGAAGATAGATGTAATGGTAGACGATTCGCCATATGTTTTAGAAGAACTTAAAAATGATATCAAAACAGTATGTTTTGATGCAAGTTACAATAAAAATATTGAAACTATAAGAGTTTATGAATGGTATCAATTATTACAAATTTTGACAAAACATAATAAAAGTATTATAATTTAAAAGATACTTATTAAAAATGTTTTTCAGAATGGAGAAATTTAAAATGGAGTTATTACGGCAGTGGGAAGATGTAAAGACAAAGACAAAAAGAATTTTGGAACTTATAGAAACACAAAAAGTGTATTTCTATACTGTAAACGAAGGCAATAAGGAAGCTGCAAGAGATTTATATAACGAAGAAATTTTAGAATTTTCAAAATTATTTTATGATGTATATCATTCAATGGAAGATATAAAAAAAGCAGGGTATGAAGAAAAATTTATATACTTTCCAAGTAGAGAAAACTGCAAAGTTATTTGCATGATTTTAGTTATACGTAATGCTTTGGGAAAATATCGTTTCCCATTATATGTGAAGTCTTCTGATCTGATATCTTAAAGAATTATCATTTATACTTAAAAGATTTAGTGGAATTAATGTCAGAAAAAGATATTGATGAAGATATGAGATATTGGGCTATGCATGAGTTCTTAAAGTATCCGGAAGTTGAGTATGTTGTAAAAATTATATTATGAAAAACAAAAGGCTGTCATAAATTTGACAGCCTTAACCTTTTTATATAACAAATTAAATATATGCTAAAGTGATTTTTTTATTGCTTTTTAATTTTTGGTTTTGACATTATAGAAGCAATATATCCGAAGAAAATTGCAGCAGCAATTCCACCAGCAGCCATTTTAACACCACCAATAAAAGCACCTAAAAGTCCACTTGTTTGAACTTCAGTAATTGCACCTTTGGCTAAATTTGCGCCAAAACCAGTTAATGGAACAGTAGCACCACAACCAGCAAAATCTATAATGTATTGATATAAACCTAAGCCACCTAAAATAGCTCCAACAGTAACAAAAAGTACTAAAATCCTAGCAGAAGTTAACTTAGTTTTATCAATTAATATTTGTGCAATTACACAAATAAGACCACCAACAATAAAGCAACGTAACATTAAAGACCAGTCAATAGTTTGCAAAAAATCCATATTTACCCCCTTATATTTTAGAGTTTTCTATACTAATAGCATGGGCAATACCAGGAATAGATTCTCCTTGTTGAGAACTAGTTGAATTCATAAGAGCACCAGTTGCAATTAGTAATAATTTATTTATTTTTTTATCTTGTAATAACTTATAAAAATATCCAGAAAATACAGTAGCAATACAAGCACAACCACTTCCACCAGAGTGAGTGTCTTGATTTTGTTTATCAAAAATTAATTTTCCACAATCATTGTGTAAATTATTTATATTATAACCTTTATTTTTACATAAATCTTGTAAGATATCAGAACCAACATAACCTAAATCACCAGTAACAATAGCATCATAATAGCTAGGTGCTCTGTTAGTATCTTGAAAATGAGTAATTAATGTATCAAAAGCAGCTGGAGCCATGGCAGCTCCCATATTATTTGCATCTTTAATTCCCATATCTACAATTTTCCCAGGAGTAATATGAGTTATAAAAGGACCATTCCCTTCTTCAGAAATAATAGCACTACCAGAACCAGTTACTGTCCATTGAGCAGTAGGAGGTCTTTGATTACCTAATTCTAGTGGAAAACGAAATTGTTTTTCTGCACTACAAAAATGACTAGATGCTGCACAAACAATATTCTTTGCGGCTTTAGAATCAACAAATACAGAAGCTAAACACATACTTTCTACAAATGTAGAACATGCACCGAAAACTCCAAAAAAAGGAATATTTATTTCTCTAAGACCAAAACTAGAAGAAATACATTGATTTAATAAATCACCCGCAAAACAAAAGTCAATATTTGTATTAGTAATATTAGATTTTGCAATAACAGCATTAACAGTTTCTTTTATTATTTTACTTTCAGCTTTTTCCCAGCTTTTTTCTCCCCAAAATTCATCTTCTAAACAACGATCAAAATATTTAGCAAGAGGACCTTCACCTTCTTTAGGTCCTACAATAGATGCTACTTGAGTAATTGTAGGAAAATTATCCATTCTAATTGTTTGCTTTCCAAGCTTTTTCATAATTTCATCCCTTTCTTAAATTAAACAAAAAAACAATAAATCATTCCTATAATAACAGAAGCAGAAATACCAAAAACTAATACAGGACCTGCAACAGTAAACATCTTTCCGCCTACACCCATAATGTATCCTTCAGATTTATATTCAATTGCAGGAGATACAATAGAATTTGCAAAACCTGTAATAGGAACTAAAGAACCTGCACCAGCAAATTTTCCAATTCTGTTGAAAATATTTAAGCCAGTTAATAATGCAGAAATACCAATTAAAATAATAGAAACTACAGTATTACAAGCAGCAGTATCTAAACCTTGATATTTGCAAAAGAAAAAAATCAATTGACCTATACTACATATTAAACCTCCAACAAAAAAGGCTTTTATACAATTTGTGAAAATAGGTGAATTTGGAGATTTTTTATCTACATATTCACTATATTTTTTCGGTGAATCCATTGGATTATCCATAATAAAACCTCCTTTTAATCTCTATCTCTATCAATAACAAAACTTAAGTCTATATCTACAAAATATTCTGTAATTTTTTTACCAGAAACATGAGCCCTTTGATCTAAAATTTTTACAGAAGAAATATAGTCAATAGTTTTTGAAGCTTCTGCAATAGTTTGTACAATTGCATCTTTCCAAGATACTGTAGAAGTACCAGTTACAACAATATGTTTTTCCATTAATACCAATCCTTTCTAAACAAGTTTTTCTTAAAAATATATTTACCAAATTTTCTAATTTTATACATAATTATTGACATAGAATTTGATATTAAATATAATAGAATAAGAAATGAACAAACGAAAGGAAATAAAAAATGAGTAGAAAAAGGGAAAAAAAAGTTAAAACGAATAGAATATTTATTAAAATAATAGTTATAGCAATATTTTTAATTGCAATAATTGCTATACTACAAATAGCACCCAATTATGTAAGAGATAAAGAAACAGGAAAAATAAATATACTTATAAATAATAATAATGTAACTAATAGCATGAAATACGATATATTTCTGCAAAATGGAATAATCTATATGTCGACAAAAGATATTGCAAATTTCCTTGATGAGAATATTTATTATGATAATAATTATAATCAAATTTTAACTGGTTCTGACACTAAAATGGCAAGTATGCCAATTGATAAGAATGAAATGTATATTAATAGTGTAAAGCAAGAAATTAAAGGAAAAGCAATTCAAAAAGATGAAACATTTTATTTACCAGTTTCAGAAATGAACAATATTTATAATATAGAAATTGAATATATTGAGGATACAAATAGAGTAATAATAGATTCAATAAGTAGAGAAAAGAAAATGGCTAATAGTGCTGGTAACTATGATGTAAAATCTTTACCTACAAGTTTTTCAAAAACAGTGGCAAAAATAAAAAAAGGTGAAAATGTTACTATTGTAAAAGACGAAGAGAATGAGACAGACTGGATTAAAATTAGAACAAAAGATGGAATTATAGGATATGTAAAAAAGGTTGCAAATACATATTCAGTAAGAGAAAATATGGAAAAACAAAAGCAAATAGATGGTACTATCAGTATGTTTTGGGACTATTACTCTGAATATGCAGATGCTCCTGAAAGAACAGAAAAAATTTCTGGTGTAAATGTGGTTTCTCCTGCTTTTGCCCATTTGTCAGATGAAGAAGAGGGAGATATAGAATTAAATATAGGAAAATCTGGTAAAGAATATATAAAATGGGCACATGATAATGAATATAGAGTATGGGCAATGGTATCAAATAATATTTCAAGTTCAAAAATTAAAGATATAACTTCAAAAATATTAAGAGATTATAAATTAAGAGAAAAATTGATAAATAATATAGTAAATATGACTTTAGAGTATGATTTAGACGGAATAAATATAGATTTTGAAAATATATATAAAGATGATAAAGATTATTTATCAAGATTTATTATTGAACTTGCACCTAGACTTCATGAATATGGAAAAGTATTATCTGTAGATGTTACAGCACCAGATGGGGGAGACGACTGGTCACTTTGCTATGACCGCCATTTAATAGGAAAAGTAGCAGATTATTTAGTATTTATGGCATATGACCAATATGGACAGACTTCTGATGAAGCTGGAACAACAGCAGGTGCTGACTGGGTAGAAGTCAATTTAAAGAAGTTTGTAGGAACACAAGAAGATGTAGATGCAGATAGAATTATTTTAGGTATGCCATTCTATGCAAGACAATGGAAAGAAAAAAATGGTGATATAACTAGTTCAGTAGTGTCAATGAAATATATTGACGAAGTTGTTCCAGAGACAGCACAAAGAACATGGTTAGAGGATAAAAAACAATACTATGTAGAATATGAAAAAGATGAAAGTAAGTGTAAAATGTGGATAGAAGATGAAGAATCTTTAAAAGCAAAATTTGAACTTATGAAAAAATACAATTTAGCAGGTGCTGCATATTGGGCAAAAGATATGGAAAAAGATAATACTTGGGATATGATAGCAGAGCAAATAAAATAGGTATAAAAATAATATCACTTTCATAGAATTAAACAAGCTATGGAGGTGATTTTTTATGGCTTTAAAATATATCATATTAAATAAAAATAAAGGAAAATCAATAGGCAATATTTTAGGGATGGTGAAAATAGAAAATAAAGGTATGAATGTACATATTATAGAAATTCCCAATAAAAAGAAGAAATGGACAATAAAAAAGATAAAAAAGCAAATACAAGATGATGATGTGATAATGCTGTCAAATGATTTACAAGAATACAAAAAATATATTCCTAATAAAAATATAAAAAAAGTACAAATAAAACCATATCTACTTGAAGATATAATAAAATTTATTATAAAAAATAATAAAAGTAATTTGAAATTAGAAATGCAAGATTTATATTTTTTATGCAAAGAATGTAACATTAAGATAATTGAGATGTTAGAATTTTTTTTAAGAAGAGTTCGAACTATAAATATTATTGCAGAAAATATTTCAGCATATCAAAAGTGTATAGAAAAGTATCCAGAAGAAGAGGCGATGAATATTACAATTTCAAATAATTATAGGAAAAGTTTGAAAAGGGCCAAATGGGTAATTAATGTAGATATGAAATTAGAAGAAATAAAGAGGTATACTTTAAGAAGAGACGGAATATTTATACAATTACAAGATGAAAAGATTTTAGGTTTATTAGGTTTTGAGGGAATAATAATTGATGATGTAGAAATAGATATTGCAGAAGAAATAAAAGAAAGGTATAAGAAATGGGGAATAGGGGAAATGTTTTGTGTAAAGGATTTGTATGAGAGTGACTGGACTTGTGAAACAACATACTATGAAAATGTGCAAAAAATGAAAAAAGAACAAGTAATTTTGAAAAACTTAATTGGAATTAATGGAATAATAGAAAAAGAAGAATTTAAAAATACAAAAATATCCTTGACAAATACTAAAAACTAGTTTAATATATAACAGTTAGTATAGATAGAAGGTGAACTAAAATGTTAGCTATTAAAAGTTGCATTTTAGTTTTATATATAAGGAGGAATAAAAATGGATGACAATAAAGAGGTAATTTTAACACAAGAAGGATATGAAAAGCTAGAACAAGAATTAGATTATTTAAGAACTACTAAAAGAGCTGAAGTAGCTGAAAGAATAAAAGTAGCTTTAGGTTTTGGAGATTTATCTGAGAATTCAGAATATGATGAAGCTAAAACAGCTCAAGCTGATAATGAAGCTAAAATTGCAGACTTAGAAAATAAAATACGTTATGCAAAAATAATTGATGAATCAGAAATTGATACTAAAACAGTTCAAGTAGGTAATACTGTTAAAGTATTAGATATGGAATTTGATGAAGAAGAAACTTATACAATAGTAGGTTCTACAGAAGTAGACTTATCACAAAATAGAATTTCTAATGAATCACCAATTGGAAAAGCTTTATTAGGTGCAAAGAAAAATCAAGTAGTTTCAGTTGAAGCACCAGCAGGAATTATTAAATTAAAAGTATTGTCAATTACTTTATAAAGTATGGTATTTTACCATGCTTTTTTTTCATAATATAGTAAATATAATATATTGAAATATGTTTATAAATAATAGGAGGAGTATAATGAAAGTAAAAGTGTTCAATCTTGAAAATGTAACACCAGAAGAAGTTGATAGAAAAGTAGAGAAAGTAAGAGCTATTATTTTAAATGACGAAGGAAAAGTTCTAGTAGGAAATTATGCAGGAGTATATTTATTACCAGGTGGATCTATAGATAGAGATGAAGAAGAAAAACAAGCATTAACAAGGGAAATTTTAGAGGAAACAGGTATTGAAAATGTAAACTTAGAAAATACTCCTTTTTTGAAATTACAAGCATTGGATAGAAATTATTTTGATAGAAAAGAAAAAAGAGAATTAAACAGGCAAACTAATACAACTTTTTATTATGGAAGGACAAATAGTTCAATTGATTTAAATAAACAACAATTAACACAAAGTGAAAAAAATAGTCGTTTTAAAATTTCATTTGAAAACTTATCAATACTTACATATTTAATTGAAAATAACAAAACTACAAATAGTAAAAAATATGTATATGAAAGAGAAATGCTTACAGTATTAAAAGAATTTGCAGAATATAGAAGAGAAAAATATATAGAAAGTGAAAGATAGGAAAAGTGGTTTTGTAAATACATGTCCAATGAAAACTGATTGCAATTGTGAATAAATTATATAATAAAAAGGTTTCAATACATATGAAAGTCATATAGTAAGTGAAACCTTTTAAAATAATTAAATTTCTAATATTTTTCTAGCTTTTTCAACATCTTCATTATTAGCTGTTCGTATATTTTCTAGTGGATAATCAAAACATAATTTTTCCCACTTGAATTTTCCTAAATTGTGATATGGCAAAATTTCAACTTTTTCTACAGTATTTAAGCTTTCTATAAATTTTTTTAAATTTTTAAGATCATTTTCATCATCTGTAATTCCAGGAACAAGTACTTGTCTAATCCACATTGACTTATTATTAGTACTTAGGTAATGTGCAAATTCTAATTCATTTTTATTTGACTGACCTGTAAGCCATATGCATTTTTCATCATTAATACATTTAATATCTAATAAAAATAAGTCAGTTAATTCAATTATTTTGGCAATTTTCTCTGTAATTGGTAAATTACCAGAAGTATCAATACAAGTATGAATATTTTGATTTTTTAATTCTTGTAAAAGCTCAATTAAAAAGTCAGCTTGTAATAATGGCTCACCACCACTTATTGTAACGCCACCATTAGGGCATATATAATTTTTATATTTCATAATTTTTTGCATAATTTCATTAACAGAATATGTTGTACCAGCATTAATAGGCCAAGTATCTCTATTTTGACAATATTTACAATTCATATTACACCCTTGCATAAATATAACAAATCGTATTCCTGGACCATCTACAGCTCCTAAACTTTCAAAAGAATGTATTTTACCTTGAATTTCATTTTGTATCATTTTATTGTATCCTCCACATATATTAGTATTTTAATAAAATCTTAAAAGAACTTTTAAAATCGATTATAAAAAATAGAATATACTACAAAAAGTAAATATATTCTATTTTTTTGTAATTTAGAATTTTTCTTGAATTGTTCTATTAATAACATCTAATTGTTGTTCACGTGTTAACTTAATAAAATTAACTGCATATCCAGAAACACGAATTGTAAGTTGAGGATATTTTTCTGGGTGATCCATTGCATCTAAAAGTAATGCTCTATCAAATACATTAACATTTATATGATGGCCAGTTTGTTTAAAATAACCATCTAATAAGCTAATTAAATTGTTAACTTGTGTATCTAATTCTTTTCCTAAAGTTCCAGGAGTAATAGAAAATGTATAAGAAATACCATCTTCTGAATATTCATAAGGAAGTTTAGCAATTGAATTCATAACAGCTACAGAACCATTTGTATCTCTTCCATGAAGAGGGTTTGCACCTGGACCAAAAGGTTCACCAGCACGTCTACCGTCAGGAGTATTTCCTGTTGCTTTTCCATAAACTACATTTGAAGTAATTGTTAAAATTGATAATGTATGTTTTGAATGTCTATATGTTTGATATTTTTGTAATTTTCTCATAAAAGTTTTAACAATATTAACAGCAATTTCATCTACTCTATCATCATCATTACCGAATTTTGGAAAATCTCCTTCAGTTTCATAATCAACAGCAAGACCAGTTTCATCACGAATAACTTTTACTTTTGCATATTTGATAGCAGATAAAGAATCAGCTACAACAGAAAGTCCAGCAATTCCACAAGCCATTGTTCTTAATATTTCTCTATCATGTAAAGCCATTTCTAAAGCTTCATATGAATATTTATCATGCATATAATGAATTGCGTTTAATGCTTTTATATAGATTTTAGCTACATAATCCATCATTAAATCAAATTTTTCCATTACTTCGTCATAATTTAAATATTCAGAAGTAATAGGTGAGTATTTTGGTGCAATTTGTTTTCCACTTTTTTCATCTCTACCACCATTAATTGCATAAAGTAAAGTTTTTGCAAGGTTAGCTCTTGCACCGAAGAATTGCATTTGTTTACCAATTTTCATAGCAGAAACGCAACAAGCAATTCCGTAATCATCCCCTAAAGTTACTCTCATTAAATCATCATTTTCATATTGAATAGAAGATGTTTGAATAGAAAGTTTAGTAGTATATTTTTTAAAGTTTTCAGGTAAGTTATTAGACCATAATACTGTTAAGTTAGGTTCTGGAGCAGGGCCTAAATTAGTTAGAGTATGAAGTACTCTAAATGAGTTTTTAGTAACTAAAGTTCTACCATCAACTCCCATACCACCAATACTTTCTGTAACCCAAACAGGGTCTCCACTAAATAATTCATTATATTCAGGTGCACGTAAAAAGCGAATCATACGTAATTTCATTACAAAGTGATCCATTAATTCTTGTGCTTGTTCTTCTGTTAAAGTTCCATTTTCTAAATCTCTTTGAATATATATATCAAGGAATGTAGAAGTTCTACCTAAACTCATAGCAGCACCATTTTGGTCTTTAGTTGCTCCTAAGTAAGCAAAATATAACCATTGGATAGCTTCTTTTGCATTAGATGCAGGAACAGAAATATCAAAACCATAACGAGCAGCCATTTTCTTTAAATCTTCTAATGCTATAATTTGGTCATGAATTTCTTCTCTTTCTCTAATTATTTCTTCAGTAAATATATCAGTATCTAAAATTTCTAATTCATGCTTTTTCTCTTCAATTAATACATCAACACCATATAATGCAACTCTTCTATAATCACCAATTATTCTACCACGACCGTATCCATCTGGTAAGCCTGTAATTAAATGTGAACTTCTAGCTGCACGTACATCTGGAGTATATACAGAGAAAACACCATCATTATGAGTTCTTCTTAAATTATTATAAATATAATCTGTTTGTGCATCTACTTCATATCCATAAGAAGTACATGATTTTTCTACAATTTTAATACCTCCATTAGGCATTATAGCTCTTTTTAAAGGCTTATCTGTTTGAAGCCCAACTATTTCTTCTAAATCTTTATCAATATATCCTGCATCATATGCATTAACAGCAGATGGAGTTTTTGTATCTACATCTAATACTCCATTTTTTCTTTCTTCTTCATAAAGTTTTAATACTTGATTCCATAAATTTTTTGTTTTATCAGTAGGCTTTGCTAAGAAAGAATCATCACCTAAATAAGGTGTGTAATTTGCTTGAATAAATCCTCTTACATCTATTTCTTTAGTCCATTCGCCTAAAAAATTAAATCCATTCCATTGTTTGAAATTCATAATAAATTCCTTCCTTTCTTGTTTATGTAAGGCATCAAAATACCTTACTAATATACAAAAATATATTAACATACCATTTATATTTTTGCAATGGAAAATTTTGAAATTAATGTTTAATATTTTTTATAATTTTTGCTAAAAAGCTTTGAAATATAATCTTTAAATGAAATGACGAATGTATATGGAGAAATTTTAGAAATTCTTTGTAATTTTATGGAAAGAGTTCACTTTTAGTGGAAGGGTGCCATAAAATAAATTAGAATTTCTTAAATTTCGTAATAAACATTAAGGAATGTAATGAAAAGATTATATTTCAAAGCGTTTTTTGTATTAATTAGAATAAAAAGAAAAATAATGCCCTGAAAAAAAGCATTATTTTGAAAAAGATTTATTTAGAATTAATTGTTCTGTGCATCATAAATAAGATTAGCTATTTTGTAAATCAATTTTTGATTTTTAGGAGTACATAATTTTAGTAGATCAGAAAATTCAGAATCTAAATACTTATGAGACGCATTAGAGACACCATCTAAAATTTGTCCTTCTGAAACACCTAAAATCGAACAAATCTGTGATAGCCTGTGTAAATTTAAATGAATGCTACCACTTTCTACTTTACTTAAATAAGCAATAGAAACGTTCATTCTTTCAGATAATTCTACTTGTGTCATTTGTCTCGATTTCCTTGCTCTTTTAATGCGTCCACCGATTACTGAGTAATCTAAAGCCATATCTACCATCCTTTCAATTTAATCAGTGATTATATTTTATAATGATAATAGAAATTTTACAAGATAATCATAGATAAAATTAGAGCTATAGTTTAAAAAAATCTCTGTAATACTATTGAAATCAACTAAAAAAAATGTCATAAATTTATGACATTTAATATGGGGTTTAAGTTAACTTGAAACTATAAGTTAAAAATTATCTTTATAAACATTATTTGCCTTAACCCAAATAGATACATTTCCGCCAGCAGTATAAAAAATACCATTTCCATCTTTATCAACATATACAGTTTCTTTTAAATTACCTGTAATGTCATATAAAATACAATTTGATAAGTATTTACCAACATTCATTACTTTAGAACCACCTGGACCATCAGACATTATAACAGCCATACCAGAGTCAGAATGTTCACTGTCACCAGTACGTGTAAAACCAATAATATTGTAATCATCAAAATAATCGGTTTCTTTCCCATAAGCAAAATATTTTCTGCATAAAATCAATTTATCTAGCCACTTTTTCATTGGAGCAACATTCTGCTTAGGAATACCGTAATAATTTCCATAAAATATGCAAGGAAGCCCAACATTTCTTAGTAGAATAAGAGCATAAGCAAGTGGTTTAAACCAGTCTTGAACCCAAGATTGAAGAGATTGTCCAATTTCTGTATCATGGTTATCAACAAATGTAATAGCTTTATCTGGGTTACAAGCAACTAATGAACCATTAAATATATTACGCATATCATAATTTCCATTACTATTAGAAGCTTGATAAAAATTATAATGTAAAGGTACATCAAATAAAGATAAGGAATTATCAACATTTGACAAGTAGTTATTAAGAGTATCTACATTAGAACTCCAATATTCTCCAATAGAAAATAAATCTTGATATGTTTCTTTCCTAAGTTCATTTAAAAATTTTTTCATAAAAGAGCAAGATATATGTTTTATTGCATCCATACGAAAACCATCTACATGTGTAGTTTCTAAATACCATTTTGCCCAATTAAAAATTTCTTCTACTACTTCTGGATTTTCAAAGTCAACATCTTCACCCATTAAATAATCAAAATTACCATTTTCTCTATCAACATCTTCATCCCAATGTTTTCCATAAAATAAGTAAATAGAATTTTTCTTTGTATTTTCATCATAATCAACACCATCAAAGTGAGTCCAATTCCACTTAAAAGATGAATATTTATTTTTTCTTGCATCAAAAGTATATTTTGTCCATGCTTTAATTACTTTTGGGCTAGATAAAGTATAATTGCGATTTTTATAGTCTTTTTCAATGGCTAAAACATTTTCTACACCATCAGCACCTAAACGGTGATTTAAAACAATATCTGCTAAAACTTCTATATCATTATCATGTAATTTTTCAATAGCATTAAGATATTCTTCTTTAGTACCATATTTTGTACGAATGGACCCTTTTTGTGGAAATTCT
Source organism: uncultured Clostridia bacterium (assembly GCA_963558185.1). Lineage (GTDB taxonomy): Bacteria > Bacillota > Clostridia > TANB77 > CAG-508 > UMGS1663. The sequence goes on from CAUWFE010000003.1 coordinate 52,781, forward strand.
CCCAAATCATACATATCGTAAACACCATAACCAGTATCAGATATTCCAGAACTTCCTTTATAAGCTGGTGGAAGCCATATATGAGTAATTCCTATTGAAGATAAAAAATCAGCTTGATTTGCAACCTTAAGCCATAAATTATCTTCTGGTTTAGTATACCATTCAAAATAGTGCATCATCGTTTTATTTATATTTTTCAAAAAATCATCTCCAATATATTGAAAATTTCAACAAATGTATTATATAATAATTTTATTAAATAAACAATAGAGGAAGATAAAAGTGAATAAAATTAAAAAAAATACAAAATGGATTATTTTAGGATTAACAACATCAATATTTATAATAATATTGTTATTTTTATTTGAAAATAGAATATCTTTTTTAGATAATAACATATATCATATAATTTCAAAATGGATATCTAAGCCAATGACAAATTTAGCACTTGGAATAACTTTTTTTGGTTCAGCAACAGCAATTATAATTATAGCTATAATTACAAGTATAGTACTAGCTATAAAAAAGAAAAAATATTGGAAATATGTAGGAATCAATTTAATAATTGTTGCTCTATGCAATCAAGTAATTAAATTTTTAGTAGCAAGACCTAGACCAGAAGGATATAGGCTTACATTAGAAAATGGATATAGCTTTCCTTCTGGGCATACAATGATAAGTGCAGGATTTTATGGATTTTTTATATATTTAATATATAAAAAAGTTAAAAACAAATATGTAAAATGGGGAACAATTATACTTCTATCATTATTAGTGACATTAATAGGAATTAGCAGAATTTATTTAGGTGTACATTTTGCAAGTGATGTTTTAGCAGGCTTATGCTTTTCTATATCATATTTAATATTTTTTATAAATTTAATAAAAGAGAAAATATAAGGAGGTAATGAGTTTGAATATAGTAACAGATTTTTCAACATGGATACAATCTAAAGGTTCAGTAATATGGCTTGAACTATTAATTGTAATTTCAATAATTGTTATATTTAATTTATTTAGAGGGCAAATAGCTTACTTTATTATTAAAACTATAAAGTGGAAAGAAAAAGACAAAAAAAAGATAAAAAGTAATTCTTTTTATAAACCACTAAAAACATTTTTACTAGTATTAGTTATATATTTAGGTATATTATATTTAAAATTGCCAGAAAGTATAATTAGTATAGTTTCAAAATTATTTAGAGTTATTACTATTATTTTAATTGCAAATGGTTTTGCAAATTTAATAAGACCTGAATCTACAATATATAATAAATTAAAAGAAAATGAAAAATTTAAAGGCAATGATAATATATTAAATTTTATAAGCAAGATTGTAAAAATAATAACATATACAATTGCAACATTTGTAGTTTTAGCAGAGTTTGGATATAATTTAAATGGAATTATAGCAGGATTAGGACTTGGAAGTGTGGTAGTAGCTTTAGCTTCTCAAGATATTGCAAAAAGCCTATTTGCAGGAGCTATGATATTTATGGATAAACCTTTTACTATAGGTGATTACATATTAGTTGCAAATTATGAAGGAACAGTAGAGGATATTAAGTTTAGAAGTACTAGAATTCGTTTATTAGATGGAAGTGTAGTTACAATACCTAATCACTTAATTACAGAATCGAATATTAATAATTGGAATGGAATTGAACAAAGAAGATATAAAACAGATATAAAATTGTCAATTGATAATGAATTAAGTATAATAAAAGAATTTATAGTAGAATTAAAAAATGCATTAAATAATAATGGTAATATAAAAGAAAATAGTGCCAATGTAACATTTTCAGAAATAAAAGAAGATAGTTTTGTAATAACAATCTATTTTTACACAAATGTTGTAAATTATGTAGAATATATAGAATTAAAACAGTCAGTTAATTTTTATATTATGGATTTGTTAAAACAAAAAAATCTAAAATTATCATGCAATGCATCAAGAATAACATTAGAAAAATAGAATAAAATATATGCTTTTGGTAAAAATACATTTTAGGAGGATTTGAGATGTTTTTACCAGAAGCTATTTTTTTTGAAAAAGAAATTGAAAAGTATAAATTAGGTGAGGAGCTAATAACACTATATAAAAACTATAATGTACCATTTTATGAAATAGAAAATCATAATAATATAGAAGAAATGAGAAAAAAAGAAAATAAAGATTTTCCAAAGATGAAAAGAAATTTAATATTAGGAATAAGAAAAACACATAATTATGTAGAAAATCATAAAGTTTCTGATTTTTTAGTACCATATACATCATCAGGCTGTATTGCAATGTGTTTATATTGCTACTTAGTATGCAATTATAATAAATGCTCATATCTTAGAATATTTGTAAATAGAGAGTATATGCTAGATAAATTAATAAATAAAGCTCAAAAAGCAGAAAAAGAGCTAACTTTTGAAATTGGTAGTAATAGTGATTTAGTATTAGAAAATACAATTACACACAATTTAGAGTGGACAATAGAGAATTTTGCAAATACAACTAAAGGAAAAATAACTTTTCCAACTAAATTTAGTATGATAGATTCTCTTTTAGAACTTAATCATAAAGGTAAGGTAATAATTCGCATGAGTGTTAACCCAGAGGAAATTATTAAAGAAATTGAAAAAGGAACCTCTCCATTAAAGCAAAGAATAGAAGCAATTAATAAGTTAAAAGAAGCTGGATATGAGGTGGGAATTTTAATAGCACCAGTAATTTTAGTAGATAATTATAAATTATTATATAAAAATTTAATAAATTATATGTATGAAAATTTAAGCAAAAAAGCTAAAAAAGATATATTCTTTGAAATTATATTTATGACATATAGTTATGTTCATAGGAAAATTAATGAAGAGGCATTTCCTAAAAGTAATGATTTATATTCTAAAGAACTAATGGCAATGAAAGGAAAGGGAAAATATAGATATAAAAATGAAATAAAACAAGAAGCAGAAAAATATATAGTTGAATTATTATCACAAAAATTTAAAGATAATAAAATTATATATATTGTTTAAAATGTTACTGGATATTGGTTTTTATTATTTTTTTGGTAAAATGCCTTGAAATATAAGCTTTGAATGAAAAGCTTATATTTCAAGGCATTCCTTGCATTAATTTACAGAAAACATTATTTAGTAACTTTAAAATATATAATTAAAAAATTAAACTTGTAATTTAATGTAAATTATGCTAATATAATAACATAAAAAATTAAGAAAGAAGGGGGAAAAATGGAGAAAAAAACATTTTATGTAACAACACCAATTTATTATCCAAGTGGAAGATTTCATATAGGTACAGCATATACAACTTTACTTGCAGATACTATGAAAAGATATAAAAAACAAAGAGGATATGATACATATATGTTAACTGGACTTGATGAACATGGACAAAAAATACAAACAGTAGCAGAAACAAAAGGAATATCCCCTAAACAACATGTGGATGATATAGCTGATTATGCTAAAAAATTATGGAAAAAGATGAATATAGAATATGACGATTTTATACGTACAACAGAACCAAGACATGAAAAAATAGTTGAAAAAATATTTGAACAATTACTAAAACAAGGAGATATATACAAAGGAGAATATGAAGGTTGGTATTGTATGCCTTGCGAAACTTATTTTACAGAAACACAATTAGTAGATGGAAAATGTCCTGATTGTGGAAGAGAAGTAAAAAAGATGAGAGAAGAATCATATTTTTTCAATATGAAAAAATACCAAGATAGATTAATAAAATTTTATGAAGAAAATCCAAACTTTATTGAACCAGTATATAGAAAAAATGAATTATTTAATAATTTTATAAAACCAGGGTTAGAAGATTTATGTATAACTAGAACAAGTTTTGACTGGGGTATAAAAGTTCCAAGTGATCCAAAACATGTAATTTATGTGTGGTTAGATGCATTAATAAATTATATAACAGCATTAGGATATGGAAGTGAAGATGATAGTAAATTCAAAAAGTATTGGCCAGCAGACTTGCAAATAGTAGGAAAAGATATTATACGTTTTCATGGTATATATTGGCCAATATTCTTAATGGCACTTAATTTACCACTTCCTAAGAAATTGTATTCACATGGATTTATAATGATGAAAGATGGAAAAATGAGTAAATCAAAGGGAAATGTAGTATATCCAGAATTATTAATAGATAGATATGGTTTAGATGCAACAAAGTACTTCTTATTACGTGAATTTCCATATGGACAAGATACAGTATTTTCACCAGAAGGATTTATAGAAAGATTTAATTATGATTTATGTAATGATTTAGGAAATTTACTAAATAGAACTATAGGTATGATGAATAAATACTTTGAAGGAATAATTCCAGAAAATGTAGGTAAAATTAATTTAGTAGATGAAGAATTAGAAGATTTTGTACAAAATAAAATTTGCGAATTTGAAAATAATATGGAAACAGTTCATATAAGTAATGCTATGGAAAATATTTTTCAAATTGTATCAAGAAGTAACAAATACATTGATGAAACAATGCCATGGACACTTGCTAAATCTGAAAATGAAGAAGATAGAGAAAAATTAAAATCAGTATTATATCACTTAGCAGAAAATTTAAGAATTATAGCAGTATTGTTACAATCAAGTATGTTAGAAACATCTAATAAAATTTCAAATCAATTAAATATAAATGAGAATAACATGACTTGGAATTCTATAAAAGAATATGGAAATATTATAAGTGGTAATAAAGTAATAGAAAAAGGAGAACCTTTATTTGTTAGGCTAGATAAAGAAGAGGAAATAGAATATATTAGAGAAGGAATGAAAAAATAATATAAAATTCACCAAAAAGACATATTAGAATTATATAATAATTAAAACAGGAGGATTTCAATAATCCTCCTTATTTCAAAGAAGGAGAAAAAATAATGAATGATGTAACTGTTTTGGTAGTAGATGATGAATCAAGAATGAGAAAATTAGTAAAAGACTTTCTACAGCAAAAAGATTATAAAGTATTAGAAGCAGCAGATGGAGAAGAAGCATTACATATTTTTGAAGAGAACGAAAATAAAATAGGAATAATATTATTAGACGTAATGATGCCGAAATTAGATGGATGGTCAGTGTTAAGACAAATAAGGCAAACTTCAAAAGTTCCAATTATAATGCTTACTGCAAGAGGAGAAGAACAAGATGAATTATTTGGATTTGAATTAGGTGTAGATGAATATATATCAAAACCGTTTAGTCCTAAAATACTAGTTGCAAGAGTAGAGGCAATACTAAAAAGGTCTAGAGCAAATGAAACTCAAACTAAAGATTATGGTGGTATTGTAATAGATAGTGAAGGAAGAACAGTAAAAATAGATGGAAAGCAAATAGATTTAAGTTTAAGGGAATATGAACTTTTAAAATATTTGATGGATAACCAAAATATTGCATTATCACGTGATAAAATATTAAATAATGTATGGAATTATGATTATTATGGAGATTCAAGAACTATAGATAGTCACATAAAAAAAATTAGACATAAATTAGGTAAAAAAGGTAAATATATTGAAACTATGAGAGGGGTAGGGTACAAATTTGAGGTAAAATAAGGAAGTGCGGGTTATAAATTCTTTTCAAACCAAATTTGTACCTTGCGGAAGGAATGGGATAAAAAATGGAAAAATTAAAGAAAAAATTTAGCTCAGTGAGAGTAAAATTATTTTTTTCTTTATGTATAGTAGTCATTTCAATTATACTATTTTTAATAGTTATAAATAATGTGGTGTTAGAAACTTTTTATATATACTCTAAAACTAAAAACATAGTTGAAGCATATGAAAAAATAAATTACATGTATAATCAAATAGAAAATGGTGTAACAGGAATAGATGTAGAAACAGAATTAAATAAAATCGCAGTAAAAAATGAATTTGATATTGTTGTGGAAAATGAACAATATATTACACTATACACAACAGATTCTAATTTTAATTCATTATTAGAAAAAATTAATATATATGCACAAAGCAATAAAAAGTTGACAAATAATCAAATTATATATTCAAAAGACAATATAAAAATTGAAAAAGTAGTAGATGAAAAAGATGGCATGAATTATATAATTTTAAATGCAACGTTAGAAAATAATTATAGACTATTTATACGTATACAAGCAGAAACAATACAAGAAAGTGTACGAGTTTCTAATAATTTATTAATTCTTATAGGAATAGTTTCAGTGATAATTGCAGGAATTTTAGCTTCATTTATTTCTAGAAAATTTACAGAACCTATATTAGAGTTAAATGAAATTGCTAAAAATATGTCAAAACTAGATTTTAGAAAGAAATATGAAATAAAAGATACAAATGACGAGATTAATGATTTAGGAAGAAGTATTAATATAATGTCTCAGAAATTGGAAACAACAATAAAGCAATTAAGAAATAATAATATAGAATTGGAAAAAGATATAGAAGAAAAATCTAAAATAGATGAAATGCGTAAACAATTTATATCAGATGTATCTCATGAATTGAAAACTCCAATAGCACTTATTCAAGGTTATGCAGAAGGATTAATTGAAAACGTAAATAATGATGAAGAATCTAGAAATTTTTATGCACAAGTTATATTAGATGAATCAAATAAAATGGATATATTAGTTAAGCAATTATTAGAATTGATGAAACTAGAATATGGAAAAAGAGAATTTAATAATGAAACATTTGACATAATAGAATTAATAAAAGAAGTTATTAGAAAATGTAATGTGATGCTAAAAGAAAAGAATATAGAAGTAGAATTTAGCACATTAGAGCCAACTTATGTATTTGCAGATGAATTTTATATAGAACAAGTGGTAACTAATTATATTACAAATGCTATAAAACATTGTGAAGAAAAAAATGGAAAAAGAGTAATTAAAGTTAATGTAGAAAAAGTAAAAGATAAAATAAGGGTTAAAGTGTATAATTCAGGAGAACAAATAGGTGAAGAAGATTTAGAGCGTATATGGAAAAGATTTTATAAAATAGATAGTTCACGAAATCGAGATGATGGTGGAACTGGAATTGGTTTATCTCTTGTAAAAGCAATTATGAATAACTATGGAAATCAATATGGAGTTGAAAATAAAGAAGAGGGAGTAGAGTTTTACTTTGACCTAGAAAGTGCAAAAAAATAATAAATACAAAGTCATTAGAAGAATTAGAATTGGCTTCTAATGGCTTTTTTTGTGCATTATTTGTCAGAATTTGTCGAAAATATCTTTAAAAAAAGACTTTACAAAACTGTAAATATATGGTAATATATATCCAGCTTTTAAATTGCAATTTAAATCAAAAAAGTTAATTCATTAGATTTTTATCATTAATTTAATTCTTAGTAAAAATCTAACTAATTAAAATCAATTTAAGGTAGGTGAATTGTATGAATGTTATTATGTAATAAAAAAAATGTAATTATACTATCATTAATTTTATCAATCATTATTCTTTTTGGAATTCATTTTATATTAATAGATGTTGATAATAAAAAAAGTACTCAAAATAATTTACAATCTCAAGTAACTTTAAAAATATCAAAACAAAAGTTAAAAACAAATAATTATGAATCATTATTTATATATCAAAAAACCAGTAATTGGAGAATAAAAATTCCAAGAATTAATTTAGATGCTGCTATACAAGAAGGTACAAGTACAGCTACTATGAGGCAAGCAGTAGCTCATTTTGAAAATACAAGTAAATGGAATGGAAATGTTTGCTTAGCAGCACACAATAGAGGATATAAATATAATTTTTTCGCACTAATTAAAAATCTAAAAAAGGGTGACATTATAATATATAAGTTAGGAGATGAAGAAAGAGTATATGAAGTAGAAAAAAATATGCTAATTCCAGAAACAGAATGGTCATATTTAGAAAAGAGTAATGATAACAAAATCACATTAATTACTTGTGTAGAAAACAAACCTGAATATAGAATTTGTGTACAAAGTAAAGAAATATGAGAAGGGAGTAAAATGAAAAAAAGGAAAATAAATAAAAAAACTATAATAATTCTTTGTATTGTGCTATTGTTGCTACTTAGTATATTAGGAGGATATACATATTCAAAATATTATACAAGAGTAACAGGTAGTGGAAAAATACAAGTAGGAAAATGGGCTTTTAAAGTAAATGGTGAAACTAGCCAAATGGCAAATATAAATTTAGCACAAACATATGATGAATCTACATTAGTAGAAGGAAGAATTGCACCAGGAACAAAAGGTTCTTTTGATATTGTTATTGATGCAACTGGAAGTGAAACATCATTAAGATATATGGTAATATTTAGTGAAACTAGAAGACCACCAACATTATATTGGGAATATAATGGAAAAAGATATACACATATTGTAGATATGAATAATGATCTAGAAGGTATAATTAATGCAAATGATGAAAACAAAATAATAACAATGACAATAAAATGGGAGTGGCCTTTTGAAATAAAAGATACAGTAACAGGAGATGCTAAGGACACAGAATATGGTTCTACAATTGAAGAATATGGTATTGATGTAGGAGTTATGGGATATCAATTAAATCCACAAATTGCACAATGAAAAGACTAAAAAATGTTATATTTATTATTATTTTGCTTCTATTATTAATTGTAATTGGCATTATAAAAACAAAATTGCCAAATCATAAAATACAAATATGTGGTTTTAGTATATGGATAGTAGAAACAGGTAGTATGTTACCAGAATTAAACATTGGTGAAGCAATAATAATAAAGGAAAATAAAGATTATGAAATTGGAGATGTAATAACATATAAAGAAAAAAATTTATATTATGTAACACATAGAATTGTAGAAAAAACACCAGAGGGATTTTATACAAAAGGTGATAATAACAATGTTAAAGATGAAGATATAGTTTTATTAAATCAAATAGAGGGAAAGGTGGTGTTTCATTCTATTATATTAGGATATATAATTAAATATAGTTGGATTTTAATCATTCTTCTACTTTTAGTAATTATTCTATGCACATGAAACTATGAATAAAAAGATAATAAAATTAAAAAATAAAAAAATTGCAATAATATTTATAATAATACTATTTATAACTTTTTTTATTACAGGAACAGTATTTGCAAAATATGTATCAAAAATAACAGGAAAAGGAATTGCATATATAGCTAAACCTATAGTAGAATTAGTTGGAAATAATACTTTAAATTTAGATATATCTAAAGAAAATTCAAAATACTATTTTGAAGTGAAAAATTATAATGAAGAAAATGAAATAACAGAAGTAAAAATGGAATATTACATAGAAATACAAATAGATAAGCCAAGTAATATAAAATATGAGATATATAAAATAAATGAAAATAAAAGAGAAAAAATAGAAATGAAAAATGAAAAGAGTAGAAAATTTACTTTAAGAGTGAAAGAAAAACAAATAGATAAATATTGTATAGAAATAAATAATAAAGAAACAAAAGAATGTCAAATGCAAATTAAAATTTTATCAAAACAAATAGAGTAGGTAAAAATGAAAAAAATATTAAAAAGAATAGTAATTATATTGATTATTATACTAATGATATTAAGTGGTAAACAATATGCTAAATATGTTATTGTAAAGCAAGTAAAAGTACAAATTAAACAAAATACAATAAATAGTGTTACAAAAGAAAATTTAAATGCAAAGAACAATATAATTTTAACAAAAAATTGACAACTTGTACAATTTAAAATATAATAAAAGCTATGGAAATGGTAATAATATAAACCAAAGAAAGAAGGAGAAAAGATATGTCACAAATTCTCATTTTATTGGTGTTAATTTTAAGCAATGCATATTTTGCAGCCACAGAAATAGCTTTTATTTCATTAAATGACGCCAAAATACAAAAACAAGCTCAAAAAGGAAATAAAAAAGCAATCCGAATACACAAAATGCTAAAGGAGCCTAGTAAATTTTTAGCAACAATACAAATAGGCATTACTTTGGCAGGCTTTTTATCAAGTGCATTTGCAGCAGATGCATTTGCACAAACATTAGCAATAAAGTTAAATGAAATTTTTCCAATGATTGCAATAGATATTTTCAAAGCTATATCTATAATTACTATAACAATAATACTTTCATTTTTTACATTAGTATTTGGAGAATTAGTACCAAAAAGAATAGGTATGAAATACTATGAAAAAATTGCATATGCTAATATTAATTTTATAAAAGTGATTTCCATAGTAATGGCTCCATTTGTAAAAATTTTAACTGTAGTTACAAATTTAATTTCTAAGCTTTTTGGAATTTCAGAAAATGAGGAAGAAACAGTTACAGAAGAAGAAATAAAAATGATGATTGACGAAGGTGAAGAAAAAGGAACTATAGAACAAGAAGAAAAAGAAATGATAAATAATGTTTTTGAATTTAATGATAAAACAGTTTCAGAAGTGATGACACACAGAACAGATGTATATGCAATTGATATAAATGAAGATATTAATAAAATTATAAATGAAATAGATGAACTAAAATATAGTAGAATACCAATATATTCGGAAAATATTGACAATATAAAAGGAATCTTATATGTAAAAGATATTATAAGATTTTTAAGTAAAAGCAAAAAAGTTGTGATTTCAGAAATATTAAGAGAAGCATATTTTGTATCTGAATCAAAACCAATAAATGAATTATTTAAAGACTTTCAAAAAAATAAAAAGCAAATCGCAGTTGTAATAGATGAATATGGTGGAACAGCTGGAATAGTTACAATGGAAGATTTATTAGAAGAAATAGTAGGAAACATATTTGACGAGTATGATGAAATTGAAAATGAATATGAAAAAATAGATGATAATACATACCGTATACATGGTTCTGTAACTATAAATGAGTTAAAAAAGATATTAAATATAGAAATTCCAGAAGGTGATTATGAAACTTTATCAGGTTATTTATTAGAAGCATTAGGCAGAGTTCCAGATGAAGATGAAAAACCAGAAATAGAAACTAAAAATGTAAATTATAAAATAGAAAAATATGAAGATAAAAGAATTGTATGGGTAAAAGCTTGTAAAATGTAACAAAAGTAAATTATGTGTGGAGGGTAAATATGAAAAAAAGTAATAAAAGAAGCAAAAAAAGTTTATTAGTTGTAACAGGTATTATATTAATAATATTATTAATAGTTGGAATAAGTATATATGTTTCAAATATGCATAATTATGAAATAGAACAAATTAGTGAATATAAATATTTTAAAATATACCAAAATGGAAAATATGGTGTTATAGATAAAACAGGAAATACGGTAATAGAACCTGAACATGCAATGATAATAATACCAAATCCATCTAAGGAAATATTTATATGTTATAGTGTGTATAACGAAACAGATAAAATATATGAAGCAAAAGTGTATAACTCAAATAAAGAACAATTATTTAATAATTATGAACAAGTATTACCATTCATATTTACAGAAATAGCAACAGAAAATCCATTTGAAAAAAGTGTTTTAAAAACAAAACAAGGTGATAAGTATGGAATAATAGATTTTACAGGTAAAGAAATTGTAAAACCCATATATGAATCAATAGAAAGTTTACCATATAAAGAAGGAATGTTTCTTATCAAAGAAAGTGGAAAATATGGTTTAATGACAATGAAAGGAAAAATAATTGTAAAACCTGAATATGACTCTATAATAGCAGATGGCTATTATAATAATAAATCTTTGTATAAAAAAGAAGGATATATAGTATCAAATAAAACAGAACAAGGATATAGATATGGATATTTAGATGCACAAGGTAAAAAAATATTAAACATAGAGTATAATGAAATAGAAAGAGTAAATTCAATAGATGATGAAGAAAACTCATATATTATAGGAACGAAAAATGGAAAGGTTGGAGTATATAAGAACAAACAACTTTTGATAAAGCATGAATATGAAGATATACAATATAACAAAGTAAATAATGTATTTGTGGTAAATAAAAATAACAAGTTAGGAGTTTTAGATTTACAAGGTAAAAAAATATTAAATGTAGAATATGATGATATTCAATTTTCACAAAATATGATAAAAGCACAAAAAGATGAAAATCAAATTATATATAATAAAGAAGGAGAAGAGCAAGAAAAATTAGATTATATTGATTTAATATATACAGATAATGATAACTATATTATAACTATAGATAAACAAGGAAAATATGGAGTTATGAATAAGCAGAAAGAAGTTATAATTCAAAATAATTATCAATATATAGAATATATTTTTGGAGAATATTTTATATGCACTAAAGATGGAAAATTGGGAGTGGTTAATTCTAGTGGAAAATATGAATTAGATTTTCAATATAATGTTATACAACGTGTACAAAATAAAAATATTTTACAAGCAATAAATAATGAGCAAAACACATTAGAAATATATAACAAAGAGATGAAAAAAGTATATAGCATACAAAACGGAAGTATATATGTCAAAGATAATTATGTAGAAGTAATTTCAAATATAGATAGACAATATTTTGATAATGATGGAAATATAATTTCAAATAAAGATTTATTCTCAAATAATGTACTATTTGCTGTTAATAAAGATGGAAAATGGGGATTTGAAGATAAATCAGGAGAAATAAAATTAGAAGCAATATATGATATGGTAACTGAATTAAATATATATGGATTTGCAGGAATTAAACAAAATGAAAAATGGGGAGTAATAGATAAAGATGGAAATATAATAGTAGAACCTAAATATACCATAGATTTATTACAACCAGAATTTATATCTAAATATTGTAAAAAGAATATGGGATTTGGATTTGAATATTATACTGATGAATTAATAAAAGAATAAGAAAAGGAGATAAAATGTATAGAGAATTTGGAATAAGTGAAGAAATAGAAAAATTATGTGAAAAAGTAGAAAAAGAAATAAAACCAGAATTTGAAGAAATTGAAAAGGTATGTAGCTATAATAGTATGAAAGTTTTAAGAGCATTTCAAGATAATAATATACAAGATATGCATTTTGGAACAACTACTGGTTATGGATATGGTGATATAGGTAGAGACACAATAGAAAAAGTTTTTGCACAAATATTGCAAGCAGAAGATAGTTTAGTAAGAAGTCAATTTATATCAGGAACACATGCTTTAACAGTATCACTATTTGCTTTTTTAAGGCCAGGAGATACTTTACTTAGTATTTCTGGTAAGCCTTATGATACATTAGATGAGGTAATAGGTATTGTAGATAATCCAAGTTCATTAAAATCTTATGGAATAAATTTTGAAAAAATAGAACTAAAAGATGATGATTTTGATTATGAAAAAATAGAAGAAAGACTTGCAAAAGATAAGGTAAAATTAATAGAAATACAACGTTCGAAAGGATATAGTACAAGAAAAAGTATTTCTATAGAAAAAGTAGAAAAAGTAATTAAATGCATAAGAAAAATAGATAAAGATGTTATTATAATGATAGATAATTGTTATTGTGAATTCGTAGGAATGAAAGAACCTTTAGAAGTAGGAGCAGATATTATAGTTGGTTCATTAATAAAAAATTTAGGAGGAGGAATTGCTCCAAATGGTGCATATGTAGCAGGAAGAAAAGATTTAGTTAATTTAGCAGCAGAAAGATTAACAGCTCCAGGAGAAGGTAAAGAAGTAGGTCCTACTTTAGGAATAAATAAATATTTATTGCAAGGATTATTTATGGCACCATCAGTTGTTGCATCTAGTTTGAAAACAGCAGTATTTGCAAGCAAAATGTTAGAAGAATTAGGTTACAAGACAGAACCAAGATATAATGAAAAAAGAGCGGATATTGTACAAAATATAATATTTGAAGATGAAGAAAAATTAATCAAATATTGTCAAGGTATTCAAATGGGTTCTCCTATTGATTCAAATTCAATTCCAGAACCATGGGATATGCCGGGATATACAGATAAAGTAATTATGGCAGCAGGAGCATTTACACAAGGTTCTTCTATTGAACTTTCATGTGATGGTCCTATACGTCCACCATATATAGCATATATGCAAGGTGGCTTAACTTATGAATATGGAAAATTAGGAGTATTAAAAGCAATTGAAAATTTAAAAAAATAAAGAGGAAAAAATATGAAAGTAATTATTATTGGTGGCGGTCCAGCAGGAATGATGGCAGCAATAACAGCAGCACAAAATAATCATAAAGTATTAATTTTAGAAAAAATGAATTCTTTAGGAAGAAAATTATTAATAACAGGAAAAGGTAGATGTAATATTACAAGTAGTTTACCAATGGAAGATTTTATAAAAAATGTACCTGGAAATGGAAAATTTTTATATAGTGCATTTAAAAATTTTACAAATGAAGATATACTAACATTACTAAAAAAAGAAGGAGTAGAAATTAAAGAAGAAAGAGGAAATAGAATATTTCCTCTTTCTGATAAATCTATAGATGTATTATCAGCATTTAAAAGAGTTTTAAAAAGATATAATGTGAATATAAGATATGATTCATATGTAAAAGAAATATTAACAGAGAATGAAAAAGCAGTAGGAGTAAAACTTGTAAGTGGAGAAGAAATTTTTTCAGATAGAGTAATATTAGCAACTGGAGGAAAAAGTTATCCAGCAACAGGATCAACAGGTGATGGATACAAAATGGCAGAAAAATTAGGTCATAATATTGAAAACATAAGACCTTCTTTAGTACCATTAAAAGTATCTAAAGAGTCTTTAAAGATATGTAAAGAAATTCAAGGACTAAGTTTAAAAAATGTATCAATACGATTAATGGATATAGAAAATAACAAAGTAATTTATGAGGACTTTGGAGAAATGCTATTTACTCATTTTGGAATATCAGGTCCAACTGTACTAAGTGCTTCTGCCCATTTATTAAGATACAAAAATATAGAAAATCTATTGAAAAAAGAAAAAATAAAATTTGTGATAGATTTAAAACCAGCTCTATCAAAAGAAAAGTTAAATGATAGAATTTTAAGAGATTTTGAAAAATATAAAAACAAAGAAATAAAAAATGCATTAGTTGAGTTATTACCACAAAAAATAATACCTATTATTATAGAATTATGTGATTTAGATAGTAACAAAAAAGTAAATTCTATAACAAAACTAGAAAGAGAAAAAATTGTAGATATATTAAAAAACTTTACGATAAATATTGAAGATTTTAGAGAAATAGAAGAAGCTATTGTAACAGCAGGAGGTATTTCGACAAAAGAAATTAATCCCAAAACAATGCAATCTAAATTAATAAAGGGACTATATTTTGCAGGTGAAATCATAGATGTAGATGCATATACAGGAGGATTTAATTTACAAATAGCATATTCAACAGGATATACAGCTGGAATGCTATTAGAATAATGAGGAAAAGATGGGAAAAACAATTTTAGAAAATGAACAAGTAGAAATCGTGGAAAAAAAGTCAAAATTTATTGCAAATATACAGTATGTAACTTCAGTAGAAGAGGCTGAAACAGCTTTAAAAGAAATAAAGAAAAAATATAGAGACGCAAGGCATCATTGCTTTGCTTTTCGTGTCATGCAAGAAAATAATATTATAGAAAGAATGAGTGATGATGGAGAACCTTCGGGAACTGCTGGTGGACCAATGCTAAATATATTATCAAAAAATGATTTGATAAATGTAATTGTTGTAGTAACTAGATATTTTGGAGGTATTTTATTAGGAACAGGAGGCCTAGTTAAAGCATATTCAACAGCAACATTAAATTGTCTAGAAAAAGCAAGTTTTGTAAGTGAAGAACCGGGATATGTTATTGAATGGCAAATACCATATACTGATATAGAAAAATTAAAATATTTTTGTAAAAAAGAAAAAATAAATATATTAGAAATGAAATATGAGAAAAATGTTAAAGTATATGTAGAAATAAGTAATAACATAAAAAATGAAATATTAAGGAAAATAGGAGAAAATGAAAAAATACAATTTATAGGTGATAATTTTAAAATCATTGATGAAAAAATGGTTCGAAAATATATTTAAATAGAAAAAATAATATAAAAATGGAAATATTTTGAAAAAAATATTAAAAAAACTTGCAAAACATAAATAAAAAGGATATAATGAAAATTGTAAAAAATTTACAATGAAAAAATCGAAGGGGGAACCAAAGTGAAAGAAAAATTAAGGATAGTAATTGCAGATGATAATATAGATTTTGCAAATACTTTAAAAAGTTATTTGAGCAAAGAAGAAGACATGGAAATTGTTGGAATGGTAAAAGATGGGGAAGAAGTATGTAAAATTATAGAAGATAAAAAACCAGATGTTGTACTTTTAGATGTTATAATGCCACATTTAGATGGTTTAGGAGTGTTAGAAAAATTACAAGAAATGAATATAGAAAAAAGACCTATTATAATTATGCTTTCAGCAGTAGGACAAGACAAAATAACACAAAAAGCAATTAACTTAGGTGCAGAATATTATATTGTAAAGCCTTTTGAGATTAGTTTATTAATAAAAAGAATAAAAGAATTAAAATATTATGAACCAGAAAAAGATAAAAGTAATTATCTATCTAGAGAAATAAAACAACAATATATTGAAATAGCTCCAGAAAATAAAAATAATGAAGAAAGTTTAGAAGCATTGGTAACTAATGTGATACATGAAGTTGGAGTTCCAGCTCATATAAAAGGATATCAATATTTAAGAGAAGCAATTATAATGGTAGTAAATAATATCGATATTATTAATCAAATTACAAAACAATTATATCCAAACATTGCTAATAAATATGGAACAACCCCATCAAGAGTAGAAAGAGCTATACGCCATGCAATAGAAGTCGCATGGGGAAGAGGAGAACCTGCTACAGTAGAAAATATATTTGGATATACAGTATCTGCAAGTAAAGGAAAGCCTACAAATTCAGAATTTATCGCAATGATTGCTGATAAATTAAGATTAGAATTAAAGAGTGCATAGAATATGGCGTGGTGCTTATGAGAGTAAGGATACATAGAATATAAAAAGAGTGATGAGTGAGGAGAAAATTCGAGTGCTTTGCAATTAATTGTTTTTTATTGATGAGATAAACTAAAAAGTTATTACTTATGAAAGCTGTAAATATATAGAATAAAAACCTCTTTATGTTTATTTAAAATAATAAATATAAGGAGTTTTTTAATGCATAAAATAAATGATGGTATTAGTTATTATTAAATAATAAAAAATGTAAAATTTTGTTATGTTGGCTTGATTTTTACAAACAAATGTTATATAAATAGTGAAAGCAAATAAGAGGTGAAAACATATGAAAAAAAAAGTAAATAAATTAGTAAAAGTTATAATTATATCATTAGCAATTATAGTTTCAAGTATAGGAATAGCATATTATTCAAAAAGAGAAGATGTTAACTCAAAAAAATCTTACGAAATCACCAATATACCAGAATATAGTGGAAAGATATATGTAGAAATAAATAATAATATTCCACAGTTTACCAATGACGATTTTAATATTGAAGCAGATTATTATTCTAACTTAAAAAGTGGAAAAGTGCGGAATGGTAATGATAAAAACTAATTGGGAAAAAGCAAATAGAGATGATGAAAAAAATAACTATTCTGGTATTACCCCATCAGGTTTTATCCAAAAAAAATATGACACAAACATTGTACCAGGAGGATATATTTATCATAGATGCCATTTGATAGGTTGGAATATAGGTGGAATTGATGTAGATGAAAGGAATTTAATGACTGGTACAAGAGATTTTAATGTAAAAGGAATGAAAATATTTGAAGATAAAGTTTATGAATATATGAAAGAAAATCAAAAAAACGAGGTATTATATAGAGTAACACCATATTTTGAAAAAAATAATCAATTAGCTAATGGAGTAAATATGGAAGCATATTCTATTGAAGATAATGGAAAGCTTAAATTTAATGTATATATATATAATGTTCAAAATGGAATAACAATAGATTATGCAACAGGAGAAAGTAAATTAATTGAATAAAAAGGAGGGAAAAATTTGAACTTGAATTTATTTGAAAATAGAGAAAAAGACAATAGCAGTTTTATAAATAAATTTTTAGAAGAATTAAAAAGTGCATTAAAAAAATTTGAAAATACAAATCAAAATAATATACAAGAAAGTAACACATTAGACGAGTATAATTTATATGAAAAGAAAAAGGTATTTTTAGATAATATAAGTAGAAAAGGTAATGAATTAGCGTGGGTTATGGACGAGAATTCAGTTTGTATATCAGTAAATGGAGATGGTGGCCCATATCTTCTAACTGAAACAGATTTACAACAAGATGTAAAAATTGGTGGAGTATACGAAAAAATTAATAGTAAATATGTGTATAATGATGAAATTACCAAAGAATTAAATAATATAACTATGTAGAAAATAATTGATTAAGTAATTCTAATATAAAGTAATTAAATTTGAAAAGCGAGGAAAAAATGAAAAAAACAATAAACCCTGAAACCCTTACAGCTGTAAAAAGAGAGAGCAACTCTTTATTCGACAAGGAAATCGTTTATCTAGTTATAAATGTAATAAATTAATATTCTTTATAATTTTAGTTATATCAATAATTTTAAGAATAATATTTTTAGATAGAGTTCCAGAAGGAATTAATGTAGATGAAGCTGGAATGGCATATGATGCATATTGTTATGCAAATTATGGAGTAGATCGATATTTATATCATAATCCAATATATTTAATAAATTTTGGAGCTGGACAAAGTGTATTGTATATGTATTTGGCCTCAATATTTATAAAAATTCTAGGATTTAATATAATTTCAATTAGATTACCAGCTGTTATATTGGGAATAATTGCCATAATATTTGCTTATTTACTAGGTAAAAAAGCAAAAGGAGAAAGATTCGGATTATTATTAATGGCTTTAGTTGCTATTTGTCCGTGGCACATTATGCAATCACGCTGGGGGCTAGATTGTAATTTAATGTCTGCTACAGTATTTGTAGGAATATATATGCTTATTATATCAAAAAAATGGTGGCAACATATATTAACTGGTATTATATTTGGCATATCATTATATTCATATGCACTGTCACATATAGTAGTTCCAGTATTATTAATAATTATTACTATATACAATATATATACTAAAAAAATAAAAATAAGAAATGCTGTATTAGTTGCTATTCCTATAATGATTATGGCAATTCCTCTAATTTTATTTCATTTAGTAAATATGGAAATAATACCTAAAATTTCAGATGAATTAATAGCAATTTCGAAAATACCAAGATATAGATTAGGAGAGATTAACATAGTTAATATATTCAAATCATTTATGTACCCTCAAAACATTTTGTTAGAATTATTTGGATTTGATGGAAATGATTATAATGCATTTCCGATGTTTGGAACTATCTATTACATAAGCATTCCTTTTACAATATTAGGCTTTTACTTAGGAATAAAAAGTATATATTTGAGTATTAAAAATAGAAAATATAGTATAGATGCTGTAATTACAATATCTTTTATAGTTATGTATTTATGTATAAAAACAGTTTTTTGTGTATCAATAAATCGCACAAATGCTATATATTTGCTATTATTATATTTTACCGCTTTAGGAATAGTTAAAATAGTAAAAAGTAAAGGAAAAACTATATTTAATGTAATAATATGTTCATATGCAATATGTAGCGTATTATTTATATATTATTACTTTGGAATATACGGAAAAAATAACCCTAATATGTCTTTTAATAATGATATAATACAACTAACACAATATTTAGAAAAATATGAAGGAAAAAGAATAGATATAGTATCATATGCTGTGCAACCATATATTTATACTTTAATTGCAAATGAAGAATCACCATATACTTTTAATGAAACAAAGCATTATCCTAATAATACAAGAGGAGATTATGGAAAATATTATTACAACTATGACAAAATACATGATGACATGGTATATGCAATAAAATATCCAGAAAGAAAAAATACAGCTTTTGAAAATAAATTATATGAAAATGGATTTAAAACAGAAGAGTATTTAGGATATAAAATATTTTATAAATAATAAAAAATGTGCCAAATAGTTTTTAGCAAATACAAATTTTAATAAAATTTAAGGCAAACAATAATTATATAATAAGAAACAGCAAAAGTAGTATTCATATTTTAAGAATACTACTCTTGCTATTTTTAACTAATTTTCTCTATACTTAATTTTCTAATGTCATCATCTAATTTTTGAAAAACTATTTTAGTATATGGTTTTGGAAGAATATCATCAATAAGTTCACCCCACTCAATTATACAAATACCATTATTAAAATAATCTTCTCCACCAATTGCGTAAAATTCATCTGAATCTTCTAATCTATAAACATCAAAATGATAAATTGTAGTATTAGAATTTTTATATTCATTCACAATAGTAAATGTGGGGCTGGATATTTCATTTTCTAAACCAAAATATGTTAAAACACCTTCTGTAAATTTAGTTTTTCCTGAGCCTAATTCACCAGATAAAACTATAATGTCACCTTTATGTAAATTTTTTGCAAAATTACTTGCAAACTTTTTTGTATCATCTTCATTGTAAGAAATAAAACTTTCCATTGCCATAACTCCTTAATATAGACTTACTACTGTCTAATACTTTTTATAATTTTTACTATTTCTATTTTAGCATAAGTATTGTACTTTCACAATAGTTATGTTAAAATATGCATATATTAAAGAGCGGAGGACAATAGTGGAAGATAAGAAAAAATATATTAGAAATTTTAGTATTATTGCTCATATAGATCATGGAAAATCTACACTAGCAGATAGGCTTATAGAAATGACAGGTGTACTATCTAAAAGAGAAATGGAAAGTCAAGTGTTAGATAACATGGACATAGAAAGAGAAAGAGGAATAACAATAAAATCTCAAGCAGTAAGAATGAAATATAAAGCAAAAGATGGAAATGAATATGAACTGAATTTAATTGATACACCAGGTCATGTTGATTTTAATTATGAAGTATCAAGAAGTTTAGCTGCTTGTGATGGAGCTATTTTAGTAGTAGACAGCAGCCAAGGAGTAGAAGCTCAGACATTAGCAAATGTATATTTAGCAATAGACAATAACTTAGAAATTTTACCAGTTATAAATAAAATAGACTTACCAAATGCAAGACCAGATGAAGTAAAAAAAGAAATAGAAGATATTATAGGAATACCAGCACAAGATGCACCATGTATTTCAGCAAAGTCAGGGCTTAATGTTGAAGAAGTTTTAGAAAGAATAGTAATAGATATACCAGCACCTAGTGGAAACAAAAATAATTTGTTACAATGTTTAATTTTTGATTCCATATATAATGACTATAAAGGTGCAATAGCATATGTAAGAGTAAAGGAAGGAACTGTTAAAGTAGGAGACGAAATTTTACTTATGTCTACAAATAAAACATTTGTAGTTACAGAAGTTGGTCATTTTGAACCAGGAGCATATGAAGCTTGTGAGGAATTAGAAGCAGGTGAAGTTGGATATATTGCGGCAAGTATTAAAAATTTATCAGACATCCGAGTAGGAGACACTATCACATTAAAACAAAATCCAGCAAAAGAAGCTTTGCCAGGATATAAAAAGGTAGTTCCAATGGTATACTGTGGTTTGTATCCAGTAGATGGTAGTGACTATGAAAATTTAAAAGTAGCATTAGAAAAATTACAATTAAATGATGCAGCATTAGAATATGAACCAGAAACATCAAATGCACTAGGTTTTGGATTTAGATGTGGATTTTTAGGTTTACTACATTTAGAAATTATAGAAGAAAGACTAGATAGAGAATTTGATTTAAGTTTAATAACTACATCTCCATCTGTAATCTATAAAATTTATAAAACAGATGGAACAATGGTAGAATTATATAATCCAGCGGATTTACCACCACAAAATGAAATTTCATATATGGAAGAACCTTTTGTAACAGCACAAATTATGGCTCCAAAAGAATATGTTGGGAATATTATGGAAATTTGCCAAAATAGAAGAGGCATATATATAGATATGAAATATTTAGACGAACATAGGGTAACTATTATTTATGAATTACCATTAAATGAAATTATTTATGATTTTTTTGATAGCTTAAAATCAAAAACAAAAGGATATGCTTCATTTGAATATGAATTTAAAGAATATAGACGTTCAGATTTAGTAAAATTAGATATTCTTGTAAATGGAGAAAATGTAGATGCTTTGTCTTTTATAGTACACAAAGATGTGAGTTATGAAAGAGGAAGGAAAATGATAGAAAAGCTAAAAGAAAACATACCAAGAAAATTATTTACAATTCCTATCCAAGCAGTAGTAGGTGGAAAAATAATAGCAAGAGAAACAATATCAGCTATGCGAAAAGATGTACTTGCTAAGTGTTATGGTGGAGATATTACAAGAAAGAAAAAACTTCTTGAAAAACAAAAAAGAGGAAAGAAAAAAATGCGAGAAATTGGAAATGTAGAAATTCCACAAGAAGCATTTTTATCAGTACTAAAATTAGAAGATGAAAAGTAGGTGAGAAAATGAAAGAAGAATATAGTGACCAGGTAGAAGGCAGAAATGCTGTATTAGAACTTTTACAATCTGGCAAAGATATAAATAAAATATATGTACAAAATGGAGAAATGCATGGATCTATTCATAAAATTTTAGCAATAGCAAAAGAGAAAAAAATAATAGTAGTAAAGGTAGACAAACAAAAGTTAAATGAAATGTCACAAACAGAAAACCATCAAGGAGTCATAGCAGTTGTGCCACCATATGAATATTGTGAAGTAGAAGACATTTTAGAAGAAGCAAAGAAAAAAGAAGAATCGCCTTTTATTGTAATATTAGATGGAATTGAAGATGTGCATAATTTAGGTTCCATAATTAGAACAGCAGAAACAGCAGGAGTACATGGTATTATCATTCCAAAGAGAAGGTCAGCATTAGTAAATAGTACGGTTAAAAAAACATCAGCAGGAGCTGTAGAACATATGAAAATAGCAAGAGTAAACAATTTAAATGAAACTATAAAATATCTTAAAGAGCAAGGAATTTGGGTTTGCGGGACTGATATGCAAACAAAAACTTACTACTATGAGCAAGATTTAACAGGCCCAATAGCTATAGTAATTGGTAGTGAAGGCTTTGGAATGAGTAGACTTGTAAAAGAAAATTGTGATTTTATTGTTAAAATTCCTATGAAAGGGAAAATAACTTCATTAAATGCTGCAGTTTCAGCAGGAATTGTAATATATGAAACTGTAAAACAAAATCAAATCAAAGGAGGAAAATAAAATGTATTATGGAAAAAAGAAAAAAATTATAATTATAAGTGTGGTAATTGCGTTAGTGCTTATATTAGGTGGAGTAGGAGCATATTTGTTTTTGGCTACAGATTTATTTAAATCGAGTGAAACATTATTTTATAAATATTTAGTAGAAACAAGTGGAATATTAAAAAACTCACAATTGGAAGAAATCGATAAACTAAAACAACAAAGTGCATATACAACTACAGGTGAAGCAACAGTTAGTTTTGTAGGAGCAGATGAAACAAAACAGTCATTATATGATGAAATGTTTGATAATTTAAAAATAACTGTTAATGGTAAAAGCAATGATTCTGAGCAATTATCTAATACAAACCTTAAATTGATGTATGGAACACAAGAACTATTTAATTTAGATGTTGCAAAAAATGAAAATATATATGGAGTAAAATCTGATGAAATTGTTACATCATATTTAGGTGTTAAAAATGAAAATTTACAAGTATTAGCTCAAAAATTAGGAATATCAGGAAATATACCAAATGAAATATCTTCAAATATAAAAGAAATATTAGAAATTAGTGATGAAGATTATGAACATATAGCACAAACATATTTACCTGTATTACAAAGTAGTATATCTAAAGATAAATTTTCAAAAGATACTGATGTCCCAGTTAGTTTAAATGGAGAGGAACATAAAGTAAATGCATATAGACTTGATTTAACAGGTGATGAACTAGTAAGTGTAATAACAAATGTATTAAACACATTGACACAAGATAGTGTAACATTAAATTTAATTACCACAAAGGCAAAAGCTTTAGGTTTAGATCAACAATATACACAAGTAAATAATTTAACAAAAATGATAAATAGTCAAATAAAAAATTTATCTAAAACATTAGGTGAATATAAAGATGGAGTAAGTATAGTTATATATGAAGAAAATAAAGTACGTTTTGGAATAGAAATAATTATAAAAAATCAAAGTAAAGTTAACTTTATATATAAAAATAGTGATACATCAGATGAAATGCAAATTAATGTAGAAAACTTAAATAGTGAAGAAGATGAAAAAGATAGTATACAAATACAATATTCAGCAACTAAAACATCAACAAATACAATACAAAAAATTTCAATAGTGCAAGATGGCACAGCAATTTTGGAAATTAGTACTACAACAGATGGAGCGGCATCATTAAATAATGTGAATAACACAACTAATATTACATTTAATAGTGAAGAAGGAGAAACAACAGTATTAACATATACAGAACAATTACAATTTGTGGACAATTTAGAAAATTTATTTAAATTAGATAACACAAATTGTGCTATAATAAATGATTATACAACAGAACAAATACAAGCAGTATTAACAGCTGTATTACTTAGAAGTACACAAGTATATACTGAAAAATTACAATATATTACAAATACAGTAAACAATACAATAAATAACGGACAAAATAATACTAATAGTATACCAGATATTACAGGAAATAATGGGCAAAATGCACAAGGAGAAGAAGCACCAATAACAAATAATAATCAAGCACAAAATCAATAAGGGCTAATAAAATAAAAATATTAAAAATTATGAAAAACTAAATTAGTAGAATAATAAGGACCAAAATTATAAGAATTTAATAAAAACTATTGACGAAATATAATTTACAGAGTATAATGAAAAACATGAATAAGTAAACATAAGTATGGAAAAGTAAAATAAAGGTTACTTTATAGAGAGAGTTAGTGATTACGCTGCAAGCTAACTTAAGTAAACATATTTGAAAAACTACCATATTGTTTCTAGAAGAAATTCTAGCGTATCATTTGCGTTAAAAATGTATAATTAAGTAAAATAAAGGATGGAACCGTGTAATAAAAACACTCCTACAAATATATAGTGTATTTGTAGGGGTGTTTTTTCATCCAAATTTATAAGGAGGTATTATGATGATAAAAGTGACTTTAAAAGATGAATCTATTTTAGAGGTAGAAAAAGGAAGCACAATATTAGAAGTAGCTAAAAAAATTAGTGAAGGACTAGCAAGAAATGCAATGGCTGGTAAAGTAAATGGAGAAGTAAAAGATTTAAGAATTGAATTAGAAAATGATTGCAAATTAGAAATTTTAACATTTGCAGATTTAGATGGAAAAAAAGCATATTGGCATACAACATCTCACATAATGGCACAAGCTATAAAAAGATTATATTCAAACGTAAAATTAACAATTGGTCCATCAATTGACAATGGATTTTATTATGATTTTGATACAGAAAATACTTTTTCAGAATCTGATTTTGAAAAAATTGAAGAAGAAATGAAAAAAATTATAAAAGAAGACTTAAAAATAGAAAAGTTCACATTACCTAGAGAAGAAGCTATAAAATTAATGCAAGAAAATGGAGAACCATATAAAGTTGAACTAATAGAAGAATTACCAGAGGATGAAGTGATTTCGTTCTATAGGCAAGGTGAATTTGTAGATTTATGTGCAGGACCACATCTAATGAGTACTGGAAAAGTAAAGGCAGTTAAACTATTATCTACTTCAGGAGCTTATTGGAGAGGTGATGAACATAATAAAATGTTACAAAGAATTTATGGTATATCATATCCAAAATTAACAGAATTAGAAGAATATTTAAATATGTTAGAAGAGGCTAAGAAAAGAGACCATAAGAAATTAGGTAAAGAATTAGATTTATTCATGATGTCAAAAGAAGGACCAGGTTTTCCATTTTTCTTGCCAAAAGGAATGATATTGAGAAATACATTAGAAGATTTTTGGAGAAAAATTCATAGAGAAAATGGATACCAAGAAATAAAAACACCAATGATATTAAATGAAGAATTATGGCATCGTTCAGGACATTGGGATCATTATAAAGAAAATATGTATACAACTGAAATTGATGAGGTAGATTACGGAATAAAACCAATGAATTGTCCAGGAGGAATGATTGTATATAAAAGTAAAATGCATTCTTATCGTGATTTACCAATAAGAATGGGAGAATTAGGATTAGTACACAGACATGAAAAATCAGGTGAGTTAAATGGATTATTTAGAGTAAGGTGTTTTACACAAGATGATGCTCATATATTCTGTTTGCCAGAACAAATTGAATCTGAAATTACAGGTGTAATAAAATTAATAGATAAAGTTTATTCTATCTTTGGCTTAACATATTCGGTAGAATTATCAACAAGACCGGAAGATTCTATGGGGTCAGATGCACAATGGAATATGGCAGAAGAAGCTTTGAAAAAAGTATTAACTGATTTAAATATGCCTTATGAATTAAATGAAGGAGATGGAGCTTTCTATGGTCCAAAAATAGACTTTCATATTCGCGATTCATTAGGAAGAAGCTGGCAATGTGGAACAATTCAATTAGATTTCCAAATGCCAGAAAGATTTGATTTAACATATATAGGAGAAGATGGAGAAAAACATAGACCTGTTATGCTACATCGAGTTATATTCGGAGCAATTGAAAGATTTATAGGAATATTAATTGAAAATTTTGCTGGAGCATTCCCAACATGGTTAGCACCAGTTCAAGCAAAAATAATTCCAATTACAGATAGAAATTTGGAATATGCACAATTATTAAGTAAAAAATTAGAAGAGCAAGGAATTAGAACAGAAATAGATGAAAGACAAGAGAAAATTGGGTATAAAATTCGTGAAGCACAAATGGAGAAAGTACCATATATGCTAGTAATTGGAGATAAAGAAATGGAAACAAATACTGTAGGAGTAAGAGAACGTAAAAATGGAGACATAGGGCAAATGTCACTAGAAAGCTTTATTGAAAAAATTAGAGATGAAATAGATAACTTTACAATATAAATAAGTAAAAAGAAAATATCCCTCAATGTAAGTAGAGGGATATTTTCCTGACTCTGACTAAATTTTATGAACAATAAAAAAAGCCTAGAAATAGGCTTTTTCTTTATGGTGCCTCAAACGGCAATCGAACCAGTGACGCAGGGATTTTCAGTATTTTTAAATAATTTTTTATAAAATTAATTTCTTGACAAAAGAAAATTAATAATGTATATTGTATTTGCCTTTCGCCAGAAGGTAGAAAGGAGGTTAGTATTTTGCATAACTTATTAAAGCTATTAGTCTTAATAGTTATTTACCTAATTTTAGGCAAATTTGACCAAGAAGACTAAAGGAAAAAGACTAGGAATTGCAGTTCCTAGTCTTTTTTATAGTATTTGCATAACTTTTTATTGACGTCAAATATAGTATACTATATTTTTTATTATATGTCAAATTTTTAAAATTATTCTTGTATTTAATTTATGATAAAATCACCTTAAAAGTTTATAAGCAAATATTTCACCCTAAATGTATAAAAATGCAAATTATAGAGATAATAGGAAGGTGGAATATTTAATGTTAAAACAAAAAGAATTAAAAAGAGTAACAAGCAATCCTTTTTTATCAAAGAAAGAAAAAGTAAAGAAAGATTTAGCACGAATGCAATAGAAACAACCGAAGGCTTTGAATATGAGATAATATTTCAATATGAGGGAACCATCTATCAGCAAGAAAAATAATGTGATAATGCTTATTAGAAAAAAGATTAGAGCAAAAAGAAATACCTTGTTTAATAATATCCATAGAATAAGCATCAGGATTGTGTTTGCCTTTAAAGCAACGAAACCAAATAGGAATACCTTGTCTGCCAATGCGAAGAGAAAAGAGAAGAATAGTAAATTTGTTTTTGCAAAACATATGGTCAAAAGAAATATGGACATAATTATCAGGATGTTTGACACAAAATTTAGAAATAATATGCTTAATAAAGGTTTCGAAAAGAGAATATGAAATAGAAGAAAAAGAGTTGAAGAAACGCCTAAAGCAACGTTCAATAGATTCGAGATGAATAAGAGAGAAGTTATCCTTTAATTTACGAGAAAAATCAGAAGTGACAACAGATTCAGCCGAAATCATAGCAAGAATAATATAACACAAGTTTTTAAGTAAAGGTTTAGAAATAGAAAATTTTTTGAAAAAGTTGCGTAAACTACTTGAAATTTTTTCTTGATTATAATATGCTTTCATAAAAGCATTCCTCCTTTGTATATGTTTTTGTTTTCAAGTAGATTATATAAAAAGGAATGCTTTTTTGCAATATATACCTAAAAATAATGAGAATTGAATATAATAAAAGGAAGGTTTTAGACAAGATATATGTCTATGACCTTCTTTTTAAAAAAGTGTCCGGATATCAGGTATTTAATAAAGATTTAATGAAAAAGATGTTAAGTACAACTTATTCAGGATTACAAGACTTAGTAGTTACATTTACAGTGACTTATTCTAATGATAATTGGCATGTGAATTTAGTTGATGTACATGAATAATGAAATAGAATTACTAACAAAAATATCTAGTGATGTAGCAGATATAAAAATAATTTTAGAAATACTAAAAAATGGATTTTTGTATTTTTTAGTAGGAATAATAGCTTTTTTTGTAATTTATATATTATATAAAGCTATATCGAATTTTATTAGCTTTTAATATTGAGCGATAAATCAATATTTCTTCATATATAAACTTTATTAGAAATTTCTAAAATAATTATTTTGGAAAGGAGAATATTAATGGAAAAAGAAGTATTAGCATTTACTGTTACAGCAGATACAGTAAAACCAGTAACAGACGCCATAAATAGTGGTTTAACAACATTAATTCCTATAGGAATAGGAATAATGGGAACATTTATTGGTATCTCATTAATAAAAAGAGTAATTTATACATTCTTATAATTAAGATGTAGCCTTTGTATTGGGCTAGGGTTCGCCCTAGCCTTTATTTTTTTTAGAAAGGAAAAATAAAAATGATAGAAAAAATAAAAAAGTATAAGATTTTAATAGTTTTATCACTAGCATTTTTGCTATTGCTAATAATTAATAGTACAGTTTATGGATTTGATTTTATAGATTCAAAAGGAGAAGCACATAGAATTGGAGATTTACCTTCAGAGGTTGGAAATAAGTTTGTAATATTTAAAGAATCTAATTTTTATATGATTGCTTATCCTGATGGAATTGATATCAATAATGAAAATTTTGTTTTTAGAATAGAAAATAATTATTTTTCATTTGGTCTTTCACTTTCATTAGAAGAAACTTATAAACATGTTTCTTTGGGGCGATGGTATCCAGAAACTCAAAAGTGGCAAAAAGATATTCGTTTTGCTCCAAGTGTTCCTAATGTGACGATAGATAAGCAAATATTATATTCAACCAGAGATATAATAGAGTGTTCAACAGGTAAAGTTTTTTTTCAAAAAACTCCACAGGTGGTGAATCTGGGGATAACACAGGTGGAGGAAATACCGGAGATGGTGAGGAAAATCCTAATAATCCTCCTACCGGTTGGTTTGACAGTATTCTCAATGCTATTACTGGTGTCCCTACTCAAATCGAAGAAATGGCGAAATCCATAGATAATTTTTTTAAGAATTTTTTTAAAAATATAGGAGAAACAATAGGAAAATTTTTTGAAGATATTTGGATAAATATAAAAGATTTTTTTGCTGATTTACCTCAGAATATAGCTAATATATGGACTAATTTTAAAAAATTATTAGAATATTTAAACCCATTTTCAAAAAACTTCTTTTTGAGATTAGCATTTGTCATGACTGAAGAGCAAGAGGCAGTTTTAGAAAATAATAAAAATGAAATACAAGAAAAACTAGATATAAAATTTCCAATTGTCACAAATTTTAAAAATGATTTACAAAATGCAATAGATAAGCAAAACAATTTTAGAACATCTTTGCAAAAAGGAATAGAAACAAATTCTAATCCATTAAACATAGAAATACCTGAATATAACTATTCAAATGGAACAATAACTGTAAAAACAGAAAAGACAGACTTAATGAATATATTAATTGCATATGAGCCATATAGAGAAACAGTAAGAAATGGACTAGTATTAATTGTTTATGGATTAGCTCTAGTATATATAATTAAATTTTTATTAAATTATGGTGTGACTGATACTGTAGGTTTTATATCACATAATGGAAAAGGGGGAGATGATAATTGATACTTTATTATATATTATTATTCTTTGATACACTTCAAATGGGATTTGTAGATATAATTCCAGTTGTCAATTCTCCAGAATTTTACACCCGATATATGCCACAGATAATAGAAAAAATAGTCGCTTTTAATGATTACTTGCCAATCACGGAAGCATTTCAGACTGTAATAGCTTGTTTATTAGGTACGTTAGCTTGGAAAATATTAAAAGTAATATTAGGAGTAGTAAATATTAATTTAGGTTCATGTTAATGTCAATACAAAAATGTACAATTTTTCAAATTTATTAATGCACAAAAT
>CAUWFE010000004.1:0-77948 GCA_963558185.1 uncultured Clostridia bacterium
TAGAGCTTAGAAATATTGAAATCTAGGGCATTCCCCAGTCAAAAAAACTCATACGATTTTTGTCGTATAATTGACATAATGTATAAAGTGATATATAATACTAAAAGTATTAATTCCAATTGTAAAAGGCAATTGACTTATACAAATTTGTACTAATAATACTTAAATTACTCTAAATATAACAAATTAAAATTTGTTATAAATATACTATCAAAAACAGGAGGAAAAAATATGCAACAAAAAAGGTTATATTTTAACAGCTATCAGTACATAGTATCTGATGGAATGTATGTACAAGGAGATAGTAACAAATTGCAAGATATGCAAAAATTAGGGTACCGGAAACTAAGAGGTGATAATGGTACATACTTAATGGTAAGACCAGTAAATGTGATAATGTACTTTAATGATGCAGAAGGAAGAACTTATATTTTAGGAGGCTATGAAGCAAAAGAAACTATTTTAAACTATTATGGAAAATCAAGAATTTCAAAAAAATTAGTAGAACAGTGTGTAAGCGACATAGCAAATGGAAACATAGAGGTATTTTATATAAACCTAACAATAAGATTCATATAAGTAAATTTAAGTATTAAAATGTAATTATGGGGTGCCTAAGATTTTCTAAAAGTTGCATTTCACAGAAAATCTTAGGCATGCTTTTTAAATAATTAAAAAATATTGAATTTTTAAACTAGACTTCACATGCTAAAATTTACATAACCAAAAATCACTAAAATACTTGTATTTTTTACTAATTTACGATAAAATATGAAAAGTTATTTATCAAAAGAAAAAGAAAAAAGAATGATAAAAATAAAATATATCACAAAATGTAAAAAACTTTTTTAATACAAAGTGCAAAAACGACAAATAATACAGAACTTTTGTATTACAATAGGGTAGAATTAAAAAAGTAGAGGTGGTAAGGATGTTTCAAAATATAGCAAGAGATTTTGACCAAGAAAATCAAAATTCATATGAGGATGTAGAAAATAAAAAAACAATAAATTTAAAGAGATTCCTCAATAAAAAACAAATAATATTATACATAATTGCATTCATGTTATCAATTGCAGGAATAGGTGTAAATCAAGAAATAGCACCATTTGGAATAGCATTATTAATAGCAATACTAAGTAATTGTATTCCAATAGGAATCACAAGTTTAATAGTAATAATAGGTTCTTTTATAACAACAGGAATAGAAGGAACACTAAATGTAATATGCATATTAGCATTAGTACTTATATCAATATTAATAAAAGCACCAAAATATGAAGAAGAAAGAAATGAAAAAAGAAAATTAGGAATTCGATTATTCATTTCATGCATTTTTGTACAAGCATTTTCATTCATATCTGGTGAAATATATGTATATGATATTCTAGTTGCATGTATATACAGTATATCTGCATTCATATTTTATAAAATATTTGCAAACTCCATAAAAGTAATTACAGAATTTGGAGAGAACAAAGTATATTCAGTAGAAGAAGTAATTGGAGCTAGTTTACTTGTATCACTAGCACTTACAGCGATAGGTAATATACAAATATTTGGATTTAGTGTGAAAAATGTACTATGCATATTAGTAGTAATGATAATGGGATGGAAAAATGGTATTTTAATAGGAGCTACAAGTGGAATTACAATAGGAACTGTACTAGGAATATTAGGAACAGGGGAACCTATAATGGTAGCCTCATACGCATTATCAGGAATGATAGCAGGAATATTTAGTAAATTTGGAAAAATAGGAGTTATACTAGGATTCTTTATAGGAAATGTAGTATTAACATATGTGGCAAATGGAAATACACATACAATAATAAGTTTCCAAGAAATTCTAATTGCATCATTAGGATTATTAGCAGTACCTAAAAGCATAAAAGTAAATATAGAAAACCTATATCAAAATGTTAAATTACTTCCAGAAACAGCAGGAAGAAATTTAGAAGAAAGTAGAGAAACTGTATTTAAATTAAATAGCATGTCAGAAACAATATCAGAATTAGCAAAAACTTATGGAGAAGCAGCAGCAACAATAGTAGATGAAGACGAACTAAAAAAACAAGAACAAGATAATCAAAGAATTTTTGAACAAGAATTACAAAATAACTTAGAAGAAATGGAAAATAATTTATTATATGAAGCAATGCAAGATGAGGATATTGTAAAAGATATATTTTCTAATTTACTAGAAAATGAAAAAATAAATAGAGATAATTTATTAAAAATATTAGCAAATCATAATCAATATATAATAGGATTAGATAATCAATATATAGAAGAATCTGTTGAAGAAGATATAGCTAGAGTAATAAAATCAATAAATGATTCTTACCGTGTAAATAAAATGAACTTTATATGGAAAAAGAAAATAGATGAAAACAAAAAAGCCGTATCAAACCAGTTAGAAGTTGTATCTCAAGCAATAGAAAACTTAGCAGACGAATTGCAACAAAATAATAAGGAAAATGAAGAAGCATTTTCAATACAAAAAAAAGAAATAAAACAAATATTAGCACAAAAAAATATTTTAATAGAAAATATAGATATTGAAAAACAAAAAAATGGAAGAATGCAAATAAAGTTATACACAAAAACTTGTGAAAATGTGGAAAACTCATGTCCAGATATAAAAAAAGTTGCTAAAATTTTATCTAAAATATGTGGAGAAGAATTAACATTGCAAAAGCAAGAATGTGGAATACGTAATCATAATGAGAAATGTATTTTTACATTTTTATCTCAAGATAAGCACAGCTTGCAAATAGGAATTGCAAAAGCAACAAAAGAAAACTCATTAATATCAGGAGACACAAACTTACAAGTAAAACTTGATGATGGAAAATACTTAATAGCATTAAGTGATGGAATGGGCTCAGGAGAAAAAGCAAGAAAAACAAGTAAAATGGCAATAAGCATGTTAGAAAAATTATTATCATCAGGCTTTGATAAAGATACTTCATTAAAATTAATAAATAGTGCAATTCATAGTATATATAACAATGGAAATGAAGAAATGTATGCAACATTAGATATAGAAATATTAGACTTGTATGCAGAAAAATTAGAATTTATGAAAAATGGAGCATGTCCTACATTTATAAAACATAATAAAGATGTACAAGTACTAAAAACAATTTCATTACCAACAGGGATATTAAGTGATATAGATTTAATTGTATATGATAGAGATATACAAAAAGGAGATATAATAGTAATATGCAGTGATGGAATATTAGAATCAACAACAGAATATACAAACAAAGAACTATGGCTTAAATTTTTATTAGAAGATATAGAAACAGAAGATGTACAGAAAATAGCTGATTTAATTTTACAAGAAGCTATAGATAATAGTTATGGCGTAAAAAAAGACGATATGACAGTAATAGTAGCAAAAATTAAATAACAAGTATTGAAAATTTACATAAAATGCAGTACAATATAGGTATTAACTTTAAAAATCCCGTGAATTAATTAATTTTAAAGGAGGAATATCATGAAAAAATATTATCAAGCTGAATTGCGGTTTTTTGACGAAAACGACAAAGTATATTGCTATACAGAAGGAATTGTAAGAAATGAAAATGGAATAATAGAAGGTTCTTTTGATGAAATATGTTATTACATTTTGTTACAAACCTCAGAAACAAGAATGGAAGGATTCCTAGTAGATTTTGATAATTATGCAATAATATCAATAAATGATAAAGTTGACTTTTTTGAAATACCAGGAAAATATCTTATAGAAAAAGAAAATGTAAAGTTTTCATTTTCTATAAATTACCAAATTAAAGATAGGAATATATTAGAAAAATTTGAAGATATTGTTAAAGAAATTAAAATGGAATGAGAGCTTTACTAAAGCTCTCATTCTATTTTAATATAATAGGAAAGTTCTCCAAACTTTCCTATTATATTAAAAGCTTTCGCTAAACATTCCACACAAATTTTATTTTATAAAATTTGGCGGGCGAACAAAGACGAGGCATGAAAAGTCATTAAAAATGTTGAAAATATTAATCATGCCTCTTTTGTTCTAATATTTATTGCAATTTAGTAATATGTAATTCTAAGTAAAAAGATATATATTATTTTTTTAATACTACAGTATAGCTTTTTAAATAATTCTATGATATAGTATAATAGAAAAATTGAAAGGAATGAACCAATATGAGTAGAGGAAAAAGATATAACGGAGAAAAAAAATTAAACATGAAAAAAGTATGGGCAGTAATTATTGCAATATTAGTAATTATAATGTTTTTTGCAATTATTGGTAGCCTATTAAATGAAGATGACTCAAAAATAAAAGAAAAAACCTTTGCAATTGGATATTATCCAGTATTAGAAAATGGAAAATGGGGAGTAATAGATACAAATCAAAAAATAGTAATAGAGCCACAATACAGTGAAATGATTGTTGTGCCAGATAATACAAAACCTGTATTTGTAGTTATTTCAAATGTCGACTATCAAACAGGAAACTTCGAATCAAAAGTAGTTGATAAAAATAATAATCAATTATATACAAATTATCAAAAAGTAGAAGTAATATATAATCATGATAAAAATAATAATTTGTGGTACGAAGAAAATGTACTAAAAGTAAAAAATAATGAAAAATACGGGTTAGTAAATATAGATGGAAAAGAATTACTTGCATGTGAATATGATGATATATTACCAATCGAAGGAATAAAAAAATCATATATAACAATAAAAAATGGAAAAAAAGGTTTAGTAGATAATACAGGAATGATTATAGCAGATAATATTTATCAAAATATAGAAGCTTTAACAGATAAATATGAAGACGGCTATATAGTAACAAGCGAAAATGGAAAAAAAGGAGTAATAAAATCAAACAAATCTTTAGTGTTAGAACCAAAATATGAAGAAATAGAGCATGTATATGGAAATAACTGCTATTCTGTAAAAGAAAATGGAAATTTAAAAATAGTAAATGAAAAAAAAGAAACATTTTTAGAAGGAAAATATAATAAAGTCAAAGAAATAAATGGAGAAAACATAATATATGAAAAAGAAGGAAAATATGGCATAATGAACTTACAAGGGGAAGAAAAAATATCACTAGAATATGATGATATAAGTTTTGCTTTTTCAGAATATTATATTGCAAAAAAAGGTGATAAATATGGAATTATATCATTAACTGAAGAAACAAAATTAGACTTTATATATTCGTATATATCATACCAAAAAGAAGCAGATTTTATACAAGCACAAATGCAAAATTTAGAAACAAGTTTACTAGATAGAAATTTTGAAGTAAAAGCTAAAGGTGTTGTTTCAGAAATAAATACAAATAAAAATTATATACGCGTAAGAGATGGCGAAAATTATAAATACTATAACTTTAAGTTAGAAGAAAAATCAAACACAGAAATACTACAAGGAAATACACTTTTCTTAAGTAAAAAAGATGGAAAATATGGATATGTAGATGAAAAAGGAAAAGTTATAGTAAATTATATATATGATGATGCTACAGAACAAAATAAATATGGATATGTAAGTGTAAAAAAAGATGGAAAATGGGGTTCATTAAATCAAAAAGGAGAAACAATATTAGAACCAACATATACATTAGAAAATAACCTAATAATAGATTTTATAGGAAAATGGCATTTATCAGAAGATATGAATGCATATTACTATACAAAGTAAAAAAATAGGAGAAGACCTAAAAAATAATTATAATTTTTTACAACAAGATTTGTGTCTTAGGAAGGAATGAAATAAAAATGGAACGAAGGACGAAATATCAATATACTTATTTTATACATCCATTTATCATAGAAGAAGAAAAATACGAAAATTATATTTTGAAATTAATGAAAGATAAAAGATGTGAATTAAAAATATTTACAAAAGAAAAAGATTTAAACTTATATACATATTTCATGCCAAAAATAAGAGATTACTTATTTTGGTCAATATCATATGGTCAAAAACAAATAAAAACATTCAACGAATTAGATATAAAATTAAAGGCAAGAATGTTAGCACAAAAACAATGTATAATGTTTAATTTTAATATGGGTGAATATATACAAGGCAAAGTAGGAGAAAAGAACGGTATATTCTTTGATATACCTAAAATAGAAATAATATGTTTTAAAACAGGAGTATGTTTTTTACTAATAAAAACAATATTAAGTGATGAGAGTCAGATGAATGAAATATTAAATTTCAACTATAAATTTCGTGATATAAATTCAGATTACTCAAAATTACAAGAATATGAAAATATTAAAATTCAAACAAATCGCTTTCAATATGTTAAAGACTTACAACAAATTGTAAAAGAAATAACAGGTGAGAATGACTTAACTAAAAAAATAAATGTTGAAAGTGAAAGATTTTTAACATACACATATGTATGTTTAGATCAAGAATTTTGGAATGAAAATAAAAGTTTTGAAGAAGTTGAAAATGATTTTGTAAAACTAAAAAATGTATTGCCAGCAAAAACACAAATGAATATAGATATAAATTCAAGTCAATCAATTACATTATCAACTTTGCAATATGTAAAAATAGGAATAACAAAGCAGGCAATAGCTTTATTAACATCAAGTATAAATACAGCAAATTATACTAAAATACCACATATATTTGAAAACGAATATTTATATACATATATATTTGCATTATATCAAAAAATATTTTTAGAAAAAATAAAATATGAATTTAAAGAAAAAAGTTTTTCAAAGGTGGAAAAAAGCTTTGTTGAATTTACAGAAAGTGTATGGAATGAAGATATTACATCAAATGTAGATGGCTCAATGCTATATAAAGAAATGCATAAAAATTATGATATTGAAAAAGATTATCAATCAGCAAAAAGTAGATATGAAATTGCCAATAAAAAGAATAACAGTAAAAGAATAAGAGATATATCATATATATTATTAGTACTATTTTTAATTATAATAGCAAAAATATTATTTTTTTAAGAAAGGGATATCTATGAAAATTAAGTGTGGAACAGATATTATAGAAGTACCAAGAATACAAGAATCAATAGAAAATATTGGTGATGCATTTTTAAATAGAGTTTTTACAGATAAAGAAATTAAGTATTGTAAATCAAAGAAAAACATGCAATATCAGCACTTTGCAGCAAGGTTTGCTGCAAAAGAAGCCGTTTTTAAAGCAATATCAGATTATTTTGAGAATAAATATGATATATCTTGGAAAAATATAGAAATATTAAATGATAAAAAACGGAAAACCTTATGTACAATTTGTAGGAATAACTTTAAATGATATACAAGATATAGATATTAGCTTGTCACATTTAAAAGAGTATGCTATAGCAACATGTAGTATACTTACAAAATAGGAGGCAAAATTGGAATTTTTTGATACACATAGTCATTATAATGATGAAAAATTTGATGTAAATAGAGAAGAAATAATAAATCAAACTTATAATGAAAATATAACGAAATTTACTTGTTGTGGATATAATGAAGAATCATCAATAAAAGCAGTAGAATTGGCAAAAAAATATCCATATATATATGCTATATGTGGAATTTCACCACAAGAAGCACCGCGGAGAAAAATGTGAAATAAGTGAAAGAATAAATAAAATAGAGCAACTTTTAAAACAAGATAAACAGCACAATATAGTAGCAGTAGGAGAAATAGGGTTAGATTATTATTGGGTAAAAGATAATAAAGAAATACAAAAAGAATTATTTATAAAGCAAATAGAATTAGCAAATACATATAAATTACCTATTGTTATACATACAAGAGAAGCAGTTATGGATACTATACAAATAATAAAAGAAAATAAGCCACAAAAACAAGGTATAATTCATTGCTGTGCATTTAATAGAGAACTAGTAAAAGAAGCATTAAAACTAGGATTTTATATCTCATTTGCAGGTCCAGTAACTTTTAAAAATGCAAAAAATGCAGAAGAAATTGTAAACATGGTACCATTAGATAAATTATTAATAGAAACAGACAGCCCATATTTAGCACCAGAACCTAAAAGAGGAACTCGCAATAATTCTATAAATGTAAAATATATAGCAGAAAAAATAGCAATTTTTAGAAAAATGCAATTACAGGACATAGCCAAAATAACATATGGAAATGCAAAAAATATATTTCAAATTAAATAATAAAAGTATAAATATAATATATAATAAACAAAAGTAAAAAGGAAAAGAAAAAATGAAAAAAATAAACGGGCAAAGCCTTGGGAGAGTATATATATCGACAAATGTAGTAAAATAAAAATAAATAAAAAAGAGGATAGTAAAACAAAATCTGTAATAGATACAGGTTAGTTTTGCTATCTTTTTTTCATGGATTAGCTTTTAATAAAATAATTATTGAAATAAAAATGTAATAAATATGTAACAAAAATGTAATTGAATTAAATTAAAGGTTAATATATAATATAAATAAGGAAAAAAGAATGCAAGGAGGAAGAAAATGGAGGAAATACCAATATTAAAAAAAGATATAAAGAATAATATAATAGAAGAAAAATCTATAAACAAAAATAAAAAACATAGGGAAAAGGAAAAAGGGATAACACTAATAGCATTAGTAGTAACAATAGTAATATTAGTAATATTATCAGCAACAGCAATAACCATGATAATAGGGGAAAATGGACTATTTGACCAAGCAAAATGGGGAAGCTTTAGTAGTAGATTTGCAGACGTAGAAGAAATAAGGAACATATATGAAGCAAGTAAAGAAATGGAAGAAATACAAAGTCAAACAAAGCTAAAAATAGAAGAAAAGAAAGGGCTAACAGGAGAAGTAAGCAAAGAAGAAAAAGAAGAAATAGAAAAAAATAATAAAACCCTAAAAATAAAAATGGAAGAACTAAGTGGAAAACCACTAGAAGAACTAAAAATATATTGGATAGACAACAAAAAAATAGGAACACAAGTAAAAGAAAAATATGTAATAGACGTAGAAACAAACCAAATATATCAATATAAAGGGGAAAAAATCTACGGAAAGATATGGCATACATTAGATGACGGAATAGGAGAAAATGACGGAACAATAGAAGACGAAGATAAAGAAAACTTTGAAGGGTGGATAAAACTAACATTAAACTATCCAGAAAACTCAACAGACTGGAAATGGAGACTAGTGGCAGTAGGAGAAGTAAGAAATGATCCAGAATTAATATGGAAAGAGTACACAGGACCAATATGGGTAAGAATCCAAGATGTAGAAAACGTATGGATGAGATATAAAATGAACGGAGAAGACGTAATAGTAGCACCAGAAGGAAGAGTAGTAGTAGATATAGAAGCAGATAGCTATTATCCAGACCTAAGAGAAAAAGTAAAAGTAAAAATAAACTATGATAAAGGAGCAGAAATAAAAGAATATAAAGTAGGAAATGGAGAGTGGAAAGAATACCAAGGAGAATTCTATGTAACAGAAAATACACTAATAGAAGCAAGAGCAAAGAAAACAGAAAGAATATTAAATGAATTTGGAGAAGTAGAATCAGAAACAGAAAGCTGGGGAAGAGACAATTTATATATAGGAAATATAGGAATAGAAGAAACAGAATTACCAGCACCAAGAATAATAAAAAAAGAAGGAGGAACAGGAGAAGTAGCCAAAGTAGCAATAGAATATCCACAGGAAGCTCAAGGAGGAAAACAAATATATAAATTAGACTATGGAGAAGAACAAGAATATAATGGAGAAGTAGGAATAGAAAAAAATGGAACATATGTAATAGCATATTACTATAACCAAGAAGGAAAAAGAAGTAAATCAACAAGTATAAAAATAATAGAAAATGGAGAAAGCCAAGGAGGAGAATATATACCAAATAAACCAGGGATAAACGGAGAAAATGGAGAAAGTAACCCAACAAAGCCAAGCTATAAAATACCAGGCCCCGTAATAAGTGAAAATGGAGGAAATGTAAGTATAAGCTTGCCAGCACAAACAACAAATAAAGAAGCAAAAGAGAACAAAATATATTATAAAATATTAGGACAAGGAGGTTACAAAAGGTATACGGCATCATTTAAAGTAGAAATGACATGTACAATAGCCTCATACTATATAACAGAGAAAGGTGAAATATCAGAAACAACATATAAAGATGTATATATAGCAGAACCAGGAATGCCAAAAGTAACAATCCAATTAAAACCAAGTGAATATGAAGTAAAATATAATGCAGGAAAAGTAGAAGTAACAATAAAAGCTCAAGACAGTGAAAAAATAGAATATAGCTTTAACAAAGTAGAATGGAAAGAATACACAAAACCAATAGAAGTAACAAAAAACTGTAGAATATATGCAAGAGGAACAAATAGTAATGGAGAAACGATAGAATATAAAGACATAACAAACCTAGGAGCACAGCCAGAAATACCAGACACATTATCAGTAAACATAAGCACAAAAGATATTCAAGGGCAAACAGGAAAAGTAGAAAAAGTAAAAGTAAGTATAGGATATGATGGAAGAGCACAAAGGAAATACTATAAAATAGGACAAACAGGAGAAATAAAAGAATATACAGGAGCCTTTGAAGTAGATAAAAACTGTACAATATATGCATATGCAATATCAGAAAAAGGATATGGAGAAGCCCAAAAAGGAATAGATAGTATAGAAAAAGGAATAGATAGTATAGAAAAAGGAATAATGGACCCAATAATAACAGTAAAACCAAATGAAAACTATCAAGCATCAAAAGTAAAAGTAGAAATACAATATGATAAAAATGTGACACAAAAGAAATATAGAATAAATAAAGGACAATATAAAGACTATACAGAAAGCTTTGAGGTAGAAGAGAATTGTGAAATAGAAGCATATAGTACAAATGCAAAAGGAAAAATAGGAAAAAGCACATATAGAATAACAAATATAATAAAAGAAGATGTAATAACAGTAATAGACCAAGGAGATTACTATATAATAAGACTAAGCTATCCACCAACAGCAATAAATAAAGAATATAAATGGCAAGAAAAAGGAACATGGAAACCATATCATAATACAGGAATACTATTAGCTAAAGAAAAAATAAAACAGCAAGTAGAAGGAGCAGATGTAGTAAAAGTAAAAGATGAAGGAGGAAAAGAAATAACATTTGATAAAGAAGACATCTACTTTATTACAAAACCGGTAAATGAATTAATAGAACAAATATATATGAGATGGGATAATAGAACACCAACAATGCCAGAAATAATATTAAGTACAGAAGAACCATGCTTAGAACTAGATGCAACAATAAAGTATAGTAACACAATAATAGAAAAGAAATATAGAATAGTATATCCAAATGGAGTAATAACAAGTTGGAAAGACTATAAAGATGGAGAAAAAATCCATGTAACACAAAAAGGAACAACAATATATGCAAAAGGGCAAGATGAAACAGGAATGTGGACAAAAACAGCATCAAGACAGATTAATAATATAGATGAAGAGCCACCAGTAATAAAAGTAGAAGGAGACTTTGATACAGAAACAACGCAATTAGGCCTAAAAATAGGAGTAACAGATGATGTAGGAATAGAAAAGATAAAATGGTCAGAAGGAAATCAATTAGAAAGTTACTTTAAAGAAAATGGAGAACTATTATATGAAAAAGAAGGAGAAACACAAAAGAAAGTAGAAAAAGAAATAAAAGTAAAAGCAAATGGATATTATACAATATATGCAGAAGATATAGTAGGAAATAGTGGAATATTTACACTACAAGTAGGAAATATAGACTTAATACCACCAAAAGTAAGTATAGATGTAAAACCAGAAGAACTAACAACACAAGTAAAAATAAATATAGACTATGAAGATAGTAAAATAAAAGAATATAAAATAGGAAATAGTGGATGGAATAACTATACAGGAGAAATAACATTAAGTTCATATACAGTAATAACAAATAAATGGATGAATGCAGATGGAACAGTAACAATATATGCAAAAGGAATAGACGTAGCAGGAAATGAAACAAACACAGAAAAAACAATAAATAATTTAGATACACAATTACCACAAATGCCAGTAATAAATTCAAATTATGGATATCCAATATTAACAGAGTATGGGGTAAAGAAAGATGGAAAAACAACAATAACGTTTGATACAAGTAAAAATGTAACCAATTACTATAAAATAGATGAAGGACAATGGATAGAATATACAGGAGAATTTGAAATAGAT
Organism: uncultured Clostridia bacterium; assembly: GCA_963558185.1. Classification (GTDB taxonomy): domain Bacteria; phylum Bacillota; class Clostridia; order TANB77; family CAG-508; genus UMGS1663. The sequence goes on from CAUWFE010000004.1 coordinate 12,238, forward strand.
AAGGAATGTACAATATATGTAAAGAGTGTAAAAAATGATAGTGGATTGGGAGTAAGTACAAGTAGAACAATAACATCACCAACAGATGCATTAGGAGAAGCAGCATATGATGGAGATGAAAATACAGGAGATGAATATACTAAAGAAGGAAGCAAGTATGTATATGTAGATGAAACAATGCAAGGAAGAAATATTAGAATCAAAATATATGAAAATTATAGTGCAGATGTTGAATTTTATTCTATGACAGGACAAAAGATTAGTGAATTTCATATTAATGATAATGATAACTATGCAACAGAAAATATAGTAGCAATACCGGAAGGAACAAAAAAAATTGGAATTAAAAGTTTGGCAGCAGGTGAATCTATATTTAAAACAATAGTATATGAAATACAAGTTTCAAACGAACCGAGATTTACATCGACAAAAGGATACCCATTATTACATGCAGAAGTAGACAAGCAAATAAAAGAACCATATGAAATGGTAAGTATAAATTATTTTCCAACAAGTGTACAAAGATTGTATAAAATAGGAGATGGAAAATGGATAGATTACAAAGATGAAGCCGTATGGGTAAATCAAGGAGAAACAATATATGCAAAAGGAATAGATAAATTTGGAAATGAAACAAGAATAATAAGTTCATATACAGCAAATGTTTCAAATGCATTAGCGAAAGAAGCATTTGATGGAGATGAAAATACAGGAGATGAATATACTAAAGAAGGAAGCAAGTATGTATATGTAGATGAAACAATGCAAGGAAGAAATATTAGAATCAAAATATATGAAAATTATAGTGCAGATGTTGAATTTTATTCTATGACAGGACAAAAGATTAGTGAATTTCATATTAATGATAATGATAACTATGCAACAGAAAATATAGTAGCAATACCGGAAGGAACAAAAAAAATTGGAATTAAAAGTTTGGCAGCAGGTGAATCTATATTTAAAACAATAGTGTATGAAATACAACATTCAAATTAACACAAAATATAAAAAATAAAAGAAAGGAATAGGTGCCTAAACTAAAACACCTCAAGGTATAAAAAATGAAAAAACAAGAAAAAAGAATAATATTACTACTAGTAATAATAACAATAATAGTAATAGGAATATTTATATTCACAAGAAGTGGAAATAAGCAAGAAGAAAATAAAACAGAAACAATCCAAGAAGGAAATACAACATATGTACAAGTAACAGATAAAGAAGTAGATGAAATAGAAGTTACAAATATAGAAATAACAGAAGAAAATGGAGATGCAGTAGTAACAGCAAATGTAACAAATAATACAAAGCAAGAAAAAGAAGAATTTACAGTAAAAATAAAACTAAAAAATGAAAAAGGAAAAATAATTCAAGAACTAGGAGCATTAATAGGAAAAACACAACCAGGAGAAACAAGACAAATAAGAGCAATAGTAGGAGGAGTAAATATAAATGAAATAAAAGATATAGAAATAATAAAATAAAGAAGGAGGAGAAGAGCATCTTAAAAAAATAAGATGCTCCAAATAAAAAATGGATAAAAAGAAGTTAATATTAATAATAATAGCAATATTGTTAGTAATAGGAGTAATTGCAATAATAGCAAATATGGGAAATAAAAAGGAAAGTCAAGAAGAAGGAAAAGTAGTAATAAACGAAATAGAATTTAGCAATATAAGCAAAGAATATAGTGGAGGAATAACAACAGTAAGAGCAACAGTAAAAAATAATACAGAAGAAACAAAAAACATAAATGTAAAAGTAATATTAAAAGATAAAGAAGGAAAAGTGCTAATAGAAACAAAGCAAAAATTAGAAAATATAGAATCCGGAAGAAAAAAACTATTAGCAGCAGGAATAATGGGAGATTACAGTAATGCAGATAAAATAGAATTAAAAGAAATCAAATAATATAAAACTCTTTATGATAAATATCATAAAGAGTTTTTGCAATAGTAAAAAAGTTAATGATAGTGTGAATTAATGTGAATAAATTATCTTAAATTCTCTAATGCTTCTATTCTATCTTCAATAGAAGGGTGAGTTGAAAATAAGTTTTTACTTCTTTTTATTTTTTTACCATTAGAATCAATGGCATCTTTCTTAAATGGACATACAATAAACATATTAGCAGTAGAACGGTTAGCAGTTCTTAGCTCATTTGAATCACCATCTAATTTTTTTAAAGCAGAAATTAAACCATCTGGATTACGTGTAAATTGAACTGAAGTAGCATCTGCTAAAAATTCTCTTCTCCTAGATAATGCAAGTTGCATAAGTTGAGAAAAAATAGGGGAAAGAATTAGAAAAACAAAACCAACTAAAAATATAATTACATTTGCATTTCCACTATCATTATCATCATCTCTTATACCTCCCCAGAATAAAGCTCTAGTAACAATATCAGCTAACATCACAACTAATCCCACCATTACAGAAACTACAGCAGAAAGGCGTATATCATAATTTTTTATATGTGCAAGTTCATGCCCAATAACACCTTCTAATTCATAATAATCTAATTTTTCAAGTAAACCAGTAGTAACACATATAACGGAATTTTGAGGATTTCTACCAGTAGCAAAAGCATTAGGTTGAGCATCATCTACAACATACAATTTAGGTGTATGCTCTAAACCAGAAGCAATCACTAAAGAATTTAGAATATTACATAACTTTTGATCTTCCTCTTTAGTAGCAGGTCTTGCACGATTAAGAGAAAGTACTATCTTATCACTATAGTAGTAAGAACCCCAAGCAGATAATATAGAAAAAGTTAAAGCAATAACTACAGAAACTGCACCCAAATCTAACATCTGGCAGATAAAGTAAATTAATAAAGTAATAACTACAATAAAAGCAGAAACAATAAAACCAGATTTCCATTTATTCTTTTTTATATCATCATACATAATAAACCTCCATAAATAAAGCACAAAGGAAGAAGACCTTTGTGCTAAAAATAATATTAACTAAAATCTACTTTTACATTTTTTCTAGCTTCTTCATTATCTACATTAAATAAACTTTCTGCTTTAAAATTAAACATAGAAGCAATAATATTTGATGGGAACATTTCTAATTTTGTATTATACATTGTTACACTATCATTATAAAATTGTCTTGCATAAGAAATTTTATTTTCAGTATTACGTAATTCTTCTTGTAATTCAGAAAAGTTTTGATTTGCTTGTAATTCTGGATAATTTTCAGAAACAGACATAATTGTTTTTAAAGTACTAGATAAAGCATTTTCTAAACCAGCTTTTTCTTCTACAGTTGTAGCATTAGCCCATGCAGTACGTAATTGGGCTATATCAGTTAAAACTTTTTCTTCATGTTTCATGTAACCTTTTACAGTATCAACAAGATTAGGAATTAAATCAAATCTTCTTTGTAATTGTACATCTATTTGACTCCATGCATTTTTCACTTTTAATCTAGCTTGAACTAAATTATTGTACATAACAATAAGAGCAATAACAAGTACAACAACGATACCTAAAATAATCCAACCCATAAAAATAATCCTCCTTTTAAAAAACATTTAAGTAATAAAATATTTATATCATATTTTTTGTGTATATACAATAGTTATATTGTGAATTTTTATTGAAAAGTTAATAATTAATGGTTTCTGTAAATTAATATAAATAATGCCTTGAAATATAAGCTTTTAATTACATTCCTTAGGCTTACTACGAAATTTAAGAAATTCTAATTTATTTTATGGCACCCTTCCACTAAAGTGAACTCTTTCCATAAAATGGCACAGAATTTCTAAAATTTCTTCGTAAACATTCGTTATTTTATTAAAAGCTTATATTTCAAGGCGTTCTAGTAAAAAATGATTTGAAATAATTAAATAATAATATTGAAAAAGTAATAAATTGGGTACAAGCCACATATAATTAAGTATACAGCCATTGATAATATAAAACCAATTAGACAACAATTTATAAATTACTAGAGCAGAGCCATATTAAAAAAACTAGCCAAAATTTGACAAAATTAGTATAAACATGTTATAATAAGGTTGTTGTAAAAATAAGGAGGAAAAAATTTTTATGAAAAAAGATGATAGAGCATCGATATCACTAATAAAGATTTTAGCAATATGTTTAATTGTTATTACTTTAACTAGCGTAAGTGTTATGGCAACAAGTACACAAATATCGAATGTAAAAATTATACTTTCTAATGATTACGAAATGTCAATAGTAACAGCTAATAAAAAAGTAGCAGATATTTTAGAAGAAAATAATATCGAACTTGCAGAAGATGAAGTTGTTACACCAGATTTAGAAGAAGAACTTTCAGACAACAAAACAATAAAAATATCTAAAGCAGATGACCAAGAAAATGTAGTTGCAGAAAAGGAAAAAGTTATTTCACAAGAAGAAATATTACAAGGATATAATACTATTACAGAAAAAATAATAGTAGAACAAATTGTAATTCCATTTGAAACAATTACAAAAGAAGCAACAGATTCAGCTAAAAGTGGAACAAAACAAAATAAAGTAGTTCAAAAAGGTGAAAATGGTCTAAAAGAAGTTACTTATAAAGTAAAATATCAAAATAATCAAGAAATTGAAAGAAATCAAATTTCAGAAGTAATTGTTAAAGAACCAGTAAACAAAATAGTAGAAGTAAGAACAGTACAACTTACTTCAAGAAGTAGTGGTTCAAGAGTAACAAGCTATGGAAATGGAAAATGGTCTTATTCAGCATCAGAAATGGATTTATTATGTGCAATTACAGCTCAAGAAGCAAGCTCTAGTTATGAAGCATCATTAGCAGTTATTACATGTGCAGCAAATAGGGCAGCAAGTAGCAGATGGAGAAAATATGGAACAGATCCATTAAGCCAATATAAAGCACCAAATCAATTTTGCTACTCAATAGATAATCATTGGAAAAAAAGATTAAATGGTAATTATCCATCACATGTAAAAAGAGCTGTTCAAGATGCATTAAATGGAAAAAGAAATCATAGATACTTATCTTTTAGATCAGCAAGAACTGGAATATCAGGAGTAAAAATAGGTGGAAATGTATATTTTAATCCAATGTAAAATTATGTGCAATATAAAAGGCGAATGTAAATTCGCCTTTTATATTGCTAAAAAGAAGGGAGAATTTAAATGAAATTAATATCATGGAATGTAAATGGAATAAGAGCAGCACTAAATAAAGGATTTATGGATTTTTTTGAAAACAGTAAAGCTGATATATTTTGTATCCAGGAAACAAAAATGCAAGAAGGTCAAGCAACATTAAACTTAGAAGGATATGAACAATATTGGAATAGTGCAGAAAGAAAAGGATATTCAGGAACGGCAGTATTTACCAAAATAAAACCTATAAAAGTAACATATGGAATAGGAAAAGAAGAACATGATAAAGAAGGAAGAATAATTACATTAGAATTTGAAAAATTTTTCTTAGTAAATTGTTATACTCCAAATTCAAAACGTGAATTAGAAAGATTAGACTATAGACAAACTTGGGAAGATGAAATAAAAGAATACCTAAAAAAATTAGATAACAAAAAGCCAGTTATATATTGCGGAGATTTAAATGTAGCACATAAAGAAATTGACTTAAAAAATCCAAAAACAAACACAAAAAATGCAGGATTTACAATAGAAGAAAGAACAAAAATGACAAATTTATTAGAAGCAGGATTTACAGATACATTTAGATATCTATATCCTGAAAAAGAAAATGCATATTCATGGTGGTCATATATGGGACATGCAAGAGAAAAAAATGTAGGCTGGAGAATAGATTATTTTATTACCTCAAATAGTATAAAAGAAAAAATAAAAGAGGCCATTATTTATGATGAAATATTAGGAAGTGACCATTGCCCAGTAGGTCTGGAAATTGAAATTTAAGGGGGAACATACATGGAAAATAAAGAAAAAAAATTAACAAAATGGTTATATTATTTTTCAATAGGTGCAGCAATAGTATTAGTATATAAAACAATTGATAATTTTATGTATATAACAGATGGCTTAGGGGAATTTCTTAAAATAATAGCACCATTTTTTGTAGGAATATTAATTGCATATATATTATATATTCCATCAAGAAAAGTAGAAAGTTTTTTGGTTAAACAAAAGAAAAGTAAAATATTAAGGAAAAAAGCAAGACCAGTTAGTGTAATTACTGTATATATAATAGCCGTATTACTTATAATTATGTTATTTACAGTTATTATTCCACCAGTGGCACAAAGCATAATTGATTTAGCAAATAATTTTCAACAATATTTCAATATGGCAGTAAATCAAATAGAACAAATGCCAGAAGACTCTTTTATAAAAAGCCAAGTCTTAACAAGAATAGTCGAATTTGTTAAAAATATCAACATAAAAGAACTAATTAATTTTGAAAGAATATCACAATATGCTCAGGGAGCAATTAGTTTCTTTAATGGAATAGTAAACACATTTGTAGCTGTTATCGTATCTGTATATATATTAATAAGTAGAAGAGAAATATTGAATTTCTTTAAAAAATTAGCAGAAGCAATATTCAAACAAAGAGCTTATAATAATATAGATAAATATTTTAACCGTTCAAATGATATATTTTTTAAATTTTTATCAGGACAAATAATAGATGCATTTGTAGTAGGAATCTTAAGTTCAATTGCAATGAGTATAATGGGAATAAAATATTCTGTATTATTAGGATTTATGATAGGTTTCTTTAATATCATACCATATATAGGGGCAATAATAGCAGTTGTAATAGCAGGTATAATTACATTCTTCACAGGAGGATTAAACCAAGCAATATGGATGTTAATTGTAGTTATAATATTACAACAAATAGATGCTAATATAATAAATCCAAAAATTATTGGAAATTCATTAAAAATTAATCCTTTATTGGTATTACTTGCAATAACAATAGGTGGGGCATGTTTTGGAATGCTAGGCATATTCCTTTCAGTTCCAATTGCAGCAATTGTAAAATTATTAGTAGATGACTTTATATCATATAGAAATCGTAAAAAAATGCAAAAAGTAACTTTACAAGAAGAAAACAAACAGGTATAATATACAAGAAAAAACAAAAGCAAAGGAATAAAGCGGTTGAAAAATTTTTTACAGTCGCATTTATACCTTTAGAAAGGATGAAATTAAATATGAAAAAACTTGCAGATTACATTATGCACTTAATACAAGGTTTTTGTATGGCTTTAGCAGATAGTGTTCCAGGAGTATCAGGAGGAACAATAGCATTTTTATTAGGATTTTATGATAAATTCATAAATTCATTAGGAAATCTAATGAAAGGAACAAAAAATGCTACAAAAGAAGAGAAAAGAAAAGAAAAAAAGGATGCAATTATATTTTTATTAAAATTAGGAATTGGATGGATAATAGGATTTACATCAGCTGTATTGGTCTTATCTAGTGTATTTGAAAGCCACATATATAGTGTAAGTTCATTATTCTTAGGGTTTATCATATTTGCAATTCCAATTGTTATACTAGAAGAAAAAGACTGCTTAAAAGGAAAATGGAAAAACTTAATTTTCGTAGCAATAGGAATAGCAGTAGTAGTAGCAATTACATTATTAAATCCAGTATCTGGCGAAAACAATGCAGTAGATTTAACTAATTTAAACTTTGGACTTGGTATTTATATTTTTGTAGTAGCAATGGTTGCAATATCAGCGATGATATTACCAGGAATTTCAGGTTCTACACTATTATTAATATTTGGACTATATATGCCAATTATATCTGGAATAAAAGAATTATTACATTTAAACTTTGCATATTTTCCAGCAATATTCATCTTTGGACTAGGAATATTAGCAGGAATAGCAATAGTAATAAAAACAATACAAAAATGCTTAGAAAAGTATAGATCACAAACAATATATTGCATAATAGGTCTAATGATAGGTTCATTATATTCTATAGTAATGGGGCCAACAACATTAGAAGTACCACAAGCAGCAATGTCATTACAAACATTTAATATATTATTCTTTATATTAGGTGGAGTAATAATAGCAGGATTACAAGCAATGAAAGTATTTATAGAAAAGAAAAAAAGAATAGAAGAGTAAAAAATAAAAACCTTATTTGATAAATTTAAAATAAGGTTTTTTTATGCAAAAAATCCTTGACAAGCAATATAAAAGTATTGTATACTAATATATGAATGGAGTTTTATCACCAAAAGAAATAGATAAAACAAACTTATTAACTCCAAGCCATTATAAATAGTGGGGTTGGTAATTAATATATGAGAATAATTAATTATAAAAAATAATCAAACAAAAGCAAAGGTTAGTTAGCAAAAAAATGTAAAGTTGCTAGCTTACCTTTTTATTGCCTAAATTTAATTTGTATAAAAGTAAAAGAAAGAGGAATTATACTTATTTTTTTAGAAAAATACATAGTTTTGTATAAGCAGAAAACGAAATATTTTTCTAAGAAAATAAGAAAATAAGAAGGACTTTCTTTTCTAAAATAAATTTTTTCACAAAAGCACTAAACTTAAGTAAAGTTTAAAAATTTTTTTCTGCTTAAATTTATTAAGGGGTGAGTTGTTTTGGTAAAAGATATCAAACATGAAAAATGTTCACGTAAGACATTTGCAAAAATTGGCGATTTTATAGAAATGCCAAACTTAATTAAAGTTCAAAAAGATTCTTATGACTGGTTTATTGAAGAAGGATTAGGAGAAGTATTAAAAGATATTTCACCAATTGTAGACTATTCAGGGAATTTAGTTCTTGAATTTTTCGATTACTACATGGAAGATAAAACAAAATACACAGTAGAAGAAGCAAAAGAAAGAGATGCAACATATTCTACAAGATTACACGTAAAAGTACGTTTAATAAATCGTGAAACTGCTGAAATTAAAGAACAAGAAATCTACTTAGGTGATTTCCCATTAATGACAGATAGTGGAACATTTATTATAAATGGTGCAGAAAGAGTTGTAGTAAGCCAGTTAGTACGTTCACCAGGTTGCTATTATGCATCTGATTACGATAAAGTAGGAAAAAAACTATTTACAGCAACAGTTATGCCAATTCGTGGTGCATGGTTAGAATATGAAACAGATGGAAATGATGTATTCTGGGCAAGAGTTGATAGAACAAGAAAAATACCTGTAACTACATTATTAAGAGCAATTGGCTTAGAAACAGATGAACAGATGATAGACTTATTTGGAGAAGAACCTAAATTATTAGCAACAATTCAAAAAGATCCTATCAAAACAGTAGACGAAGCATTAATAGAAATTTACAAAAAATTAAGACCAGGAGAACTTCCTACAGTTGAAGCAGCTAGAAGTTTATTCACAGGATTACTATTTGATGAAAGAAGATATGACTTAGCAAAAGTAGGTAGATACAAATATAATAAAAAATTAAATTTAGCAAATAGAATTACTGGATATGTTGCTTTTGATGATATCATGGATCCATCTACTGGAGAAGTTTTAGTAGAAAAAGATAATATCATTACAGAAGAGATTGCCAATGAAATTCAAAATTCAGGAATTAACATTGTAGATATCAAAGTAAATGATAAAAAAGTAAGAATTATAGGAAATGGAACAGTAAATATACACAATGTAGTAACAAACATTGATATTTCTGATTTACATTTTAAAGAAGAAGTAAACTATGCAGTATTACAATCAATACTAGAATCAACAGAAGAAAAAGACTTACATAAAGTATTAAAAGAAAGAAAAGGGGAATTAATTCCAAAACACGTAACAAACGAAGATATAATTGCATCAATAAACTACTTATTTAACTTAGACCATGGAATTGGTGTAATGGAAGACATAGACCATTTAGGAAATAGACGTATTAGATGCGTTGGAGAATTATTACAAAATCAATTTAGAATTGGATTAACAAGATTAGAAAGAGTTGTTCGTGAAAGAATGACAATTCAAGATTTAGATGTTGTAACACCACAAACATTAATAAATACAAAACCAATAACATCATCTATTCGTGAATTCTTTGGAAGTTCACAATTATCTCAATTTATGGATCAAACAAATCCTCTTTCTGAATTAACACATAAAAGAAGAATTTCAGCATTAGGACCTGGAGGTTTATCAAGAGAAAGAGCTGGATTCGAAGTTAGAGATATTCACTATACACACTATGGTAGACTTTGCCCTGTAGAATCACCAGAAGGACCAAACATAGGACTTATTTCAGCATTATCATCATTTGCCATGATAAATGAATATGGATTTATTGAAACACCATATAGAAAAGTAGACCATGAAACAGGTAAAGTAACAGATGAAGTTGTATACATGCCAGCAGATGAAGAAGATAAATATATAATCGCACAAGCATCAGAACCATTAGACGAAGAAAATAAATTTATAAATAAAAGAATTCGTGTACGTAATAAAGCAGAAATTACAGAAGTTGATAAAGAACAAGTAGACTATGTAGATGTTTCTCCAAAACAATTAGTTTCTGTAGCAGCAGCAATGATACCTTTCTTAGAGCATGATGACGTAAAACGTTCATTAATGGGGTCAAACATGCAACGTCAAGCAGTTCCATTATTAATGCCTGAAACTCCAATAGTAGGGACAGGAATTGAATATAGAGCAGCAAAAGACTCTGGAATTACAGTTACAGCTAAAAATGAAGGTGTTGTTGAAAAAGTAACAGCAGACCAAATTTTAGTAAGAAATAAAAAGAATGAAATAGATACATACAAATTACGTAAATTCAAAAGAACAAATGGTGGAACATGTATAAATCAAAGACCAGTTGTAACAAGAGGCGAAATAGTAAAAGAAGGAGACATCTTAGCAGATGGTCCATCTACAAAAAATGGGGAAATGGCATTAGGTAGAAACGTACTAATAGCATTTACAACATGGGAAGGTTACAACTATGAGGATGCTGTATTAATAAGTGAAAGACTAGTAAAAGAAGACGTATATACATCTATACATATAGAAGAATATGACTGTGAATGTAGAGATACAAAATTAGGTCCAGAAGAAATTACACGTGATATACCAAACGTTGGTGATGATGGATTAAAAGACTTAGACGAAAACGGTATAATTAGAATAGGTGCAGAAGTTAGACCAGGAGATATATTAGTTGGAAAAGTTACTCCAAAAGGAGAAACAGAATTAACAGCAGAAGAAAGATTACTAAGAGCTATATTTGGTGAAAAATCAAGAGAAGTAAGAGATACATCATTAAGAGTACCACATGGAGAAGCAGGAACAATAGTAGATGTTAAAATCTTTACAAGAGATAATTCAGATGAATTAGGTCCTGGTGTAAATCAAGTAATTCGTTGTTATATTGCAACAAAAAGAAAAATCTCAGTAGGAGATAAAATGGCTGGTCGTCACGGAAATAAAGGTGTTATTTCTAGAATTTTACCAGTAGAAGATATGCCATTTATGCCAGATGGAACACCAGTAGATATAGTATTAAACCCAATGGGTATACCTTCTCGTATGAACCTAGGACAGGTGCTAGAAGTTCATTTAGGTATGGCAGCAAGAGCTTTAGGATGGAAAGTAGCAACACCAGTATTTGATGGTGCTACAGATAAAGAAATTGAAGACTTATTAGAAGAAGCTGGACTAAGTAGAGATGGAAAAACCACACTATATGATGGTAGAACAGGAGATCCATTTGATCACCCAATTACAGTAGGTGTTATGTATATGTTAAAATTACATCACTTAGTAGATGACAAAATCCATGCTCGTTCAACAGGACCATACTCATTAGTAACACAACAACCACTTGGAGGTAAAGCACAATTTGGTGGACAACGTTTCGGAGAGATGGAAGTTTGGGCATTAGAGGCATATGGTGCAGCATACACACTACAAGAAATGTTAACAGTAAAATCAGATGATGTGGTAGGCCGTGTTAAAACTTATGAAGCAATTGTTAAAGGTGAAAATGTTCCAGAACCAGGAGTTCCAGAATCATTTAAAGTATTAATTAAAGAACTTCAATCTTTAGGATTAGACATTCGTCTATATTCAGAAGATAACCAAGAACTTGAATTAAAAGAACATATTGATGAAGGAATTGACTACGAAGAAAGTAAAAATAAAGTGGGAACAGATGTATTAAATGAAAGTGAATTAGAAGATAGTTATATATCAGCAGACGAAGATGCAGAAGATATGTTATTAGATGAAGTAGAAGAAACAGAAAACTACGAAGATAATGATGAGCTATTTGAAGGCTTTGATGATGAAGATGATATGAATTTCTAAAAAACATTAAAAATTGAATAGTGCAAGAAAGTAGCAAAAATGCATATCATGATGGAATTGTACAACAAAAGTTATGCATTTTTGTAAAATCGGCCATTAGAGGATAATAAAATAAAGTCAGGGGGAACCTTAAGTGGACGAATTAGAAATGTTTGATAAAATCAAAATAGGATTAGCATCAGATGAAAAAATTAGAGAATGGTCAAAAGGAGAAGTAAAAAAACCAGAGACTATTAACTATAGAACACTAAAACCAGAAAAAGATGGTTTATTTTGTGAAAGAATATTTGGACCAACAAAAGACTGGGAATGTCATTGTGGAAAATATAAAAGAGTAAGATATAAAGGAATTGTCTGTGATAGATGTGGTGTAGAAGTTACAAAATCTAAAGTAAGACGTGAAAGAATGGGTCATATTGAACTTGCAGCACCAGTTGCACATATTTGGTATTTTAAAGGAATCCCAAGTAGAATTGCTTTAGTATTAGATGTATCACCAAGAAATATAGAAAAAGTAATTTATTTTGCTTCATATATAGTTACAGATAAAGGTACATCAGGGTTATTAAAAACTCAAGTACTAACAGAAAAAGAATATCATGAAGCTGTTGAAAAATATGGTGAAGGTAGCTTTAAAGCTGAAATGGGAGCAGAAGCTATTGAAAAACTTTTAAAAGAAGTAGACTTAGAAAAATTAGCAGAAAAATTAAGAAAAGAGCTTGAAAAAGCTAGTGAGCAAAAAAAAGCAAAATTAATTAAAAGACTAGATACAGTAGAATCTTTCAGACAATCTGGAAATAGACCAGAATGGATGATTATGAATGTTGTACCAGTTATTCCACCAGATTTAAGACCAATGGTACAATTAGATGGTGGTAGATTCGCAACATCTGATTTAAATGATTTATATAGAAGAGTTATAAACAGAAATAACAGATTAAAAAGATTAATTGAATTAGGAGCTCCAGAAATAATTAAAAGAAATGAAAAAAGAATGTTACAAGAATCTGTAGATGCTCTAATTGATAACTCAAGACGTGGTAGACCAGTAACAGGTGCTGGAAATAGAGCACTAAAATCTTTATCAGATATGTTAAAAGGAAAACAAGGTAGATTTAGACAAAACCTATTAGGAAAACGTGTTGACTATTCAGGACGTTCAGTTATCGTAGTAGGTCCAGAACTTAAAATTTATCAATGTGGTGTTCCAAAAGAAATGGCAGTAGAATTATTCAAACCATTTGTTATGAGAGAATTAGTAGGAAGAAATATTGCACATAACATAAAAAATGCAAAAAGAATGGTAGAAAAGCTTCGTCCAGAAGTATGGGATATATTAGAAGATGTTATAAAAGACCATCCAGTTATGTTAAACCGTGCTCCTACACTACATAGACTTGGTATACAAGCTTTTGAGCCAGTATTAGTAGAAGGTAGAGCTATAAAGCTTCACCCACTTGTATGTACAGCGTTCAATGCTGACTTTGATGGTGACCAAATGGCTATACACGTACCTTTATCACCAGAAGCACAAGCAGAAGCAAGATATTTAATGTTATCTCAAAATAACCTTTTAAAACCACAAGATGGTATGCCAGTAACAGTTCCTTCACAAGATATGATATTAGGTGCATATTGTTTAACAATGGAAGTAGAAGGAGAAAAAGGAGAAGGAAATTATTTCTCATCTCCAGAAGAAGCAATTATTGCATATGAAAATAAAGAAGTAGGAATGCATTGCTTCATAAATGTAAGAATGTCTAAAAAAGATGAAGAAGGAAATGAAAGACATAAATTTGTAAAAACAACAGTAGGAAGAATAATATACAACAAAGGAATTCCACAAGACTTAGGATTTGTAGATAGAACAAACCCAGAAACTGAATTTGAACCAGAAGTTAACTTTGTAGTTAAAAAGAAAAATCTTGGAAAAATAATAGAAAGATGTATAAATCAACATGGATTAGACAGAACAGGAGAATTACTAGACTATATAAAAGCAACAGGTTTCAAATATTCTACATTAGGTGGAGTTACAGTTTCTATTGATGATGTTAAAGTTCCAGAAGAGAAAAAGACAATATTAGAGCAAGCATCTCAAGATGTTGAAAAAGTATTAAAACAATATAAACGTGGTTTAATAACAGAAGAAGAAAGATATTTATCTGTTATCAAAATCTGGGAAAAAGCAACAGACGACGTAAAAATTGCAATGAAAAATAACTTTGAAACAGAAAACCCAATGTACATGATGTCAGAGTCTGGAGCCAGAGGTAACTTAGACCAGTTAAAACAAATTGCAGGTATGCGTGGACTTATGGCTAGTACAACTGGTAAAACAGTAGAAATACCAATTAAATCTTCATTCCGTGAAGGATTAGATGCCCTAGAATACTTCATTTCAGCACACGGTGCTCGTAAAGGACTTTCAGATACAGCTTTAAGAACAGCCGACTCTGGATATTTAACAAGAAGATTAGTAGATGTTTCACAAGATATTATCGTAAGAGAAGATGACTGTGGAACACAAGATGGAATTGAATTAACAGCAATTAGAGATGGAAATCAAGAAATTGAATCATTACAAGAAAGATTAATAGGAAGATATCCATTACATAATATTAATAATCCACAAACAGGTGAGTTAATTGTGGATACAGACACAATGATAAATGATAAAATTGCAGATAAAATTGTAGAAGCAGGAATTGAAAAAGTAAGAGTACGTAGCGTATTTGGATGTAGAACTAAAAATGGTGTATGTTCAAAATGTTATGGTATGGGCTTAGCAAGTAGAGAAAAAGCAACAATAGGTGAAGCTGTAGGTATTATAGCAGCACAATCTATTGGTGAGCCAGGTACACAGCTTACAATGAGAACTATCCACTCTGGTGGTGTTGCCGGTGTAGCAGATATTACACAAGGTCTTCCTAGAGTTGAAGAGTTATTTGAAGCAAGAAAACCAAAGGGACTTGCAATTATTTCTGAAATTAATGGTACAGTTAAAATTTCTGATGAAAAGAAGAGAAGAGAAGTAATAGTTACTTCAAGTGATGATAGTAAAACATATGTTATTCCATTTGGTTCAAAACTAAAAGTAAAAGATGGAATGCAAGTTGAAGCAGGAGAACCATTAACAGAAGGTTCTATAAATCCAAATGAATTATTATTAATAAAAGGACCGGAAGGAGTATATAACTATATAGTACAAGAAGTACAAAAAGTATATAGAAACCAAGGTGTTGACATTAATGATAAACATATAGAAGTAATAGGAAGACAAATGCTTAAGAGAGTAAGAGTAGAAGATCCAGGAGACACAAAATTCTTTGCAGGTTCATTAGTTGATATGTATGAATTTAAAGACGAAAATGAATTAATGGAACAAGAAGGAAAACGTGTAGCAACAGGAAAACGAGTATTACTTGGTATAACAAAAGCATCACTTGCAACAGATAGCTTCTTATCAGCAGCATCATTCCAAGAAACAACAAGAGTATTAACAGAAGCAGCAATAAAAGGCAAAGTAGACGAACTAGTAGGATTAAAAGAAAATGTAATAATTGGTAAATTAATCCCAGCAGGTACAGGACTTGCAAAATATAAAAGCACACAAATAGAAGTAGAAGAACAATAAAAAAATAGTTTTTTCTAAATTGTGCATATTATAAAAATAATCTAAAAATATAGTAAAAATGAACTTTAGGCACTCTTAAAGTTCATTTTTTTTCCTTTACTTTCACTAATATTTATGCTATAATATACCTTGCAATATAGCGTAAAACTTAAGCTATAATAATAAAAAGAAAGAGGAATAATAATATGCCAAGCAATAAAAAAGTGTTTGATAAATTAGTTTCAAAAACCAAAATTTATCTAATAATAATAGCAATTTTATTAATAGTATTATGCATATATGAAATAAACTTCATAACTCCATCAATCATCTTATATGTAATAATATTAATGTATGCATATTGGACAAATAATAAAAGAAAAGTAGAACTTTCAGAACATATCAAAGATTTAACATTAACAGTTGATAATGCAGCAAAAGGAACCTTAATAAACTCACCATTTCCATTAGTAATAATAGAAACAGATGGAAATATAATTTGGAAAAGTTCAAAATTTATACATACATTTGCAAACATAGATATAAATAATTACTTAAATAATATAGTAAAAGAATTAAAATTAGAGATAAAAAATGGAAGTGAAGAAAACAAAAAAGAGCTAGAAGAATTAATAAAAAAACAAGTAAAAATAGGAGATAGAACATATAAAGTAGTAGGAGAATATGTTAAATCAAAAGACAAAACAAAAGACAAAGTAAAAGAAGACGAATACATGGCTACATTATACTTTATAGACGAAACACAACATTTTAAGCTTCAAGAAATATATAATAACTCTAAAATATGTGTAGGAATCATAATGATAGATAATTATGAAGAAATAATGCAAAGAATTTCAGATGAAGATAAGCCACAAATAATAGCAAAAATAGAAAAAGTAATTTATGACTGGGCAGGAGAGCTAGAAGCATTAATAATAAAACAAGATAGAGATACATTTGTAGTGATAATGGAACAAAAACATATTACACAATTAGAGGAAAATAAATTTAATATACTAGATACAATAAAAGAAATTAATATTCCAGGAAAGATGCAATCAACATTAAGTATAGCAATTACGGAAGAAGGAGAATCAAACTATCAAAAATATAAAATGGCTCAAGCAACAATAGATATAGCATTAGGTAGGGGTGGAGACCAAGCTATCTTAAGAAAGAATGGAAAATATACATTTTTTGGAGGAAGAACACAAGAAGTAGAAAAACGTACTAAAGTAAAAGCAAGAATAGTAGCACATGCTTTAGAAGAATTAATAAATGAATCAAAAAATGTTATAATAATGGGACATACAAATACTGATATAGATGCAATGGGCTCAGCATTTGGAATTTACCGTTTTGCAAAAACTATGGGAAAAGAAGATGTTAATATAGTAAATGATACTTATGGATTAAGTTTGCAAAACTTTTTACAAGAAGTTGAAAAAGTAGAAGAATACAAAAATGCAATTATAACAAAAGAAACAGCATTATCAAAAATATCAGAAGAAACATTATTAGTAATAGTAGATACTCATAAAGAAAATTATGTAGAAGCACCAGAATTATTAGAAAAAACAAATAAAATAGTAATAATAGACCATCATAGAAGAAGTACAGACTTCATAAAAAATTCAATATTAACTTTTCAAGAAGTATATGCATCTTCAGCAGCAGAATTAGTAACAGAGCTAATAGAATATTCAGAACAAGACATAAAATTAACAGAAATTGAAACTGAAAGTTTGTATGCTGGAATTATGATGGATACAAAAAACTTTACATTTAAAACAGGGGTAAGAACATTTGAAGCAGCAGCATATTTAAGAAAATGTGGAGTAGATATAATAAAAGTAAAAAAATGGTTCCAAAGTGATTTAGATACACATAATAAAATATCAGAAATAATATCAAAAACAGAATTAGTAAATCAAACTATAGGTATTTCTATATATGAAAAAGAGGATATAAATAGTAACATTATATGTGCAAAAGCAGCAGATGAACTATTAACAATAAGTAATATTACCGCTTCATTTGTAATTGGCAAAATGGGAGAAAAAGTTTGCATTAGTGGACGTTCAATAGGAGATATAAATGTGCAACTAATATTAGAAAAATTAGGCGGTGGAGGTCATATAACATTAGCAGGTGCACAAGTAGAAGGTATGACTATTTTAGAAGTAAAACAAGAATTAATAAATCGTATAAATGAATATTTTAGCGAAATAGAAGGTTAGAAAAGAGGAAATTTTATGAAAGTAATATTATTAGACAATATAAAAGGGGTAGGCAAAAAAGATGAAATTATAAATGCAAGTGATGGATATGCTAGAAATTTTTTATTTCCAAAAAATTTAGCATTAGAAGCAAATAAAGAAAATTTATCAAAATTACAAGCAAAACAAAGCTCAAAACAATTTAAAAAAGATACAGAAAAAGAAGAAGCATTAAAAATTTCTGAAAAATTAAGGAAAATAACATTAAAAATTGAAGTTAAAGCTGGAGAAAATGGGAAAATATTCGGAGGAATTACAGCAAAAGAAATAGCAGAAGCTTTAAAATCAAACTATCAAATAGAAGTAGATAAAAAGAAAATAATGCTAGAAGAAAATATAAAAACATTAGGAACAACAAATGTAACAATAAAGTTATTTGAAGGTGTAATGGGAACAGTAAAAGTACAGGCAGTAAGTAAATAATATAAAATAGAAAAGGAAGAGAGCAGTAATGGAACTAGGAAAAGTGCCACCACATGATACAGAAGCAGAGCAAGCTGTTATTGGAAGTATGTTAACAGATAAAGATGCTATAATATCAGCAATAGAAGTGCTAAAAGAAGATTATTTTTATAGAGAAGATAACAAAATAATTTTTTCTGCCATTGTAAATTTATATAATCGTTCAGAGCCAGTTGATATCATTACTGTAAAATCGGAATTATCTTCTATTGGAAAGTTAGAAGCAGTAGGAGGGCTAGAATATTTAGCAGAACTTCCAGAAAAAGTACCTACTACAGCAAACGTAGAAAAATATATAAAAATAGTAGAAGAAAAGGCAATTTTAAGAAATCTTATAAAAACAGCAAATGATATAATAAGCATGGGGTATGATGAAACACAAGAAGTTGATACAATAATGGACCAAGCAGAAAAGAAAATTTTTGATACTATACAATCAAGAAATCAAACTGGATATAGTTCTATAAAAGATATTTTAGTAGATACATTTATAGAATTAGAACAGTTATATAATCAAAAACAACACGTAACAGGAATCACAACAGGCTTTATAGATTTAGACGAAAAAACAGCAGGACTTCACAATTCAGATTTAATATTAGTAGCTGCAAGACCAGCAATGGGAAAATCAGCATTTGCAATTAATTTAGCTACAAATGCAGCATTAAAAGGAAATGTAGGAGTCGCATACTTTAGTTTAGAAATGTCTAAAGAGCAGGTAACAAGTAGAATTTTATGTAGTGAAGCTATGGTAGATAGTAATAAAGTAAGAACAGGAACAATAGATGATGAAGAATGGACAAAACTTGCAAATGCATCAGGTGAGCTATCAGAAACTAAAATATATATTGATGATACACCAGGTATAAGTATAATGGAAATTAGGGCAAAATGTAGAAAACTAAAATTAGAAAAAGACATAGGATTAGTTGTAATTGATTATTTACAATTAGTACAAGGGTCAGGAAAACGAGGAGCAAGCCGTGAACAAGAAATTGCAGAAATAAGTAGGTCTTTAAAAATTTTAGCAAAAGAAATAAATGTACCAGTAATTGCTTTATCACAGCTATCAAGAGCTCCAGAGCAACGTCCAGACCATAGACCTATGTTATCAGACCTTCGTGAATCTGGTTCTATAGAACAAGATGCTGATATTGTTATATTTTTATATCGTGATGACTATTATAATGAAGATAGCGAAAAAAAGAATATAGCAGAAGTAATACTTGCAAAACACCGTGGAGGTTCTACAGGTACAGTAGAATTATTATGGCTTGGAAATTATACAAAATTTGCAAATATAGAAAAATATAGAGATTAATTTTCCACATAAAAGGAGTAAAATGTGAATAAACAATTAAGTAAAAGAGCAATACTCGAAAAAGATATAGTAAAAAAAGTGAATAATACAATTAAAAAGTATGAAATGATACAAAATGGAGATACTATTATTGTAGGTGTTTCTGGCGGGCCTGATTCTATGGCCCTTTTACACATTTTATGGAAAATGCAAAAAGAGAATCATTTTACATTAGTAGTAGCACATTTTAATCATTGCATTAGAAAAGAAGCTGATGAAGAAACAAAATATGTAGAAGAATTTTGTAAATCCCATGAAATTCTTTGCTATATAAAAAAACAAGATGTAGTAAAATATGCTAAAGAGCATAAAATAGGAACAGAAGAAGCTGGTAGAAAGCTACGTTATGCATTTTTTGAAGAAGTAGCACAAAAACAACATACAAAGAACATAAAAATAGCAACAGCACATCAAGCAAATGATAATGCAGAAACAGTATTTATGAATATATTAAGAGGAACCGGAACATCAGGATTAAAGGGAATAGAGCCTATTAGAGATAATTATTATATACGACCACTTATATATGTACAAAGGAATGAAATTGAAGAATACTGTGATAGAGAAAAATTATTTCCTAAATTAGATAGTTCAAATAAAGAAAATAAATATACAAGAAATAAAGTACGAAATTTATTATTTCCATTCATAGAGCAAAACTTTGATACTAATATAGTAAATGCATGTAATAGAATGTCACAAATTTGTATGGAAGAAAATGAGTACATAGAAAATATTGCAAAAAATGAATTAAATAAAATACAAGAAAACTTAGGGAATGACGAGTTACAAGGTAAAAATGATGTAATTTTATCATTAAAAAAGTTTAATAGTGAAGAAAAAGTTTTGCAAAAAAGAATAATAGTACTAGCAATATCTAAAGTGTTAGGGAATAGCCAAGAAATTGCAAAAATTAATATAGAAGATATAGTAACAATGTGCAATAAAGCTATAGGAAATAAATATATAATGCCAAATAAATACATAAAAATAAAAATACAAGATAAAAAAATTTTTTTCGAAAAGATAAAATAAAGGTAACGTAACGTTCCGTAGCTGAAACGCTTATATATCAGTATATCCGACAAAAAAACTTAAAAAAATCTATTGCAAAACAAAGTAATATGTGTTATATTTCAAAGGTAAATGAAAAGGAAAAAAATACCATAAGGAGGAAAAATTTTGAAAAGTAGTATTAAAACTATAGCTATGTGGCTTATAATATTAGTAATAGCCATTGTAGTAGTAACATCAATATTAGAAAATAGTGATAACAAATTGGCATACTCAGATTTAGTAGCCAAAATTGAAGCAGGAGAAGTAAAAGAAGTTGAGATTGAAGCAGATGGTAAAAAAGCAACAGTAACATTAAAAAATGAAAATTTACCAAAAACAGTTAATATTCCAAGTATGGATAACTTAATGGAAGTTGCATCAGATTCTATGAAAGCAGGAACTATTAGCATAACAGAAAAATCAGAATCTTTCTTTATTGTTCTATTAAGTTTATTAACTCCATTTGGTATATTAATTATCTTCTTATTATTCTGGTTCTTCTTAATGTCAGGAAGCCAAGGTGGAGCTGGAAGTAAAACAATGACTTTTGGAAAAAGTAAAGCAAAAGTAATAAATCCACAAGATAAAGCAAAAGTTACATTTAAAGATGTAGCAGGTGTAGACGAAGAAAAAGAAGAATTAGAAGAAATAGTAGAATTCTTAAAAAATCCAAAGAAATTCACAGATATGGGTGCTAGAATTCCAAAAGGAGTTTTATTAGTAGGTCAACCAGGAACAGGTAAAACATTACTTGCTAAAGCAGTAGCAGGAGAAGCAGGGGTACCATTCTTTATAATCAGTGGTTCTGACTTTGTAGAAATGTTTGTTGGTGTTGGTGCTTCACGTGTAAGAGATTTATTTGAAGAAGCAAAGAAAAAGGCACCATGTATAATATTTATAGATGAAATAGATGCAGTTGGACGTCAAAGAGGAGCAGGCCTTGGTGGTGGCCATGATGAAAGAGAGCAAACTCTAAACCAATTATTAGTTGAAATGGATGGATTTGCAGAAAATGAAGGCGTAATTGTACTTGCAGCAACTAACAGACCAGATATCTTAGACAAAGCCTTATTAAGACCAGGAAGATTTGACAGACAAATAGTAGTAGGAGCTCCAGATGTTAAAGCAAGAGAGCAAATATTAGAAGTACACTCAAGAAGAAAAAGACTTGCTGATGATGTTGATTTAAGAGTAATAGCAAAAAATACATCAGGATTTGCAGGAGCAGATTTAGAGAATATATTAAATGAAGCAGCATTACTTGCAGCAAGACGAAACTTAATGGAAATTGGAGAACGTGAGATAGAAGATGCTATGGTTAAAGTAACTATGGGACCTGAAAAAAGAACAAGAGTTAGAAGTGAAAAAGAAAATAAACTTGTAGCATATCATGAAGCAGGTCATGCAGTAGTAAGTAGATTTTTACCAACACAAGATCCAGTACATGAAATATCAATTGTACCAAGAGGAATGGCAGGAGGATACACAATGTATCGTCCAACAGAAGATAAAAACTTTATGTCAAAATCAGAAATGGAAGAAAATATTATTTCTTTATTAGGCGGAAGAGTAGCAGAACAATTAATACTAAATGATGTATCTACTGGAGCTAGCAATGATATTGAAAGAGCAACTAAAATAGCAAAAGGTATGGTAACAAAATATGGTATGAGTGATAGAATAGGAACAATATTGTTAGGTTCAAATCAAGAAGAAGTATTTATAGGAAGAGACTTTGCACAAGCAAAAGAATACTCAGAAGAAACAGCTGGAATTATAGATGAAGAAGTAAAAAGAATTATTGATACAGCATATAATAGAGCAGCTCAAATCTTAAGTGATAATATAGACAAATTACACGCAGTGGCTAAAATATTATTAGAAAAAGAAAAAATTACAGGAGAAGAATTTGACAAAATATTTGGAAACTAACTTTATAAAAAATAAAAGTCAAGAGGAGAAAAAGCCTTTTACTAAATTAAATAACCTAAATAAGCTTGCATCTAATTGATGCAAGCTTATTATAATTAGAGGAATTACCATATTAATAAAGAAACAATAAGTTTAAAAAACTAAAATTATACATTGAGAAAGGCGGAAATTAAAATGAAAAAATTTGAATTAGTATCAGCAAATCCACAAAATAAAAAATGGGATAACATAATAAAAAGAGAACAGCAAATGTATAAAAGACAAGAAGATTTGCGTTCAGAATTTGAAAGAGATGCCAATAGAATTAGCCATTGTAACGGATATAAAAGATTAAAAAATAAAACACAGGTATTTTTTGCCCCAACAAATGACCATATTTGTACTCGAAGTGAACATGTAATTCATGTAGACAATATTAGTTATACAATAGCAAATTACTTAGGATTAAACACAGAATTGACAAAAGCAATAGCTATTGCACATGACATAGGACATACACCTTTTGGACATGAGGGTGAACGAATATTATCAAAAATTTCTGAAGAAAAATTAGGAAAGACGATATGGCATGAAAAAAATGGCTTGCATTTTGTAGATGACATAGAATTACTAGAAGATACTGAAGGCAAGATGAAAAACCTTAATCTTACATATGCAGTAAGAGATGGAATAATATCACATTGTGGTGAAATAGATGAAAATAGTGTATATCCAAGAGAAGAAGTAATTGATTTAAATAATGATTATACTAAACCAAATGAATATATGCCATATACATGGGAAGCTTGTGTTGTAAAAGTAGTAGATAAAATATCATATATAGGAAGAGATATAGAAGATGCTATCAGATTAAATATTTTAACAAAAGATAAATTAGAAGAATTGAATAATATTCTAAAAAACTTTAATAATAAATTAAACAATACAAATATTATACATGAACTTGTATATGATATTTGCACAAACAGCTCAATTGAAAATGGTATATGTTTTACAAAAGAAAAATTAGAACTATTAGATACTATAAAAAGATTTAATTACAAAAATATATATAAAAATGAAAGAATTGAGCCATCAAGAGATTATTTTAATTTAGTAATAAATCAAATTTTTAATACATTATATAATTTTTATGATGGAATGGATACACATAATAAGCTAAAACAAAAAATGTATATATATCCTAATATGATAACAGATTTTTTAAGATGGCTTATGAATTATTCAAACCTAAAATCAAGAGAAAACACAAATTTAGAAAATAAAGTATTATATAATTTAGAAAATGAAAAAGATTACATACAAGCAATTATAGATTATATTGCAGGTATGACAGATAAATTTGCAATGGAATGTTATACTGAAATAATTAGCTTTTAAGTAAAGGAGGAAAAAATATGTTAGCACTTATTACACGGAGCTTCTTCAGGAATAGGGCGAGATATGGCTAAATATTTATATAAACTTGGATATGATATTATAATTACAGCAAGAGAAGAAGGAAAATTAGAAGAATTAAAAAGTGAATTACAAATGACAAATAATTCACAAATAGTGCATGTAATAACAGCTGATTTAAGTGATGAAAAGCAAGTACTAAATTTATATGAAGAAATAAGAAATAAATTTAAAAATATAGATGTAGTAATAAACAATGCTGGTTTTGGACTATTTGGAAAATTTGTACAAACCGACTTACAAACTGAATTAAATATGATACACACAAATGTAATTGCAGTTCATATGTTAACAAAATTATTTTTGCAAGATATGGTATTAAAAGATAGTGGAAGAATATTAAATGTAGCATCAGTAGCTGGATTTATGCCAGGGCCACTAATGACAACATATTATTCAACTAAAAATTATGTATTTCGTATGTCTGAAGCAATAAATAAAGAACTAAAAAAGATGAATTCAAATGTAAAAATAAGTGTATTATGCCCAGGACCAGTAAATACTAATTTTAATAATGTGGCAAAAGTAAAATTTAATTTAAGGCAAGCATCAAGTGAAAAAATAGCTAAATATGCAATAGATAAAATGCTAAAAAATAAATTTAAAATAATACCAGGAATCGATATAAAAATAGCAAGATTCGGAAGCAAAATACTGCCAGATTCAATATTAGCAGAAATATGTTATCATATGCAAGAAAGAAAAAATAGATAAATAAAAATGTAATAAATATGTAACCAAAATGTAATTGAATTAAGACAAAGGTTAATGTATAATAAATATAGATACGTATTAGGAGGGAAAAATGAAAGAAAATAATCAAGGAATAACTTTAATTGCATTAGTAGTTACAATAATAATATTAGTAATATTGGTGTCTGTAAGCATAACAATAATTTTAGGGAATAATGGAATAATAAAACAAGCACAACAAGGGGCAGAGTCTATGAAAGAATCAGAGGCGAAGGTAGAATTAGAAATTGCATTGCTAGAATTGGAATCAGAAAAAATATTAAATGAAAAATATAATCAAAATGAATATATAGATCAATATTTAATACAAAAGAAAATGATCGTGAGAAAAAATATAGTAATAGTGGATGGAAATTTGAAATAGATAGAAGTGTGCCAAAAATAATAAATTCACTAGGAAAAGAAGATAAAATTGTAGATACAGAAATATATACATTAGAAGACTTAATAAAATTTGCTCAAGAAGTAAACAATGGTAAAACTTTTGAAGATAAAACAATTAAATTAATGAATGATATAGATTTACAAGGAAATGAAAATAATCAATGGGTACCAATAGGAAATGATTCTAACTATTTTGCAGGAATATTTAAAGGAAATAATCATATAATAAATAATCTATATATAAAAGATTCTAACAAGGAAAAATTAGCTCTATTTGGAAACTGTAATAATGCACAAGTAGAAAATTTACAAGTAAATGGATATATAAGTGGTGGTAAAAATATAGCAGGAATAATAGCTATAGCAGAAGGGACAAATATTATAAATTGTATTAACGGTGTAGAAGTTATAGGTACTGGAAATAATATAGCAGGAATTGTGGCATATGCCAGTAATTCATATATTGAAAAATGTATAAATAATGCAAATGTTACAGGTAATGCATCATGTAATGGGGGAATAGCAGCTGTTACAGAAAGTACTGATATTGTAGAATGTTGTAATTTAAATGTAATTACAGGAAATGCAGCAATAGGAGGTATAGTTGGACAGGCACATGCTAAACAAGCAAATGCTAAAATAGAATTTTGCTATAATATTGGAAGTGTAATTTCAATAAAAGGAAATTCCAACAATAGGGCATATGTTGGAGGAATTCTTGGAATGGCAACTGAAGGTGAAACAGCTATAAATTATAGTTATAATATAGGTGATGTACAAAAAAAGTAGCAGAAGCTAAATGCTCTGGTGGAATAATAGGAGGAGTTTCAAAAGAATATGAAACAAAATTAACTGTTAGGAATGTTTTTACAACTGATGAATCATATAAACCATATTTGAGTTCATCAGAACCTGTATATAGTGGAGTAAATATGGATTTAACGAAAGAACAATTAATAAATTGGAATCAAGAAGATATAGATAAATACTTAACAAATAAATTTATAGAAACTACAGATGTAAATTCAGGTTTTCCAATATTAGCATGGCAAAATAAATAAAACCACCTATTCCCTAGTAAAAAGCCCCAAATATTACAAAAAAAAGACAAATTATTACAAAAATGTAATATAAAATTAAAAAAACTTGAGAAGTGAAGAACCGTAAAGGAACATCACTTCTCAAATTTTTTAAGAAAAATTTACCATTGTATTAAAATATATAAGATGCTAAAATTTATATATATATTAATTTTTATAGGTAAAAAAGGAGCATAAACAAATATGAAAAAAACTAGAATTTTATTTTGTATTATAATTATTAGCATTTTAATATTTATAATTGGTGGAACAATTGTAAATTCTATGCAAGTAGTTAGTTTACAAACAAGACAGCAACCAGTTATAGATATTGTTTTAACAAAAAATAAATCTAAAGTAGATATATCTAACTTTGAAAAAGATTTAAAGGCAGAGCTTGAAAAACAAAATATAGATCCAGAAAAAGTAAATGTACAAGAAATACAAACAGAGGACTTTTCAAGCAATTCAGCAGATGCAGCAGATATACTAAATAACTGGGGTAGAGTGGGCTATCCAGGAGATTGGCATTATTCAGGAAATGAAGTAATAAACAGAGAAAATACTAATGATTTAACAGGTTTTTATTATCCTGATAATTTTGGATTTGATGATATAGATTTTTCATATGAGAATATGAGTGATAATTCTGATGATGATATAATGGGATCAATGTTTAGATTTAATGTAAATGAAAACGGAACTGTAACCACATATTTGTTACTATTAAATAAAAGAGATAATAGTGGAGGATTTAATTATGAAAATGGATTATATAAAATTACAAATAATCAATTTTCATTATCAAACCTACAATTATTACAAAAAACAAATGCAACATGGACTAGAAATACATGGTCTAAATACCATATATTAGCAAAGGGAAATAACATAAAAGTATATCAAAATGATAACTTAATTATAGATTACACAGATCCAGATCCTATATATACAGGTTCATATGGAATATTTTCATGTAGCCAACCATATGCAAGATATAGAAATATAGGCTTAACGGTCACAAACTATAAAAATTTCTTAGAAGTATTACAACAAGCTAAATGGAAAGATGATGCATTAAGATTAATAGTAAATGTAGAAGATAAAATAAATAAAGATTTAGAAGATGAAGGAGTTTTAAGTCAAGCAATATCTAGATTTTTAAGTCAAGATATTCATTATGTGGGATGGGGAACTTCTGAAAATGCAGAACAAATACAAAATATAGTAAACAAAAATGATAATAAAGGAACATTTATAGAAAATATAAATTATGAACAAGCAATACAAGAAACAGTAAAATACATAAAAAGCTTATTAGAATCATATCCAACAAATCAAAATTTAATAATAAATGAACCTATAGATATGCAAGTAACACCAGAAAATTTAAAAAATAATACAATAAATGCAGCATATCCAAATGGAAGATGGAAAGCAATCCATAATGAAAATTTCTATGAAAATAGTAATGGAAAATATATAAATAGTGGAAACTTTCAAGATGCAATAATGGAAGAATTTGAAAATGTAGGAAAATATGATATATATTTTGAAAACCAATTAATAAAAGAATTATATTTACATAGAAGACCAATAGCAATAATAACAAGTAAAATAGAAAATGGTAAAATTACACTAAGTTCAGAAAAATCATATGATTTAGATAGACAATCAGCATATAATGGAATATCAGAGGAAAAATGGTTTTATAAAAAAGTAGAAGATAAAGAATGGACAGAAGGAAAATTAGAAACAATACAAGAGGGAGAAAATTATTTAGTAAAGCTTATAGTAAAAGATCATCAAGATACATGGAGTAAAGATGCAGTACAATATATATCAACAAGTGCAACAAAACCTATTGCTCAATTTGAAGTTGTAAAAAGTGAAATTACTGTATATGAAAATTTACAATTAATAGATACTTCATATGATCCAGTAGGTAAAGCAATAGTAGAACATAATTGGAAATTATATAAAGGAAAAGATGAAATATATAGTGGACAAGAAGCACCTGTTAACTATCAACAATATGGAGAAGGAACATATAGAATAGTATTAAAAGTAAAAAATGTAGATGGACTTGAATCAGATGCATTTGAAAGAGAAATTACAGTTCAAGAAGATAAAATAGCGCCTAAAGTGCATGTAGAACCTTCTGAACAAAGAAATATGCATGAAAATATTTCTGTAAATTTAAGTTTTATAGATATAGGTGGTAGTGGATTTAAGTCATATAAATATGCAATAACAAATGATAAAAATGCAAATGTAGAATATAGTGATTGGATTAATAATATAAATGATACAATTAAAATTAATCAAAGTGGGGCGAATTATTTACATATAAAAACTGTAGACAATGCAGGAAATGAAAGCGAAGATTTAGTGTTTGGTCCATATACAATAGAAGAAGAAAGAATTCCAATACAAATTAATGCTGTTGATAAAGAAGACAATAGTGTAAAACTAGGAGGTTTACAATTCGAAATAGTTGAACCAAAAGTAAATGAACAAGAAGAAGACAAAAGAATAAATTATGAAACAGATGAAAATGGAAAAGCAGATGGTTTAATAGATGTAATGAAAACAAATGGTAAATACACATATATTTTGAAAGAAGTAAATACACCTAGTAGTTACAATTCTATAGGAGAAACAAGCTTAACAGTAGATATACAAAATGGAAAAATAGTATTTATAAACAGTAGTAATCCAAATGTTCAAGCAGAAATTACAGCAGACTATAAAATAAATATAATATGTAAATACGCAAAAGTAGAAAAACCTTTTTATAATTTTGTAATACACACAATAGATAAAAATAGTGAAAGTATAAAAGTAAAAGATGCAAAATATAATGTAGAAGTGTATTCAAACAATTCAGAAATAATAAAAAAAGAACTTGTAACAAATCAAGATGGTATAGCACAAATAGATAAATTAGCAGGAAGTGGAGAAATCAGTTTCGTAATCAATCAAATAGCTACAAATAATGGATATAAAATTCAAGGTAATGAAATTGTAGTTACAATAAATAGAGATAAAAATACAAATAAAATTTCTGGAGTTGCAAATAAAACAAGTAAAAATGCAGAAGTATATATAGACAATAAAAGACAAGAAATTAGTCTAGTTATAGCAAATGACAAAAAGGTAGAAAAAAATGCCATCAGAATAGAATTAATAGGTGAAGCAAATGAAAATTTAGAGAACATAAAGGTAAAACTTGAACAACCTTTAGATTTAGGAATTATAGAGGCAACAACAAATACAGAAGGTTTAGCAAATATAGATAAAATACAATATCCAGGAGAGGGAGAATTTTCATATATAATAAAGGGTGATTCAAATAATATATACGAATTCCCAGATGTAAAATTACCAGTTACATTTAAAAATAAATTAATAAAATCAGTTAAGCAATATGAAAATGCACAAGTAATAAAAGAAGAAAATGATGAAGAAGTAATACATACATTACATGTAAAAATAAAAGCAAAATTAAAAGAAGAATATAAAATTACTCAACAATTTAAAATTAAGAAAGAAAATTTACAAGCTGAGTTATTACCTGGAATTATGTATAGAGTTACTATAAAATCAGATAATTTTGTAAAAACAATAAAAACACAAACAGATAAAAATG
This sequence comes from uncultured Clostridia bacterium, assembly GCA_963558185.1. Taxonomy (GTDB): domain Bacteria; phylum Bacillota; class Clostridia; order TANB77; family CAG-508; genus UMGS1663. The sequence continues at coordinate 42,572 of CAUWFE010000004.1, forward strand.
GAGAAATTTCTGTTCCACTATGGAATAGTGAAAAATTAGAAATAACAGTAAAGGAATTAAAAACATTAGAAGGATATAAATTGGATCCTACTGAAAAGAAAATTGTTTTAGTAAAAGGTGAGAATAATCAATATAATATTAATACAGAAGAAAGTGCAAAAAATGTAACTAAAGATGAAGTAACAGGAGATATAATTTTAAAAGAAATAAATGAAAAAAAGGCAGAATCTATTGAAAAAGCTAATATATGTTTCTTTTTAACAAAAAAAGATAAATTGGGAAATCTTTTAGGAAATACTGAATTTAAATTAAGAGCAGAATATGGAGATAATAGAAGTAAAGAATATATACTAAAAACAGATGAAAATGGATATGTAGAATTGCATGATTTTAAAGTTAAAGAATTAGGCAAATATACATTCTATATACAAGAGCTATCACCAGTACCAGGATATGAAATTATATCTGAACCTATACAATTACGAGTTGATTATGAACAAAATGATAAGGGAGAAATAAAAACAAGCACAATATTAGTGGAAAAAGGATATAGAGACATAGAATACAAAAGATGTGATGAATACGAAACAGATGAAAATTATCAATTAGATGTACATATGACAATTATTGACAAATTTAAAAAGCCAAATTATAAAATTGAATTTGAAAAAATAGGTGCGAAAAATGAAATTTTAACAAAAACTGAATTTGAAGTTATATTAAAATATGATAATGGAGGATCAGTAAAAACAAAAGGAAATGCAAAGGAAATAGCACAATTCTTTAGTAATTTAAATATTCCTAACGGAAATATAGAAGTTAAAATAATAGAAACAAAAGCAGAGCCAGGTTATCAATTAGACTCTACACCAAAAGTAGGAATATTAAAAAATACTGGTAAAGGCTTAGAAATTGTAGAAGATAAAAGTAATATTTTTAAAGAAGATAATAAAAATATAAAAATTCAAATACAAAATAGCCTTATAAATAGTAATGGTGATGGAAGTAATATAACAGATGTAGAAGATACTTATTTTGCACTAGAAGTAATTAATGAAAATATCCATAATGATAAAGCAAGTATTATTGGCTCTAAATTTAATGCCAAACTAATTCAAAATGGAACTATTATAATGAATAGAACTAGAGGAATCGGAAATATTGGAAACAAATCAATATTTGAATATATATTTGCATCAGGAGATTTGAAATTTGAAATAACACAAACTAAAGCACCATTACATCATAAAATAAATAATAAAACATATGTAGTTTCATTTAATAGAGATAAAAATACAGAAAAAATAGTAATAGATGAAAAAAATACAGATGAAGAATTAGAAGTAGAAATAGATGAAGTTAATCATAAAATTATTGTAACAATAAAAAATGAATTAGCATATTTAACAATGGGAATTATAACAGTAGATAAAACTGACACATCACTTAGACTAGCAAATGCAGGTTTTTATGTTAGTAAATATCGCGATCCAAGCAGTGAGGATTACAAGACCTATGGATATGGAGTAACAGATAATACAGGAACAGTTATGATACCAATGTATACATATATAACAAATGGATCTGCTATATATGAAGTAAATCAAAAAAAGGCTCCAACAGGATATTATGCACAAGAAGAAATTGGACTTAATATAACAACAGATAAAGAAGGAAACATAACAAATGCAAAATTACACCAAGATGATATTTATCTTCCAGGTGAATGTAAGATAAATAAAATAGAAGGAAACTATATTGAAATTATAGTTGAAAATGAAAGAAAACCTGAGCCAACATACAAAGTAATTATTGAGCCATATAATAAATATAATCCTATAATATCAATAGATGATGTAAAATTTGATGTAGAAATAAAACAAGAAATAGGAACAAATTTAAGAACAATTGCAACATCATCAGAAGGAAATGCTACAATAAATGGATTAACTGGTCAAGGTGAAATACAAATAAATCTACAAGAAATAAGTATTCCTAATCAATATTTATTAGATACACAAATAAGAACAGTATTTGTAAATAGAGAGATTAAACAACAAGTTAGTTCACAAGGGGGAAATGTATATTATAAAAAATTACAACTTTCAGATAAAACTGATAAAAATGTAGAAGTAACTGTAAATAATACAAAACAAGAAATATGTATTAGAATTCCATGTATTCCTAAAGCAGGTATTGAAATAAATAAAGTAGGAAGTGTAGATAATGACATAAAATTAGAAAAAGTAGAATTCGGAATTTACAAAGGGAAACAACTTGTAGGAAATTTAAATACAGATAATAGAGGAAGAGCATTTTTCTCATTTGGAAGTATTATACCAAACTCAACAGAAGTATATACAATAAAAGAAGTAAAAACTCAAGACGGATATAAACTTCTTCCAGAAGATATAGAAATAACTGTAATATATGATTCAAAAGGAAATGTGCAAGAAGCATATATAACGAAAGGAAAAGAATATGCTAGTGTACAAAAGTATAATAATCAGCCAAATATAAAATTAACAATAGAAAATAAAGAAGAAGAAGGAAACGGCTCTGGAGATGACCATAAAAGAAAAGATATAACATTAAAAATTGAAAAGCAAACTACAGAGAACAAAAACATAAAAGTTGAAGGAGTTACTTTCCAAATAAGAGCAGAATCAGAAGATGGAAAAGTACTTAATGCAATAAAAAAGACAGATAAAAAAGGAGAAATAAATTTAAATAGGATTCCTGGAAAAGGCAAAATAAAAATAACATTAAAAGAAATTGCAACAAACGATAATTATACTTTAGATGAAAAAGAAAGAGTAATTATATTAGTAAGAGAAAAGAATGAAGATGGAGAAGAGGAAGTAAAATTTATTGCAGAAGAAAGTGCAAAAGATATAAATATATATTTTGATGATAATGCATGGGAATTAGGAGTAAGAATTCCAAATGAAATTTCTGATAGAGTAATAGGATTTGCAATATTTAAGGAAGATAGCGAAGATGAATTAAAACTATTAAAAGCAAGTTTTAAAATAAAGGATAAAGAAACAAATACAGAGTATGATGTATTGGCAGATGGAGGTGAAGGAGGATTAATAGGATTACCATTAAAAGATAAAGGAACATATCAATATGAAATTACAGAAATTCAGCAACCAAATGGATATCAAAAAATAAATGACCCTATTATTTTGCAAGTAACATATAGGCAACTAGGAGAAATAGAAAAAGCAGAAATAATAAAAGGTGGAGAAATTTGTAGAATTGATAATCAAACAGATAATTATATAGAACTACATATAAAAAATGTCCCAAGTGACAGTGAAATATTACCATATGATATAAAAGTAGTAAAAGTGGATATTGATGATATAGAAATAACATTACCAGGAGCTGAATTAGATATACAAGTAAAAAATGAAATTGGTATGACTAACTTAAGTAAACAAGCAATTACAGATCAAAATGGTGAAATATGGATTAAAAATATAAAAGGTAGTGGAAAGATTAATATAGATATTGAAGAAATTGTTCCTCCACCAGGAAGAAAATTTGATACTAAGCCAAAACAAGTAGAAATAAACTGTGATCAAGAAACAGGAAGATTAAAGCTTGTAGATTCAACAAATGTAGATACAATTATAGATAATAATAAAAGATTAGTAACAGTACTTGTAAGAAATGAATTAGGAGACGGTCTTTATGAAATAGTATTAAATAAAAAAGACAAAAATAATTCAAATATAAGTTTGCAAAATGTTCATATGAAAGTAAAAATGCCGGGAGAAAAAGTTGCAAGAGAATTAGTTACTGATGTAAAAGGAAGAATAGTAATAGCAAACTTAATAATGCCAACTGCTGGAGAGTATGAATATATTGTAGAAGAAATAAAAACTCAAGATGGATATAAATTAATAGATAAACCAATGAAATTTAAAATACAATTTGCTAATAAAAATGGTAAAACTTATATACAAAGTGTAAAAAAAGTGACTGATTCTAATAATGTTGAAGTATCAAAGGTATCTGATAATTGTGTATTAGTAAATGTTTTAAATGAACACAGGGAAAATTTACCTACTGAAAATTTATATAAAATTAAACTAAAAAAAGTAGATAAAGAAAAAACAAATATAGGAATAAGCAATGTAAAAATTAAAATATCAATTAAACAAAATGATGGACAATCAAAACAAGCAGTTGTCTATACAGATGCAAATGGAGAAATACTGTTAGATAATTTAGTTATAACAGACAATGGAAAGATTATAATTGAAGAAATTGAAACACCTAAAGGATATGACTTGGATTCTACTCCAAAAGAAATTCAATATATTATTAAAAATGGAAAAATTGTATTAACTAAAATTGATGATAGTATAATAGCAAATACAAGTGGTTCACAAGTAGACATTACCGTAAAAAATAATGCAAACGGAGAAACTACAGATTTACATCCAGAAAAATTTGTAAGTAAAATAAATAATCAAGAGGTAAGCGGAACTGAACCTACTATAATAAAACAACCAGATGGAAGTATTGTATATCAAAGTAGTAATATAATCCATAATGTTAAGTATAATGATATTATTGAATATACAATAAGAATATACAATAGTGGATTAGAAAGTGGATACGCAGGTTATATATTTGATAAAGTTCCAGACGGATTAAAATTTATAGAAGATAACGAAATAAACAAACAATATAAATGGGAAAAAGTAGATGGAGGATACAAAACAACAATATTAGCTAGTGGCAAAGAAAATGAAATACAAGGATATGACAAAAATACTATGCAACAACCAGATTACAAAGAAGTAAAAATTGTATTTCAAGTAATTGAAAAGATTGAAACTCAAAATCCTTCAACGAAAAACATTGTAATTGTGGGAAAAAATGAAGAAGAACAAAAAGAACCAGGAAGATATGAAGAAGACAATGAAAGTGACAGTGAGGTAAATGTACAATATGTAAAATTAGAAACTAATAAATATGTTACATCTGTTAAACTAAATGGTGAAGACAAAAAAGTGGATATACAGAAAACAGAATCAGGAGATATTTATAAAATTGAGATTGTAGGAAGAAAAATAAAGAATTCTACAGTAATTGTACAATATCAAATAGAAGTTTCTAATAAAGGAACAAAAGAAGGAATGGTAAATGAAATTAAAGATTATATTCCAGAGAACATGGTATTCTTAGAAAAAGAAAATCCAGGCTGGATAAAAAAAGAAAATTATGTATATATTCCAATTAATCAAACATTAAAACCAGGAGAAAAACTTACTAGAACAATTACATTACGTTGGTATGGAAATAAAAATGAAATGGGACTTATTTCTAATATGGCAATTACAAATGGAGAAGAAAATATAAGTCCAAACCAACAAGATAAAGCAGATATAACAATATCAGTAAAAACAGGTATTATTACCAATATAGTATTAGTAATAATAGCATTAGTAATAATCAGTGGAGGAACGTACTTTATTAAAAAATATGTTATAGTAAATGAAGATAAACAAAAGTAGAATATAATACATAAAAAACCTTAAAGCAAACATAATGTTATGCTTTAAGGTTTTTTTATGTACTAGATAATTATGCTGTTACTGAGATTTTTTTAAAATTTGCATTTACTAGAAAATATTTTAGATATGCTTTATTAATGTGCATCTTCTGAATATGGTTGTAATTTAACACTAATTACTGTACCTTCTTCAACAGAAGTACCAGCCATAGGCTCTTGACTAACTACTTGCCCTGTACCAGAAGCATGTATATTTAAATTTTTAGCTTTTAATAAACTAATAGCAGAAGATAATGACTTACCTTTTAAATTTGGAACTTCTTGAGATATTCTAGCTTCATTTCCAGAAGTATATATACATATTGTAGAACCAGAAATTAATGCTGTACCAAGTTTTGGAACTTGATCTGTAATAATGCTATTTGTATCAGAGCTAGAAACTTTACAAGAAAAGCCAGCGTCTTCTAAAATCTTCTTGGCCTCAGCTACAGTTTTATTTCGTACATCAGGAACTGAAATAGTAGATGTAGAATTTGTATTAGTAGGCTCAGCTGTATCTGAAGGAATACCTAAATAAGGTAAAACTTCTGTTAAAATTTGAGAAACAACAGGACCAGCAATTTGACCACCCATATGTTTTTCTCCTTGAGGATTATATAAAACAACTAAAACTACAACTTCAGGATTTTGAGAAGGTGCGATTCCTACAAATGATGCAACATAACCATCTTCAGGACTATCTGGATTAGGTTCAGAAGTACCAGTTTTCCCAGCAATAGTGTACCCAGAAACAGAACCATAAGAACCACCACCATCAGAAACTACAGATTCTAACATATTAATTAATTGGTCACATGTTTCTTTAGAAACCACTTGTCTTACTTCTTTTGGCTCAACGGTAGTAATATTACCAGTATCAACATCTTTAAGCTGAGTTACAATACGAGGTTGCATTAAAATACCATCATTTGCAATTGAGGAAACTGCAGTTATTAATTGAATAGGTGTTATAGTAAATCTTTGACCAAAAGACATTGTAGCAAGTTCAATAGGACCAACATTTTCTAAATTCCAATAATAACTAGAAGATTCACCTGTTGTTTGTATATTTGTTCTATCAAATAATCCAAATGCATCGTAGTATTTATATAAAGTTTCAGAACCAATTCTTTGACCTAATTGAATCATACCAGGGTTACAAGAATTCATTAAAACTTGTCTCATAGTTTCATTACCATGACCATTATTGCTTTGACGCCAACAATGAATTTTAGTACCTGCAACAGTTTCATAGCCAATACAAGAAAAGTCATTAGGCGTATCAGGTTCTACAATATTTTCTTCTAAACCAATAGCTGCATTAATAACTTTATAAGTCGAACCAGGTTCATAGCGATGTGATATAGCTTTATTTCCCCACATTTGATTTAGAGCAGTATTTTTCTGAGAGCTATTCATTGTACTCCATTTAGCTTGTAAAGTCTCATTAGGCTCAAATGGTGTGTTTAAATTATAATCAGGATAACTAGCCATAGCAAGAACATCACCTGTAGAAGGTTTCATTATAATAACATTTCCACCATCTTTACAGTCATTTTCTATTACAGCTTGTTTCAAATATTTTTCAGCAATAGATTGAATATTATAGTCAATACTTAAAGTTATATCACTACCATTTTGTGCTGAAATATAAGTAGAATCTTTATCTGGAACTAAATCATAAGCAACATCAGTAGTAGAAACAATTTTACCAGGTGTACCAGCAAGTACATCATCCCAATATGATTCTATTCCCCATAAACCTTGACCATCAGTACCACAAAATCCAATTAAGTTAGAAGCTAAGTTATTATAAGGGTAATATCTTTTGGTATCTGGATCAATATTTATACCCACTGAAATTTCAGTTTCTTTCATCCAATTTTTTAAATTATCTATCTTATCTTTTTCAACCTTTTTAGCAATAATTTCTGTATCACTAGTACTATCTAATTGTTTACGAACATTAGTAACATCTAATGTAAATATGTCAGCAAAGGCTTGAGCAATCTTATCTTTTTTTGCATTTGTCTCAACTTCATTTATTGTTCCATCATCATTTGTAACATTTAACCTCTTAGGATTAATTGAAACAGTATCCACATTAGCACTAATGGCAAGAGCTTTTCCAGTAGAATCATAAATTGCGCCTCTTTGAGAAGGAATTGTTCGATTAGTTGTTTGTTGCCTATTTGCAGATTCTTTTAAAGTAGCGCCATCAACAAACTGAATAAATATAAGTCTAACTGCTAATAGAAAAAACACTAATACAAATACTGAAAGATACTTAAATAAAGACTGTGCTTTAATCATATTTTTTTCTTCAGCCATATTACTAATTTTATTAGAATACCTTTTTTTATTAGAGGATTCAGCATAATAAATTTTATTTAAATTATTATCTATATTAAAATCTTCTGTATTTTTAGGCATTTTTGTAATATTATTCTTTTTTACAGATTGTTTTTTTATTGTTTTTTTCTTATTATTTTTCTTGTTCATTTGTCACCAACTTTTTCTATAGATTAAGGATAAAATATCCACAAATTTGATAATAATATTGTATATTATGCAAAGTTAAAAATCAATAGAAAATAAATAAATTTGTAACTGTTTAGTTACTATTTTGTGGATTTTGTAAATAAATCTAAGGAATGCATTGAAATATTATGGTAAAAAACATAAAAAAATCTTACGGAAACATTGACTTTTTAACGATTTCCGTATATTATATATGTATTAAAAATATGCATTTTTATAAAAAAATGAACTAAAAAGTTCAAGGAGGAAAAAAGTATGGGAGAGGTTATTGTCATAACATCTGGAAAAGGTGGAGTCGGAAAAACAACAACAACAGCAAATCTTGGTTCAGCTTTAGCTTTAAAAGGTAAAAAAGTAGCTTTAGTAGATACAGACATAGGGTTACGTAACTTAGATGTTGTAATGGGACTTGAAAATAGAATAGTATATGACATAGTAGATGTAGTAGAAGAAAAATGTAAATTAAGACAAGCTCTAATAAAAGATAAACGTTTTAATGAACTTTTTTTACTTCCAGCAGCTCAAACAAGAGATAAAAGTGCAGTAAATGAAGAACAAATGAGAGATTTGACAGAAAAATTAAAAGAAGATTTTGATTACATATTAGTAGATTGCCCAGCAGGTATAGAACAAGGTTTCAAAAATGCTGTTGCAGGTGCAGATAGAGCAATTGTAGTAACAACGGCAGAAATATCTGCAATTCGTGATGCTGATAGAATTATAGGATTATTAGAATCTTCAGATATCAAAAATCCAGAATTAGTAGTAAATAGATTAAGACCAAATATGGTAAAAAAAGGCGAAATGATGGATGTTGAAGATATAGTAGATTTATTATCTATAGATTTAATAGGAGTAGTTCCAGATGATGAATATATTATTACACAAACTAATAGAGGCGAACCAGTAGTTTCAAATAGTAAAGCACCTTCTGGAAGATCATATATGGAAATAGCAAGAAGAATTTTAGGAGAAAATGTAGAAGTTACCATTCCTGGTAGAGAAAAAGGTTTTATGGCAAAAATTAAAAGAATCTTTTCAAAAAAATAGACAAAGCGGAGGGAAAATAGGATGTTTGAAAATGTAGTAAAGTTTTTCAAAAAATTCTCTAAAGAAAATAAAGAGAATGCTAAAGATTCAAAAGATACAGCAAAAGAAAGACTACATCTTGTATTAATGCAAGATAGAGCAAATGTATCAGCAGACTTTCTAGAATTAATGAAACAAGAAATTATAGAAGTTATAAAAAAATATATAGATGTTGATGAAAATCAAATAGATGTAAGATTAACAAATAAAGTTAATAGTGATGGAACTAATGGAGCACCAGCATTATATGCAAACATTCCTATTATGAGTATAAAAGACGAAACAAGAAAAATGACAATTCAAAAAGATACAGGAAAACATATTGAAGAAGAAGTAAAAGAAGAAAATCTAGAAGAAAAAGAAACTGAAATAAAAGAAGTTGAGAAAAAAGAGGAAAAAAAAGAAGATAACCAAGAAGAAGAAATAATAAATAAAGAAGATGAAGATACATCTTGTGTAGAAACAGAAGAAAAACAAAAAGAAGCATAAAAGCTTTATTCAAGAAGGTGAAAAATGAGAAAAAGAATATTTAAAAATATAGAATGGTCAATTTTAATTTGTACCATTTTATTAATTACAATAGGCTTTGTTGCATTGTTTTCAGCAACACAAGAAACAAATCATGAAGAATTACAAAAACAAATAATGTGGTTAATTATTAGCATACCAGTAGTAATAGTAGTAATTTGTATTGACTATGAAACAATTGCAAAAATTTCTCCAATATTTTATGGAATTATATTAATATTATTAGTAGGTGTATTATTTACAGAACCGGTAAATGGTGCGACAAGTTGGTTTAATCTTGGACCATTTTCAATACAACCATCAGAATTTGCAAAAATATTTGTAATAATAATGTTCGCTTTTGTAATAACAAAAATTCAAAGAAATGGTAAAGATGAAATAAGTAGACCTACAAGATTATTATTGGCATTGTTAGTAGCAGTAGTACCAATATTGCTTATAATAAAACAACCAGACTATGGTACAGCACTTGCATTTTTTGTGGCAATTGCATTAATGCTATATGTTGCAGGAATAAAAAAGAGATATATTATCACATCATTACTTTTAGTTGCAATTGCTTTGCCAATTTTATACTTCTTTATTTTACCACCACATGCTAAAACAAGAATAGATGTATTTTTAAATCCAAACTTAGATCCAAGAGGAGATGGATATAATATAATTCAATCAAAATTAGCAATTGGTGCAGGCGAATTATTTGGAATGGGATTATTAAAAGGAAATCAAACTCAATTAGGATTTTTATATCCAAAAACAACAGACTTTATATTTTCAGTAATAGGTGAAGAATTAGGATTTGTTGCAACAGCAGGAATTGTAATTTTATATGTAATATTAATTACAAAAGCTATTTATATAGCAAAAACAGCAAAAGACGATTTAGGTTCATATATAGCCATGGGAATTGCAGGAATATTTTTATTTCATATGGTAGAAAATATAGGAATGACAATTGGACTTTTACCAATAACAGGTGTACCACTTCCTTTTGTGAGTTATGGAGGAAGCTCATTACTAACAAATTTAATTTTAATTGCATTATTATTAAATATAAGTGGAAGAAGGCAAAAAGCAATTTTTATAGATTAAAGATAAAGGCGAGCAAAATTAACATATTGTTATTTTAGTTCGTCTTAAAATTTGATATTGTAGAAAGTGTGGGAATAATTACAATTTTCAAACTCAAATTTGTGGATATAGGGGGAATGAAACAAAAAATGGATTATATAAAAAAATTAAAAATAGGAAATGTAGAATTAGAAAATAATGTATTACTAGCACCAATGGCAGGGATAACTGATAAAGCATATAGAATTATAGCAAAACAGTATGGAGCAGGCTTAGTGTATACAGAAATGGTAAGTAGTAAAGGTTTATACTATAATGATGAAAAAACAAAACTACTATTAGATACACAAGGAGAACAAAAACCAATTGCCATGCAAATTTTTGGAAGTGATGTAGAAACAATAAGCTATTCTGCAAATTATGTTTCAAAATTAGCAGATATCGTAGATATAAATATGGGATGTCCAGCTCCGAAAATTGTCAAAAATGGAGATGGAAGTAAACTACTATTAGATTTGCAATTAGTAGGAAAATTAGTAGAAACCGCAGTAAAAAATTCATCTAAACCAGTAACTGTTAAAATTCGTAAAGGTTGGGATAAAGAACATATTGTAGCAGTAGAAGCAGCAAAAATAATTGAACAAGCAGGAGCATCAGCCATTACAATACATGGAAGAACAAGAAGTGAATTTTATTCAGGAATAGCAGATTGGGATATAATAAAAAAAGTAAAAGAAGCAGTAAACATTCCAGTAATAGGGAATGGAGATATAAAAACAAAAGAAGATGCAAAAAAAATAATAGAACATACAAATGTTGATGGAATCATGATAGGAAGAGCAAGTATGGGAAATCCATGGATTTTTGAAGAGATTATTAATTTTTTACAAGAAAAACCACAAAGAGAAATTAAAGATGAAGAAAGATTAGAAACTATATTAAAACATATTGAATTAGAAGTAAAAGAAAAAGGAGAAGTAACAGGAATAAAAGAATTAAGAAAAATTATGTCTGCATATATAAAAAATAAAAAAGATGCATCTACAATGAGAGAAAAGATTAATAAAATTCAAACAAAACACGAATTAGAAAAAGAACTTATAAACTTTTTCAATGAATAAATTTATAATGAGAGAATAGATTAAAAATAGAGAAATCTATTCTTTTTTTGTAGGGGGAAAGTTTATGAAAACAAAAAAGTTTTTTTTAATTGGTGTAATCATAATTATAATAGCCATAGCAGGATTTTTTATATATTCAAGTTATAATTCTTCAAAAACAGGAAATACTACTATTAACAAAACAGAGGAACAATTGATACAAGATGTATTAAATATTAGTTTTTATAAAGCAAAGTTAAAAGTAAAGGTAACAAGTAATAAAAATGAAAATCAATATATTATAAAACAAGAAGTAAACAAAAATGTTTCTACACAAGAAGTATTGCAACCAGAAAATATTTCAGGAATAGTTACTACATATGAAAATGGAAAATTAACATTATTTAATTCAAAGTTAAATTTGAGTCAAATATATGAAGAATATTCATATATAGCAAATAATGATTTATGGTTAAATTCTTTTGTGAAAGAATATAAAGAAAATGAAGGAAATACAAAAATTTCTTATGAAGGAAATAACATAATATTAGAAGTACAAAAACAAGAAAAATATCACAATTCAAAAAAATTATACATAGATAAAAAAAGTGGAAAACCTGTAAAATTAATCGTACAAGATAATAACCAAAAGGAAACAATTTGCATAGAATATACTGAATTAGAAATTCTATAAATAGAAACTAATCAAAAATATATCAAAATATCAACCTTTAAATATACAAATAGTAGGAGTGATACACATATGGTAATAAAAAGAGGAGATATGTTTTATGCAGATTTAAGTCCAGTTGTAGGTTCTGAACAAGGAGGTATAAGACCTGTAGTAATAATACAAAATAATGTTGGAAATAAACATAGCCCAACAGTAATTGCAGCAGCAGTTACATCACAAACAGGGAAAAGTAAATTACCAACACATATAGAACTTGCATCAAATGGAAGTGGACTAAAAGAAGATTCTATAATACTTGCAGAACAAATAAGAACAATAGATAAAAGTAGATTAAAAGAGAAAATAGGGCATATAGATGATAATAAAATAATGAATCAAATAAATAATGCATTAGGAGTAAGCTTTGGATTAGATGATTAATTAAAAGAAAAATAGCAACCAACCCTTGCTATTTTTTCCTTTTTATAGTACAATAGCCATGTGCAAAAGAGAATAAAATGTAGTAAATTAAAAGGAGCAAAAAATATGAAAATATATGCTAAATTAGCAGTAGGAATAATAATATTCATAATTGCCATATTTATACACACAACATGTTTTGCAAAAACAGTAACAGTAGATACTGATACATTAAAACTAAGAGATGAGCCATCAACAGATTCGGCAGTAATTAGGTTATTATCAATAGGAGATAAATTAACATATATAGAAGAAGTAGAAGGATGGGTTAAAATAAAATTTGAAGGTTCTACAGGATATGTAAGTAAAGATTACGTAAAAATAGAAGGCGAAGAAAAACCAGAAGAAATACCAACTGGCAACGATGAGCAAAAGCCAACAGAAGCACCAACTCAAAAACCAGCAGAAACACCAACTGATAATAGTAAGCCAAATTCAGAAGAAGGAACTACTGGGGAACAAACTCCAGCAACAAATAATGAACCTGATTCAGAAGGTGAAACAAATTCAACAACTAACAGCACAAAGTCATATCAAGTAAAAAGTGAAACAACATTATACATTTTGCCATTAATCAATTCTAGCAAACTAGTAACAATAAAAGAAAACACAAACTGTAATATTATTACAGAGCAAAATGGATGGGTATATATTCAAACAGATGAAATAGATGCATGGGCAAGAAAAGATAATATAATAGAAATTGATGGTGTATCTAAAGATAATAATAACCCACAAAATGAGCCAGGAGATGATGAGCAAACACCAAAAACACCAGATACAAATAATAATACAAATGATACGACAAGTTATAAAGAAAAAACAATGTATGTGTCAGAAGATTCAATATTTGTAAGAAGTGGTGCTGGAACAAATTTTGAAATTGTCGAATATTTATCTAAGGATGATAAAGTAACAGTAACAGGAGAAGAAGGCGACTGGTACATAATATCAATTGATGGGAAAAAAGGTTATGTTGCAAAATGGCTATTAACAGAAAATGCACCTACACTAACTTCAAGAAGTGATGTACATAGAGAAGAAGCACCAGCAAAAGTAGAAGAAACAGCAAAACAAGAGTTAGCTACATCATTAGGAGTTGGAGAACAAGTAGTAGAATATGCAAAACAATTTTTAGGTTTACCATATGTATATGGAGGTTCTGGACCAAAAAATTTTGACTGTTCTGGTTTTACAATGTATGTATATAAAAACTTTGGAGTATCATTAACACACTCTGCAACAGCACAGTCATTAAAAGGAACATATGTAGCAAAAGAAAATTTACAACCAGGAGATTTAGTATTTTTTAAAGATTATGAAACAATGGAAGGGATAGGACATTGTGGAATATATATAGGAGAAGGAAATTTTATACATGCATCTTCAGGGACAGGATATTGCGTGAAAATTTCTACTTTATTAACAGGAAGTTACAATACAAGATATGAAACAGCAAAAAGAATTATTTAAAAAACAGGGGCTTTAGGAAAGGCTAAATATGACATTATTTTATATTACAATTTCATATGTAATAGGAATTATTTGGGGACTATATGTGAAAATCACAATAGTTCCACTTTTTATTTTAGGAATCATAGTATATAAATTTTTACCACACAAAATAAAAAGATATATAAAAGTATGTATACCAATAAATATAATTATAATATGTATGATTTCATCTTTAATATCAAATACAATAATTATGTATAAAGAAAATACTTTTATAAACTTATATAAAAATATAAATCAAGAAGATGAAATAGAAGTATTAGCAAAGATAGCAGGAGAAGCAAAAGAAAAAGAATATTATTATACATACGATATAGAAGTACAAGAACTTAATTCAAAAATTAAATCAGTAAAAGGAACACATCTATTATTAAAAGTAAAAAAAGAAGATAAAATATATCAATATGGAGACATAATTTTAATAAAGGGCAAATGGCAAGAGCCACAAGGAAAAAGAAATTATGGGGGATTTGATTATAAACATTATTTAAAAACACAAAATATATATGGAATAATCGAAACTAAACAAGAACAAATAAAAATAATAAAGCATACAGATAGCATAATAAAACAAATAAATAAGTTAGCAAAAAAAATAAAAGAAAACATACATAAGATATTACCAGAAGAAGAGGCAAGTACATTAATTGGAATTGTAATAGGGGATACACAAAACTTAAACGAAGATATAAAACAAAACTTTAGAGATAGTAGCCTATCACATATGTTAGCTGTATCTGGAAGCCATATAGCATATGTAATTATATCAATTATGCTTGTTTTAAAATTAATAAAGTTCCCTAAAAGAGGAAGTTATTACATATTAATAATAGGGTTAATATTTTTTTCATTACTAACAGGAGCAACAGCACCTGTGCTAAGAGCTTGTTTAATGGCTGGATATATTCAAATATCAGCATTATTATATAAAAAACCAGATTTTCTTACCAATTTAAGTTTTTCAATATTATTACTTATAATAGTAAATCCATATAATGTATATAACATAGGGCTTCAGCTTTCATTTGCAGGAACTGTAGGCATTGTATTAGGTACAAAATATTTTAAACTTCCGCAAAGAAAGCATAAAATTTCAAACAAAATACAAGAGATGTTATGGATAACACTTTCAGCCAATTCTTTAATAATTCCAATAACAGCATATCACTTTCATACAACTTCATTCACTTTTTTAATATCAAATTTATTAGCATCAATAATAATAGAAATAATTACAATATTAGGTTTTTTAATTACCATATTATCATTTATATCTATTGAAATTGCTAAAATAGTTGTGATTCCAGAGAGTTTTTTAATAAAAATATTTTTAAATATAGCAAATTTTGTAGCAAATATGCCATTTTCAAAAATATGGATAGTAAGACCTAAAATAATTCAAATAATTAGTTATTATCTCATAATAACAATAATTATCTTTAAACAATTTACAAAATCGAAAAAAATATTAAAAAAATATCAAAAATATATTTTAAATCACAGCAAGAAAATAATAATTACATTAATAATTATTATAATAATACCAATAATTAAAATACCCAATAATAATCTATATATTCACTTTATAGATGTTGGGCAAGGTGATTCTACACTAATAAAAACGCAAAATAATAAAACTTTTTTAATAGATGGAGGTGGAAGTAAAGATACTAAAAGCTTTGATGTGGGAGAACAAACACTAATGCCATATCTTTTAGATATGGGATTTAGAAAAATAAATTATATGATAATTTCTCATTTTGATGCAGACCATGTTCGGTGGATTATTAACAATTTTAGAAAATTTAATAGTAGAAGAAGTGTGGATTTCAAAACAAGGAAAAAACTCAGAGAATTATGAAAAATTTTTGCAAATAGTAAAGCAAAAAAATATAAAAATAAAAATTTTAAAAGCAGGTGATAAAAACGAAATTGATGATATAAAATTTGAAGTTTTATGGCCAGAAAAAGAGCAAATTTCAGAAAATATATTAAATAATAATTCATTAGTAATAAAAATGAATTATAAAAAAATCTCTATACTATTTACAGGAGATATAGAAGCAATTGCAGAAAAAGAAATAATAAAAAAATATGGAAATAAATTAAAAAGCACTATTTTAAAAGTAGCACATCATGGCTCAAAAGGTTCAAGTATAGAAGAGTTTATACAATTAGTAAAACCTAAAATAGCAATAATAGGAGTAGGAGCAAATAATACCTTTGGTCACCCAGGAGAGATAGTACTACAAAGATTAAAAGAAAGTAATTGCAAAATTTATAGAACAGATATAAATGGAGAAATTATAATAAAAATAAATAAAAATAGCGAAGTTTCAGTTGATAAGATGATAAAATAACTACTAAAATGTATAAATTAGTAAAAAATTACCATACTAAGTATAAGTAAACAATAAAGAAGGAAGATGATATTAACATGAAAAAATGGATAATTTCATTAACAACAATTATGATGGTAATAATTTTAGGAGTTATTATAGGTGTTTTTATAGGTAATAAAGAAGCAGAAGAATCTAATATAGATAAAGAAAAAATTTTAGCAAAAACAAATATTGAAAATACGAATTCCCAAATTGCTAGTAATACAGTTATTGCAACTTCAAGTAATGAAGAAAAAACAACACCAAGTACTATATGGGAAACAAAAATTGTGTATAACGACTGTGGACATACTATAGAAGAAAAAGGAGAAATACCTATAATATATGTTAATTTAACAGAAAAAGAATTAAAAGAAGAATTAAAAAATGAATGGGATATAAAAAATTTTTCAAAAGAAAATGTATCATTATTTAAATATCAACATGGAATTTGTAAAGAACACTATGTATTAAAAGAAAAAGATGGATATATAGCAATTTATACATTAGATAAATATGGAAATGAGCATTTATCAGAAATAACAGATATTTCAGTTCAATATTTGCCAGAATTAGATTTAAAAAATTTAAAGGAAGGAATTAAAGTAATTGGAAAAGAAGCACTTAATGAAGCAATAGAAGATTATGAATAAGAAAAGTGGCTTCGCCACATGTGCATTTTGCTTTGCAAATATGCACAGGCTAAGGAAACTTAACCTTGTAATATAGCAAAAATCTTCGATTTTCCTATATTATAAGAAAGGTATCCGTTTAAGGATACCTAAAAATTTATAAGATATTATAGCCAGTTAAATCAGGTTTGGCTACATCTTTATCTGTTAATTTATTAAATTCAAAGTTAGAAAATTCTACAGTACTAATAGTTTCTTTACCATCAATATCTGAATTTGAAACAGATTTTACTAAAGTACCATTTTCTTTATTGAAATATTGAACATTAGCGTTATTAACTATCTTATAGCAGTCTTTACCATTCACCATTTCAGAAGAGATAAAAGATGAAAAAGTTAAAGTTATTTTGTCACTTCCCATAGTAGGTAATGGCATCATTATAAAGTCCTCTCTAATTGCAGTAGTAGCAGTTTTTTCGGTTAGTGAAATAGTAATCATTTCATTAGATTTACTATTATACCATGTTAGTGAGCTACTATCATTATTGGTAACTTTAAATGTATAATTGCCATCTTTGAATGCATAATCAATAGTTATAGGTTGAGAGTGATTGACATAACTTTTGGTTGTAAAAGAATAATTTGTATAATTTTTAAATGTAGCTTGCTTATTAAAAATGTCATTAATTATACAATAATTTCGAAGGTAATAAATACCTACAATTAATAGAATTGATAGTAGAACGATTAAAATAATTACACTTAATTTTACTTTCTTTTTTTCTTTCATAAAATAACCACCTTTCTATATTATAATCAAATCGTTTTAAAAATAATATAACAAAGATAAAAAAATCAATATCTAAAAAAATTTTCCAACAAATTTCCAAAAATTTTGCAAAAAATATGTTGTATAATAAATAAGTATTTGAAACATTTAAATACATTAGAAGGGATATACATCATAAGAAAAGAAGATTCCAAAAGGAATCTCCTTTTCTTTAACTTTTCTTTTTTAAATATCCTTGTTTGAAAAATGCTTGGAAGTACATAACAAGGGAAAATAATGTAGCAAATATAGCAACATAATAAATATAAATATCAAAATTAGTAGTCCAATTAAAGAACCTAATTGATAAAGAACAACCAATTGCAATGTAAAATAATACAGTAGCTAATTTGCCATACCAACGGCTAGATACAACTAAATCTTTTCCATAAAGGAAAGAAGCACCAGCAATCATAAAAACTTCTTTTAAAAATACAATAATAATCATCCAAATTGGTATAATTTCTTTAATAGTCAAAGAAACTAATATAGCAATTTGAGTCACTTTATCTGCTAAAGGATCCATTAATTTACCAAAATCAGTAATCAAATTATATTTTCTAGCAATTGTACCATCTAATACATCTGTTAAGCCAGAAGCAATTAATATAATTACAGCAGCTAAGTATTTTTCTTGCATAATTAAAATATAGATTATTGGAACTAAAATAAATCTTACAATAGTTAATAAATTTGGTATATGTTTTAACATTTTTTATTCCCCCTAAAAGTATGTTAAATAATTAATTTTTTGTTGTGAATTTTAGTTTATTATCATTTAAATCACAGTAAACAGTTTGTCCATTTTTCAAAATAGACATTAAAATCATATCAGAAAGTTCATCTTCTACATATCTTTGAATTGCCCTTCTCAAAGGACGTGCACCATATTTTAAATCAGTACCTTTTGAAAGTAGATATTTCTTTGCATCTTCAGAAATTTCTAAAATAATATCTTTATTTGCAAGAGCTTTTTTAGTATCTAACAACATTAAATCTACAATTTGTAATAATTGTGTATCAGATAAATTCTTAAAGCAAACAATTTCATCTACACGATTTAAAAATTCTGGTCTGAAAGTTTCCTTTAATGCATCAAATATTTTATTTTTTTGTGAAGCTTCTGCATTTCCAAAACCAATAGAGTTTACATTTTGTGCAGAACCTGCATTTGATGTCATAATAATAATTGTATTTTCAAAACTTACAGTATTCCCTTGAGAATCAGTTAATCTACCATCATCTAATATTTGTAATAATATATTAAATACATCAGGATGAGCTTTTTCGATTTCATCTAGTAAAACTATAGAATATGGTTTACGTTTAACTTTTTCTGTTAATTGGCCTGCATCATCATAACCAACATAACCTGGAGGTGAACCAATAAGTTTTGAAGTTGAATGACTTTCCATATATTCGGACATATCTATTCTAATAATAGAATCTTCATTGCCAAACATTTCATAAGCTAAACTTTTAGCAAGTTCGGTTTTTCCAACACCAGTAGGTCCAACAAAAATGAAAGAAGGTGGTCTTTTTGTACTTTTTAGGCCAGCACGGTTTCTTCTAATTGCTCTTGAAACTGCTTCTACTGCTTCATCTTGTCCTATAACACGTTTATGAAGATTTTTTTCTAAATTTAGTAACTTAATAGTTTCTTCTTCAGTTATTTTTTGAACTGGAATTTTTGTCCAACTTTCAATTACACCAGCAATATCTTCAGTATTTAATTGCATAGGTTTTAAATTAGCTTGAAGAGTATTAAATTTTTCTGTCAAATTACATTCTTTAGCCTTTAATTCAGCAATTTTTTTATAATTTTCATCAGAGGTATTTTCGTCAGAAGTTGTTTTATCTTCTAAACTAGCAAGTTCTTCTTTTAATTCATTAAGAGCCTTTTTAGTAATTTCTAATTCATATAATTCTTTATTACCTAAATTGATACGAGAACATGCTTCATCTAAAATATCTATTGCTTTATCAGGTAAAAATCTATCATGAATATATTTTTCAGACATTATAACAGTTTGACGAATAATATCTGTAGATATTTTTACTTTATGATATTCCTCATAATATTTTTTTACACCTTCTAAAATATCTATAGTGTCAGAAATTGAAGGTTCTTCAACTATTACTGGTTGAAATCTTCTTTCTAAAGCACTGTCTTTTTCAATATATTTACGATATTCTTTTAAAGTAGTAGTACCAATTAATTGAATATCTCCATTAGAAAGAGAAGGTTTTAATATATTTGCAGCATTCATTGAATGTTCGCCATCACCAGCACCAATAATATTATGAATTTCATCTATAACTAATATTATATTTCCTGCATCTTTACACTCGTCTATAATAGATTTCATTCTAGCTTCAAATTGACCTCTAAATTGTGTACCAGCAATTACAGCAGTCATATCTAATAAATATACTTCTTTATCTAAAAGTTTAACAGGTACATTATTATTAGCAATACGTATAGCTAAACCTTGAGCAATTGCAGTTTTACCTACACCAGGTTCACCAATTAAACAAGGGTTATTCTTAGAACGGCGATTTAAAATTTGAACAATTCTTTCAATTTCTCTATCACGACCAATTACAATGTCTAATTGATTATTTTTAGCTTTTAAAGTTAAATTGGTACCATAAGTTTCAAGAGTTTTTCTCTTTTTCTCTTTTTTAGTATTTTCTTTTTTAACTTTTTTATCATTTTTTGAAGAATCATTTTTTTCAGAATCTTTATTATCTGATTTATCTCCTAACATATTTGAAAATATAGCACCTATAGGAATAGCAGTAGCACTAAACATGTTTTTCATCTCCTCAGGGTCTATATTATTAAGTTCTTCTAAATCTTCCTTACTGATATCATCAAGTTCATCTATATTTAAATTATTGGTTACATTATTCAACATATTTTGGATTTGACTTGTCATATTTTGAAGGTCTTTTTCAGATAAATTTATACTTGCAACTCCGCCTTGAAGAGGATTAATTCCTTTTTCTTTAGCACAACTTTCACAAATTCCTTCTGTTGCAGTAGAACCATCTGCTAATTTTTTATTAATAAAAATAGTGGCTTCATTTTTTTTACATATTGAACATAACATTATATTTTTATTGCTCCTTTTTTATATTAATTTCGTGTGTATATCATACATTAAAAATAGTAAATAGTCAATAAAAATGGAAAAATATAAGCTTACAGAATGGTAAGATTATTAAAAACTTTCTTGCATTTAACAATTCATCATGTTATAATTTGAAATGTAAAAGAAAGAGGGAGAAAGCCAATGAAAAAAAATTATATATTATATATTGTTATAAGTATAATATGTGTAATAAGTATAGGAATAGCAGTATATTATCAAATGTTTATAGCAAATGAAGAAGAGGAATTTTTACCAGAAAATATTATAAATACAGAAGGTAATAATAATATAAGTGATGAGCCTGAAATGGAAAGGGTAAAAGCACAATTTAATGAATTATTTAAAAATAATATAAACTTTCAAAAAAATACAGTAACAGGGGTAAAAAAGATATATGATGACAAAGAAATAGTATATACAGCACATGTAATAGACCAAGAAAAAGACGGAAAATATGATGTAAATATTAATATACCAGTAGTTAATATACAAGGAGAAATACCATCAGAGTTTAATAATATAACACAAGAAGTATTTGCGAACAAAGCAGCAGATGTATTAAATAATTCAAAAGAATTTACAGTATATAATGTAGATTATAGTGCATATATTAATGGAAATATATTATCAATAGCAATAAAATCAACATTAAAAGAAGAACGTAGTGCACAAAGAGTAATAGTACAAACATATAATTATGATTTACAAACTGGTAAAAAAGTATCATTAAATGAAGTTTTAAACTTATATGGTAAAGATGCAACTAAAGTAAATCAAAAAATAGCAAAAGAAGTAGGAAAAGCAGCAGAACAAGCAGAAGCTTTAGGAGAAGCAATTAGTCAAACAGGACAAACAATATATAAAAGGGATTTAAACAGTGCAATATATATAACAGACAATGTAAATAATTTCTTTGTAGGAAAAGATGGAGCAATATATGTTATTTATGCATATGGAAATTCAAATGCAACATCAGAATTAGATATTATTAAGGTAGACTAGAGAATTTAATTCTCTAGTTTTAATTAAAGAGGGAAAAAGCTATGGAAAAAAAACTACTAATTACTGAAAAACCATCAGTAGCAATGGAATTTGCAAAAGTATTAGGAGCAAATGGAAAAAGAAATAATGGATATATAGAATCTGAAAAATGGGTTATTACTTGGTGTGTAGGTCATTTAGTTACCATGTCATATCCAGAAGTATATGATGAAAAGCTAAAATATTGGAGATTAGATACACTTCCATTTATTCCAAAAGAATGGAAATATGAAGTTATTTCAAATGTGCAAAAACAATATGAAATAATAAAAAGTTTATTACAAAGAGAAGATATAGATTCAATTTATGTTGCAACAGACTCTGGGCGAGAAGGAGAATATATATTTAGATTAGTAGAAAATCAAATTGGAATAAAAAAGAAAAATAGAAAAAGAGTATGGATTGATTCACAAACAGAAGAAGAAATAAAAAGAGGAATAGAAGAAGCAAAAGATTTATCAGAATATGATAGTTTATCAGATAGTGCATATTTAAGAGCAAAAGAAGATTATTTAATAGGAATTAATTTTTCTCGTCTATTAACACTAATATATGGAAGAAGAGTAGCCTCACAAATAAATGAAGAAAGAATATCTATTTCAGTTGGAAGAGTAATGACATGTGTATTAGGAATGGTGGTAGAAAGAGAAAGAGAAATAAGAAATTTTGTAAAAACACCATTTTACAAAATAATAGGTAACTTCGGAGATTTAAAAGCAGAATGGAAAGTTAATGAAAAGTCTAAAATGTGGGAATCTACAAAATTATATAATGAAACAGGCTTTAGAAAATTAGAAGATGCAAAGGAATTTATACTTTCATTACAAGGTAAAAAAGCAATAATTACAGATATCAAAAAAACAAAACAAAAAGAAAATGCTCCATTATTATTTAATTTAGCAGAAATACAAAATGAATGTACAAAAAGATTTAAAATAAAGCCAGATGAAACATTAGAGATTATTCAAAATTTATATGAAAATAAATTAGTAACATATCCTAGAACAGATGCAAGGGTATTATCAACAGCAGTAGCAAAAGTAATAACTAAAAATTTAAATGGAATTGCAAAAGGATATCAAGATGAAGAAGTACAAAAATATATAAAAAAGATGTCAGAAGAAAAGTATAAAACAAATTTAATAGGAACAAAATATGTAAACGATAGCAAAATTACAGACCATTATGCAATTATTCCAACAGGACAAGGATATGAGAATATAAATAAATTAACAGAATTACAAAAACAAGTATATAAAGTAATAGTAAAAAGATTTTTAGCAATTTTTTATCCACCAGCAGAATATGAAAAAGTATCAATAACAATACAAGTAGAAAATGAGCAATTTTCTTGTAGCACAAAAATATGTAAAAATGAAGGATATTTATATGTGTTATCAACAACAAAAGCACAAAATGTGGATAAACAAAGTAAAAATGACGAAAAAAATGAAACTATAGATTCAGAAAAAAGTAATAATATGGAATTATTAAAAAGTTTAAAGAAAAATGAAGAAATAGAAGTAAAAAATTATGAAACAAAAGATGCAGAAACTTCACCACCTACAAGATATAATTCTGGTTCTATTATTTTAGCAATGGAAAATGCCGGTAAATTAATCGAAGATGAAGAACTAAGAGAACAAATTAAAGGTGCCGGAATTGGAACAAGTGCAACTAGAGCAGAAATAATAAAAAAACTGGAGAAAATACAATATATTTCAATAAATACAAAAACACAAATTATTACACCTACACAAAAAGGAGAAGTAATATATGATGCAATTAAAATTTCTATGCCAGACATTTTAAATCCAAAATTAACAGCAAGTTGGGAAAAGGGGTTAGAAATGGTAGCAAAAAAAGAAATAAAAGCAGAGGAATTTATGCAAAAATTAGAAAAATACATATATACAAAATTTGATAGATTAGTAATAAAAAGATAAAACTTTAAAAAATCACTCTTTTGAAAAAAGTTACATAATATATAAAAAATAAGAAAGGGTGATACATATGTACAGTTATGTTATAGAGGGAAATCATTGCTTAGAAGGTACAGTAGAAATATCTGGTTCTAAAAATGCGTCATTACCAATTATCGCAGCTACTATTTTAAGTAAAGGTAATTGCAAATTATACAATGTACCAGATATTAGAGACACAAAAATTACTTTAGAAATTATAAAACTTTTAGGAGGAAAAGTAAAAAGAGCAAATGGTAAAATAGAAATAAATACGAAAAATATTAATATTACTCAAATACCAGAAGAATTAATGGGAAAAATGCGTTCAACAGTAATTTTGGCAGGTGCAATATTAGGAAGATATAAAGAAGTAACATTTTCATATCCAGGGGGATGTGATATTGGAGCAAGACCAATTGACTTGCATTTAAAAGCATTTGAAAAATTGGGAATAAATATTGAAGAAAACTATGGATTTATTAAGTGTAAATGTGATAAAATAATAGGGGCAAATATAGACTTGGATTTTCCAAGTGTAGGAGCAACAGAAAATATCATATTAGCAGCAACCTTAGCAGAAGGAATAACCACAATAACAAATGCAGCTATGGAACCAGAAATAGAAGATTTGGCAAAATTTTTAAACAAAATGGGAGCAAAGATAGAAGGTGCAGGAACAAACTTTATAAAAATTACAGGAGTAGAAAAATTAAAAGAAATCAGCTATAACATAATGCCAGATAGAATTGAAGCAGGGACATTTTTATGCATTGGAGCAGTTACAGCAGGTAAAATTGAATTAAAAAATGTAAATCCTAAACATGTAGTTCCAGCAATACATAAATTAAGAGAAATGGGATGTATGATAGAAGAAAATAAAAATTCTATTAAATTAATAGCACCTAAAAGATTAAAAGCAGTAGATATAAAAACGATGCCATATCCGGGTTTTCCAACAGATTTGCAATCAGTATTTGGAGCAACTTTAGCAACTGCAAAAGGAACATCTGTAATAGTAGAAAATATATTTGAAAATAGATATAAATATACATCAGAATTAAAAAAAATGGGAGCAAAAATACAAATAGAAGGGAAAATAGCTGTAATAAAAGGTGTGCGAAGACTATATAATGCAAAAGTTGAAGCTTCCGATTTAAGAGGAGGAGCAGCTTTAGTGATTGCAGCATTAACAACAAAGGGGAAAACTCAAATAGATAAAATAGAATATATTTTAAGGGGATATGAAAATTTTGAACAAAAATTAAACAAAATAGGAGCTAAAATTAAAACAATTAACAAATAAATACTATAAGCCAAAGAAAGAAGGTGAAATCTTGTCTAAAAATAAAGTGAAAAATAAAAAATATGTAAGCCAAATAGTAGTAAAAAAAGGAAAACACGAAGAAGAAAAAGAAGATGAAATTTTTAATTTTGATGATGAGATTATATTAGGTGTAAATACTTCTAAGAAAACAAAAGATGAAACAATTTCAAGAAACAACGAAACACACAAAAAAATCAAAAATAAAAAAAGAAAAGCGAAGCAAAATAAAAAAAATAATCAAGTACATAAAAATATACCTAAAAAAATAGCAGAAGAAAGAGAAAAATCAAAAAACAAAAGAATGAGGATATTTAAAATAATAAAAATAATAATGTTAATTATCATTTTTATTGTTTTAGTAGTGGTGTTACTATTATCACCAGTATTTGATATAAAAAATATTAGAGTAAAAGGAAATGATAAAATAGAGGCTGAAAAAATAATAAGTTTATCAGGTATTACCATAGGAGAAAATACATTTAAATTTAATTCAAAAGAAGTAAAGAAAAAAATAAAAGAAAATGCTTACATAGAAACAGTAAAAATAGAGAGAAAATTACCTACAGGTATACAGATTACAATAAAAGAAAGAAAACCGACAATATTAATGGAATATGGTAGTAGCTATATATACTTAAATAATCAAGGATATATATTAGAAATTTCTGCGGAAAAATTGGACTTGCCAATAATACAAGGAGCAACAACAAAAGAAGAAGAGCTAGTTGCAGGAAATAGATTAAATAAAGAGGACTTAGAAAAACTAAATGTTGTATTAAACATAATAGAATCAGCAAATTCAAATGGACTAACAGACCAACTTACAAAAGTAGATATTTCAGATAGCCAAGATTATAAAATAATTTTTAATGATGGACAAGTAACAGCACATATAGGAGATTGTACAACATTAGGAACAAGGATGCTATATGTAAAAGCAATATTAGAAGACAATATTGGAATTAAAGGAGAAATATTTGTAAATATGGATTTAAATATAGAAAACCCATATTTTAGAAAACAAGTATAATGTAAATTAAAAAGTTAGGATGTGAATATATGAATAAATGGAAAATAATCATAATAATAGGAATAACATGCAGTTTATTAACAGTTGCAATTTGCGTTCAGCTAAACACAATAAAAGAAGCTAATTTAGCAGTATCATCTGATTATGCAGAAAACAATTTAAGAGATGAAGTGTTAAAATCAAAACAAAAATATGATGAAAAAGTAAGAGAATTAGATTTAAAAGAAAAAGAATTAGCTAAAGTAAGAGAAGAAGCGACAAAAGATAGTGAATCTGCAAGTAAAATGGAAGAACAAATAAGAAATAATAATAATTTAATAGGCTTAGTAGATGTTGAAGGGAAAGGGATAGAAGTTACAGTTAAAGATGATCCAAATGTTACTATTGATAGCATAGCAATAGAAAATCATATTGTGCATGATGTAGATTTAAGATGGATAGTAAATGTACTAAATAACGCAGGTGCAGAAGCAATTTCTATAAATGGACAAAGAATAGTAGATACAACAGCAATAACTTGTGTAGGAAATGTTATAAAAATAAATGATGAAAAAGTAGCTTCGCCATTTGTAATAAAAGCAATAGGATATCCAGAAAGTTTAGCAGGTATAGATATTGCAGGAGGATATATGGATTATATGAGAAGTGCAGGAATTATAGTAAATATCAAAAAATCTAATAATGTACAAATTCCTAAATATACAGGTGTATTGCAATCAAAATATATGAAAATCAGTAAATAAAAGAAAGGAGTCAAAATGAAGCTAAAAAAAGAAAAGATAGTACTTATAATTTCTATAACACTAGTATGTATAATATTAATAGCAATTATGTTTGCACAATTTAGAACCATAGAAGAAACTGATATAACAGGTATAAAAAATGCAAAAGAAGCAGAACTTAGAACAATGCTATCAAGTTGGAAAAGTAAATATGACGAAACCGTGGAAAAATTAGAAGATACAAATAAAAAGATTAAAGAATATCAAGATAAAATTTCATCAGATGAAGCAGCAGAAGAACTATTAGAAGAAGAATTAGAACAAACAAATATATTATCTGGAAAAACAGATATTAGTGGAGAAGGAGTAGTAGTAACTTTATCAGATAATAATGAAAAATCTATAGTAGCAGAAGACCTATTAAGACTAGTAAATGAATTAAGACTAGCAGGAGCAGAGGCAATTGCAATTAATGATGAAAGAGTATTAGGGACAACGGAAATAGTAGATGTTAATGGAAATATATTAGTAAATACAAAAAGAATAGTATCACCATACATAGTTAAAGTAATAGGAAGTCAAACTTATTTATCAAGTGCATTAAGTTTAAAGAATAGTGGTTACATAGATAGTTGTAAAAACGAAGGAAAAACTATAGAAATGAAACAAGAAAAAAATATAAAGATACTTGCTTATAATGGTATAAGACAAATGAAATATGCAAAGGAGGTAAAAAAAGAATGATAATGATATTTGCAATTATAATAGGATGCATAGTTGGTGCTTTAATAGGATTAAATATTCCTACTATACCATATACATATTCTAGTTATTTAGCAATAGCCATAATTGCAGCATTAGACTCTGTATTTGGTGCTATTACATCCATTTTAAATGGTAAATTTGATTTAAAAATTTTCTTATCAGGTTTTTTTGTTAATGCAATATTAGCCATGGCA
Organism: uncultured Clostridia bacterium; assembly: GCA_963558185.1. GTDB lineage: Bacteria > Bacillota > Clostridia > TANB77 > CAG-508 > UMGS1663. The sequence continues at coordinate 71,184 of CAUWFE010000004.1, forward strand.
TTAACATATTTAGGACAAAAATTAAATATAGATATCTATTTAGCAGCAGTGGTAGTATTTGTAGGAAGAATGTTTAATAACTTAGGAACAATTCGTAGATACTATGTAGAAAAATTATCAAATAAAAATATTTTTAAAAAAGCTCAGCAGATAATAAAAAAAGCTGAAAAAGAATAAAAATGAATAGTTTTATAAATTAATATGAGGAATGTCTTGAAATATAATTTTTTCATTACATTCCTCAAGTTTATCCAAAACTTATATTTCAAAGCATTTTATGATAAAAAACATTATCTAATGTTACTATTCACAGTTTATAAATAATATTAATAAGAATGTATATATATTAATATTTCATAAATTTCTTTGGTTCAATACGTGCATTAGACTTTCTAAATCTAAAAGGAATGAGCCTCTCGGAATTTCCGCTTCCTCATTCCTTTTAGATAAAGAAACTCTTACAAGCACTTCTATCACAATCGAAATTTAATCAATATTAATATATATACATTCTATAGAATAATTTGTAACTGTGAATTGTAACTATCTAATATCAATAAAATAAAAATAAAATAAAAAACTCTTGAAAAATCAATAGAAAAATGTTATAAATTTACAATATACGACAAAAAGGGACAATGTTACAAAAACATTACAAAAATATTACGAAATTATAACAAATCTATTGACTTTTTTTGTGAAATATAATATTCTTATGAAAGTAAAAAAGAACGGTAAAATTGGAGGAGTTAGTCTTGGCAATAGGAGATATAATTGTAGGTATTGACATTGGCACTTCAAAAGTAAGTTTGGTTGTTGGAGAAGTGAATAATTTTAACCAAATAGAAGTTATTTGTAATACAAGTTATAAATGTAGTGGAATAAAAAAGTGCAAAATTATTGACGAAGATGAAATAGCATTAGCAATATCAAAAGTAATAGAAGAAGCAGAATCAGAAACAGAGTTAAAAATAAATTCAGCATATGTAACTATACCTGGTAAATATATAACAATTGTACAAAATAGTATAACAAAAGAATGCAAAGATAAGTATGCAGGAATATCGTCAAAAGATGTAACTTCAGCAATTATGCAAGTTAAGGATGTAGAAGTACCAGAAGGAAAAACAATGATAGATATAATAACTGATAAATTTATACTAGAAGATGGTAGAGTTGTATCAGATCCTATAGGAAATCTAAGTGCAAGTTTTACACTAGTAGCACAAGTAATTTTAGCTGAAAGAGATTATGTAAGACAACTAACAACTATTTTCAAAAAAGCAGGATTAGAAATAGATGGAATAGTTCCTACAAGTTTAGCAGAACGAAATTTAATGTTAGATATTAATGAATTGTCAGATAGTGTTATGTTATTAGATATTGGAGCTGGTAATACAGAAATTGGTGTATTTGAAGGTAATGGTTTTATATTTTCAAATACAATACCATTAGGGGGAAATAGTATTACATCAGATATTTCATTAGTATTAAATATATCAGAAGAAGAGGCAGAAAAATTAAAAAGACAATATGGACTAGCAATGAAATCATACATAGATAATGATAATGAAATAATATTAAATACATACAAAGGTGATGCTAAAACAACAGCTATTAAAAGTTCTGAATTAATAGAAGTTATAGAAGCTAGAATAGAGGAGATTTTTTCACTAGTAAACAAAGATGTTACAAATGCAGGAATAAAACAAAGAATAAATACAGTAATTTTAACAGGTCAAGGTATAACTAATATCAGTAAAAGTGATGTTGCTGGAAAAGTTATTTTAAATATTCCAGTAAAAATTTCTACGGGTAGATTAATAAGCACAGTAAGACCAGAATATAGAACCGCATATTCTTTAGTACGTTATATAGCTGGAAGACCATTTGCAAAAAAAGTATCAAGCAATATTGATACAAATTCACAGGAAAGTTTTTTTAAAACAGCACTAGAAAGAATTAAAGAATTTTTTTATTCATAAAAATAGCATTTTAAATGCAAGTATAAATTAAGGAGGAAACAAAAATGTTAATGGATGGTACAGGAGTAGATGAAAATACAATGCTAGATGGAACTGCAACAATTAAAGTTATTGGTGTAGGAGGAGCTGGAAATAATGCTGTAAATAGAATGGTTGACTCAGGAATAAAGGGTGTAGACTTTATAGCAGTAAACACTGATAAACAAGCATTATTATTATCAAAAGCATCTACAAGAATCCAAATTGGAGAAAAAATTACAAGAGGATTAGGTGCAGGTGCAAATCCTGATATTGGAGCACAAGCAGCAGAAGAAAGTAAAGCAGAAATACAAGAAGCTTTACGAGGAGCAGATATGGTATTTGTTACAGCCGGAATGGGCGGAGGAACAGGTACAGGAGCTGCACCAATAGTTGCAGCATGTGCAAAAGAAATGGGAATTTTAACAATTGGAGTTGTAACAAAACCATTCACATTTGAAGGAAAAAAACGTTTATCACAAGCAGATAGAGGAGTAGAAAGCTTAAAAGGAAAGGTAGATACATTAGTAGTTATTCCAAATGATAAATTATTACAAGTTATTGATAGAAAAACAACAATGGTAGAAGCTTTTAAAATGGCAGATGATGTATTAAGACAAGGTGTACAAGGTATATCAGATTTAATTGCTATACCAGGACTTGTAAATTTAGACTTTGCAGATGTTAAAACAATTATGCTAAATACAGGAATGGCTCATATGGGTATAGGTAGAGCTTCAGGAGAAAATAGAGCAGAAGATGCAGCAAAACAAGCAGTACAAAGTCCATTATTAGAAACATCTATAGAAGGAGCAAGAGGAGTTATAATTAATATAACAGGAGGACAAAACTTAGGTTTACACGAAGTTAATACAGCAGCAGAATTAGTACAAAGAAGTGTTGATCCAGAAGCAAATATTATATTTGGAGCAGTTATTGATGAAAGTTTAGATGAAGATATAGTAATAACAGTTATAGCTACAGGATTTGAAAAGGCAGGAGATGGTTTAAACAATAATACAGCAGCAAGCATAATAGATAAAGCTTGGGGAGAAAAAATAAATTCTATACCAGCGCCAGTTGATAATTCAAATTCAACAAATGACTTAGACATACCATCATTTTTAAGAAATAAAAAAGGAAAAATATAGTAAAAAATAAAAATTAAAAAGAAATAATCTAAAAATGTAGATTATTTCTTTTTTTCGTGCCCAAGAAATGACAAAAAATAAATAAAAAGTGTAGTAAAATAATAAAACAAAAAGAAGTAAAGGATTATAAATATGACAATTTATTTAGATGTAGTTTTATTAGAAAATTTATTTATGAATTACGTTATATTATTTGCAACAAGTTATATATTGAAAATAAAAATACATCATATACGAATAATATTATCTGCAACAATCGGAGCAATATATGCAATTATAGCGTATTTAAACATTATACCAATATATTCAAACATATTTATGAAAATTATTTTATCAGTAATAATGGTTTATGTAGCATATTATGCAAAAAATATAAAACAATTACTAAAACAAGTGATGCTATTTTACTTAATTTCATTTGTTTTTGGAGGATGTGCATTTTCATTACTATATTTTGTAAAACCTCAAGACATATGGATACAAAATGGAATGTTAATGGGTACATATCCAATAAAAATAGCTATATTAGGTGCTTTATTAGGATTTGCTATTAGTGTACTAACATTTAAGTTAGTAAAAAGTAAATTTAGCAAAAAAGATATGTTTTGCGAGTTAACGATTTATTTTGATGAAAAAAGTTCTAAAATGAAAGCAATGATAGATACTGGAAATATACTAAAAGAACCTATTACAAAGTTACCAGTAATAATTGTAGAAAAAAGAGCATTAGTACAACTGTTACCAAATAAAATTCTTGAAAATACAGAAAAAATTTTAGGGGGTGATGCAGAAACAATAGAAAGCAAATATGCAACAAAATTAAAAATAATACCGTTTTCTTCTGTTGGAAGGGAAAATGGAATTTTATTAGGTTTTAAACCTGATAAAGTTTTAATAAATACAGAAGAGAATGAAGAACTAATAAATAATGTAATTATAGCAATTTATAATAAAGAATTAAGTAGAAAAAATGAATATTCAGCACTATTAGGCTTAGATATATTTGAAAGGAGAAAAGAAAATGAATCTATTAAAACGTTTAGTAGATAATATAGGTGTTATTTATGCAAAATTTATTAATACAGAAATGGAAGAAATAGAAAATTTACCAATTTATTATGTTGGTGGTAATGCAAGTCTTCCACCTCCGCTATCGCCAAAAGAAGAAGAAGAGCTTATTTCAAAATTGGAAACAGGTTCTCAAGAAATAAAACAAACTTTAGTAGAAAGAAATTTAAGATTGGTAGTGTACATAGCAAAGAAGTTTGAAAATACAGGAGTTGGATTAGAAGACTTAGTTTCAATAGGAACAATAGGACTTATGAAAGCAATAAATACTTTTAATGTAGAAAAAAAGATTAAGCTTGCTACATATGCATCACGTTGTATAGAAAATGAAATACTAATGTATCTGAGAAGAAGTAATAGGATAAAAGGAGAAATTTCTATAGACGAACCACTAAATCAAGATGGAGATGGAAATGAGCTTTTATTATCAGATATATTAGGAACAGACCCAGATATTACTTCAAGGAGAATAGAAGATGAAGTAGATAAAAAATTATTAAAGGCATCAATAGATAAATTAAATAGCCGAGAAAGAAATATTATGGAGTTAAGATTTGGATTTGTAAGCGGAAATGAAAAAACACAAAAAGAAGTAGCAGATATGCTAGGTATTTCACAAAGTTATATTTCAAGGTTAGAAAAAAAGATAATAAACAAAATGAAAAAAGACATAATGAGCAAAACAGGTTAATACAAAAATAGATAATATTTATTAATATATTAAATAAATATTATCTATTTTTGCATATATGTCTAAAGCTCTACTAAAATAATTTCATCACCAATACATCTAATCTGTTCCCAAGGTATTACAATATCATTACTACTAGAAATCATACTCATGAATTTATTGGCCCCTGGAACAATTATAGAGGTAATTCTTCCTGTTTCTAAATCAGCACATACATCTTGAACAAAACCTAATTTTTTTCCATCTTGTACATTAATTACTTCCTTATGCTTAAAATCTAAACCTTTCTGTCCCATTTGCAACCTCCTCTAATTAATATATAACCATTATATGATAATACAGTATATTTTTGCTATAAATTAATTAGAAAGATAAATTATTTATATATCCTTTTAATATGATTAATTGCAGTTTTTTCTAACCTAGACACTTGTGCTTGAGAAATGCCTATTTCATTTGCAACTTCTACTTGAGTTCTTCCTTCAAAAAAACGCTTATTAACAATCATTTTTTCTTTATTAGTCAATTTTTTTAAAGCTTCTTCTATTGTAAGATTTTCTGTCCACATTTCATCATTATTTGCAGTATCTTTTACTTGATCTTGCAAATATAAATTTTCAGTTTCATCCCCATAAATAGGTTCTTGCAAAGAAATTGGATTTTGTATAGCATCTAAACTAATTATTATTTCTTCTTTTTCTACATTTAATTCTTTTGCAATTTCTTCAACTGTAGCATCTCTTTGTTCTTCTTTTAAAATTCTTTCTTTAATACTAAGAACCTTATAGGCTAAATCGCGAATAGAACGACTTACACGTATAGGATTGTTATCTCTTAAATATCTTCGAATTTCACCAATTATCATTGGAACGGCATAGGTAGAAAATTGAACATTTTGTTCTAAGTCAAAATTATCAATAGCTTTTATCAAACCTATACAACCCACCTGAAATAAATCATCAGGATTCTCTCCTTTACCATAAAATCTTTTCATAATACTTAGAACTAATCTTAAATTTCCATATATAAATTCTTCCCTTGCTTGTCTATTGCCTTTTTTTATTTTTTGTAGTAGTACATTTTTTTCTTCATTTGATAAAATGGGTAGTTTTGAAGTATTTACTCCACAAAGTTCAACCTTGTTTATCAAACAAAAACCCCCTTTAGAAAAATATTAATTTATCATAGTATTTACCCAAAAAAGAATTATTATTCTATAAAGGAAGAAAAATTATAAAATAAAGAAAAAATAATGATAATTTTAGAGAAAATCTGTTACATTGACAATGAAAAATTTGATTAATTATAAAAAAACGAAAAAAGTCGAAAAAAGTATTGACAATGAAAGAATAAAATGTTAATATAAATAAGCACTAAGCAATGAGAAAAAAATCAATTAAAAAATTATTAAAGAATAATAAAAAATTAGTTGACAAATTCCAATGCTTATGGTAATATAAATAAAGTACTTAAGAACAGATAAAAATAAGTTAAATTAGTAAAGGTAAAACCTAAGAATAAAGAAAAAATGACATCAAATACTAGTTTATTATTTTGCACTTTTTTATAGAAAAAATAAAATAAAAAAATCAAAAAAAGTGTTGACATCTGATAAAAAATATAGTACAATAAAAAACGTCACAAACAAGTGACAAAAGTACATTGAAAAGTAAACAATATCCTTTGAAGAAACCAAAAGCGGTAGTAATAAGTACTACCAAAAAAGAAAAAATATAATGAGCTAAAACTCTAAAAAAGTTTATAATAATTCATTTGAAAAAATGAATGAAAAATAAAACCAAAAACAAGAGAGTTTGATCCTGGCTCAGGATAAACGCTGGCGGCGCACATA
>CAUWFE010000005.1:0-74016 GCA_963558185.1 uncultured Clostridia bacterium
TAGAGCTTAGAAATATTGAAATCTAGGGCATTCCCCAGTCAAAAAAACTCATACCTAAATAGTCATCAATTTGAAAAAAAGTATTAATTATGATATAATAACATTGCTAAAAATAGGTATAATATATTGCAAAAGAAAAAATAACGTTATATAATTGATAAAAAAATAAAGGTGAAAAAATAGATGAATAAAACAAAAAGAAAAATATTTGAAACTTCCATGAAATTGTTTGCTGAAAAAGGCTATGATGCAACAAGCATAGAAGAAATTACAGCTACAGTTGGTGTAGCAAAAGGAACTTTATATTATCATTTTTCAAGTAAAGAAGAAATCTTTAATTTCTTAGTAGAAGAAGGTGTAAAGTTACTAAAAAATAGTATTTCAATAAAAACAGAAAAGTTAGATAGTTCAATAGACAAAATAAAAGCAATAGTCTTAATAGAATTAAAAGTCCTAGTAAAGTATGAAAATTTTATGACAATTATTTTAAGTCAAATATGGGGAACAGGGGAAAGAAGCCAAGTTTGTAAAAGACATGTATTTGAATATATAGCACAAATACAAGAAATTGTAGAAGAAGGAATGGAAAAAGGAGAAATAATAAAAGCAGATGCAAATGTTATTGCATCAGGAATTTTTGGTTTTGCATGTTCAAGCTTAGTATATAAACTAAGAACAGAAAAAAATATAGAAGTGCCTGAACTTTTCGCAGAAATAAATAAATCATTTATAGAAAAATTAAAAAAAGAAAGGGAATAGAAAATGAGAATATTAAAAGATTTTAAAGTACCAGATTTTAAATTTCCAAAAATAAAAATGAAAGATGTAGAAGAAATAGAAGAAGTAAAAGTAGACTATGAAGCATTAAAAAACAAACAAGAAAGCGTAAAAAATAAAAATAAAGAATATGAAGGTACAAACTATCAAACAGTAAAAGAAATATTTTTATATTCAAAAGAAAAATTTGCAAACGAAGTGTTTATGCTTCAAAAATTCAATTCAAAAGAACCATTTACAGAAATAACATATAAGCAATTTACAGATGATGTTATTTCTTTAGGAACAGCTTTAACTAATATATATAACTTAAAAAATGAAAGAATTGTTATTATAGGAGAAAATACATATAATTGGTATGTATCTTATATGGCAATGCTTTGTGGAGTTGGAATAGCAGTTCCTGTTGATAAAGAACTTCCAGCAAATGAAATTGAAAATGTAATAAAACGTTCTAAAGCAACTGCAATAATTTATTCAACAAAAAAGAAAGAAGTAATAAAAAAATTACAAGATAATTTACCAAGTATAAAATATTTTATACAAATGAACTCTGATGAAGAATTAGAAGGTAGAGAAGTTGGATTTAATACAATATTAAAACAGGGTCAAGAACGAGTAGAAAATGGAGATGACTCTTTCCTAAAAATAGAAATAGATCCAGAAGAATTTAAAGTATTAATATTTACTTCAGGAACAACATCTAATGCAAAAGGTGTAATGTTATGTAATAGAAACTTAGCAGCAAATATAAATGCTGTTACACCATATGTATACATAGACCAAAAAGATAGACTATTTTCAGTTCTTCCATTACATCATACATATGAATCATCTATTGGATTTTTATTACCATTTGCAAGGGGGTCTTCAATAGTAATATGCCAAGGTTTAAAATATATAGTTCCAGACTTAAAAGAAACACATCCAACAGCTATGCTTACAGTTCCTTTATTAGTTGAAAATTTATATAAAAAAATAAATGCAACTATAGCAAAAAGTGGAAAAACAGGATTAGTAAATTCTATGATACACGTAACTAATGCATTAAAAAGTGTGGGTGTAGATATAAAGAAAAAGGTATTTAAAGAAATATATGATAACTTAGGTGGAAATTTAAGAATAATAGTTTCAGCAGCAGCACCAATTGATCCTAAAATTGGTAAATGGGTTCAAGATATTGGAATATTATTTTTACAAGGATATGGTTTAACCGAAACTGCACCAATAGCTGCATTAACTCCAGATTTTGACCAAAGAGTAGGTTCAGCAGGAAAAGCAGTTGCTGGAGCTAAAGCAGAATTGAAAATAGATTCTCCAAATGAAAATGGAGAAGGAGAAGTTTTAATAAAAAGTGAAACATTAATGTTAGGTTACTATGAAGATGAAGAAGCTACAAATGAAGTTATATTCGAAGATGAAAATAAAAATAGATGGTTCCATTCAGGAGATGTTGGCTATTTAGATGAAGATGGATTTTTATACATTACAGGAAGAAGTAAAAATGTTATTGTAACTCAAAATGGAAAAAATATTTATCCAGAAGAAATAGAATTAATGCTTGGAAAAATTCCAGAAATAGCAGAATGTATGGTTTATGGAAAACCAGAAGAAGGACAAAAAGAACTTATAATTACAGCTAGAGTTATTCCTAACTATGAAGAAATAGAACAAAGGCATGGAAAAGATTTAACAGATGACCAAATAAAAGATATAATATGGAATCAAATTAAAAATGTAAATCACGAATTAACATCTTATAAAGCCATAAAAAAATTAGAAATAAAAAAAGATGAATTTGTTAAAACAACAACTATGAAAATCAAAAGATATGTAGAAATAAATAAAGCAAATAACTAATCATAAGTCGTTCTTAATTTTAAGAACGACTAAAATATTACATTTATATTACATTTGTTTTTTCTATTGACTTTTATAAATAAGTTGTATAAAATAAAATAGAAGTGAAAAAAGAGTTATATTGTAGTTTTTTGTAGAAAAGCAATAATAATATACATAATTGACAAAGGAGGAGATTTACAATGTCTAGATCTGGCATAGTAAATGTTAGAATGGTAATTACAGAGGAAAAGATATTATCAAATATTGAAAAAGTTCATAGAATGATTAATCCAAAAAGTAAAAAGCAAATAGTACAATTTGAAGATGACAGTTACTTTAAAGATTTAATAGAATCTATAAAAACATATTTAATTGAATATCCGAAGAAAAAGAACTTTCCAGTAAGTGTATATAAGGCTGCTTACAATTTAGTAGAATTTGCTACAAATCAATTTGAAGAAAACACAAAACAAATAGAAGGTTTAATTCGTCAAAGAGAGGCTAATATTGCTTCTGCAAGGGTGCTAAAAGATGCTTTAGAAATTGTAGAAAATAAAGAAGATGGATGGAAAGAAAGTATAAAAGAGATACAAGAAGATTTCCAAGAAGATATTATAGAAACACTTGAAGTAATAGGAAAATCAAAAAATGATAAATCTCAAAATTATGAAGATGCTGTAAAATTAATAAATGCAAGAATTGTTAATTTAGAGTCTAATTTACATATAGAGATAGATATGGAAAGAATAGAAGACCGTTCAAAAGCTTTAAGCTATATAGGAATAGAAGTTGCTGATGCATTAAAATTAATTCCAACACCAGAAGAAGAAATAATAAATGCAGAACAAACAGAACAAGAAAGAGAAGAAAATGTAAATATTCAAGCAGTAGAAGAGAATAATAAAGAACAAGAAGCATATGAACAGGAAACTACTTTTGAAGCTAAACCTTCATTATGGCAAAGATTTAAACAAAGTAAATTTGTTAGAGCTATTAAATATGCATTTAAAATTAGAGTTGTATTGGATATTCCAGCATTACCAGAGGGAAAAGAATAATTTTAAATTTAATAAAATAAATAAAAACTGTAGATTATACTACAGTTTTATTTATTTCCATATTCTATTACAATTTTTAATTTCTTTTTCTTTAAATGCTTTAAAAATATCCACATTATTCATATTTGCTATGTTAAGTAAGTAGATAAAACAATCTGCTAACTCTTCTTCAACACTAGTATTGTATTGTTTTGATACATCTAATTGTCCATTAGTGTGTTTCCTTATTGCTTTTGCAAGTTCACCTATTTCTTCTAAAAAAAGCATCATTTCTCGTTCAATAGTAACATTATCAAATTTCCTAGCTTTTTTCATATCTTTTATATAATTTTGAATTTCTGAAACAGAACTTTTTTCATTTAATAATTCTAATTTTTCTCTTAATTCCATATATTACTCCTATAATTTTTTTGTTAAAATAAAGCTAAAAGCATGTACAATTTTTATTCTACCATTTATCAATTAAAAAATATATTATATATTCCCAAAATAAATACAAAACAAGGGGCAATATAAGATTTTGCAAATGGGCGTACAACAGCCTGCTCTGGGTTATTTCTATTATATGCTATTAATTGTTGTTTCCCGATTATACCAGTAGTTAAATTTTTAACTTTTGTTTGTATGTGATATTCTTTACCATCAACTACATATTTAATAGAGCAAATGCGAACTCTATTGTTATGTGAATTAATTTGGTAGTTAGAAAGTTTTACAGATTCTATATTGTCAATAATACCTATAGTTTTTACAGCATTAGGAACTCTTTTAAACGCTCCTAAAATAAATAATAAAAATATTGAAAAAATAATACAAATAATTCCAAATGGCATTGCAAAAAATCCTTTCTAATTATTAACTTTAACGATAAATCTTATATATGTATATCATAAGCTATTATAATTGTCAAATAAATTTTGGAACATAGAACTTGTAGATATTAATAAAACCGTAGAATATTGATAATTCAATTAATCTACGGTTTTATTATGGGTACGTTGAAGATTTCGGCTCTAGTTAACTTTATATATTATTTTATTTCTGTTCCGCCTCATTCAACGACTGAAAACCATTTTTTTTATCCATTTTTATTTCTTGCTGTATTAAATCTATAATAACATATATTTTCTTAATTTTATCTAATTTGTATTTGAACCATTACTATTTTACAATATTTAGTGTGCTAATATTCTATTTGCATCATAATATTAAGTTTCTATGCGCCATTACCGATAAAATATAATATAGAAGAAATTGCTCCAAATATAACACAAAATTCACAATTTAGAAAAAAATACATAAGTTTTGAAATACTTTTGAAAAGTTTATCTCTTAGATTTGCAGGAAATTTCTAATTATCAAAGAAGCTAATTTAGTTAGAGATTTTCAAAAGGAAACAAATACTTTTATAAATCCAGAAAAATAAATTAAACACGAAGAAAGAGAAAAAGAGTAAATTTAGAAATATAAATAAAAGCATCATTAAAGATGCTTTTATTTATATTTTTAAGGTAGTATTTGTAGTTATTTCTTTTCCATTTACTATTACTATATGCTTTAGCACGTTATTGTTTAATTGTAAAAATTTAAAATTGTCAAAGGTATTATTATTAAAAATAATTTTTTGTTGGTAACTATCTTGTAAGTTGTTTAAATATATTAATCTCTGAATATTTGATTGATTTTCTACTCTAATAGTATTATTAGTTATACTCACATTAATATTATTTATTTTGGTTAAAGCAAATTGAACAAAATTTTTACTATTTTCTCCCCATAAATTACTATCAGATAATGTAACTATATTATTCGAAATATCTATATCTTCTGACATTACATATTCTCCATAGTTAAATAACGTGTTTGGAGATTTCCCATTTAAATTAATTGTATTTCCTGTTATTTTTGTGGAGCCTCCTGTTAACTTATAAACTAAATCACTATTTATAGTAATTTGATTATTAATAATTTGTGGTGCGCCATACTCTATTGTATTATCATTATCTGTAAAACTTATAAGATAATTACTAGTTATATCAATTTTATTATTCTCTAATGTTATTTTTCCAAAAATAAAACTACTATTAGTTGTTTTGGCAATATTAATGCTATTAGAGCTAATTATCACATTTTTTGTTTTTGAATAATTCTGTATAAATGCACTATTATAATTTAAGTTTTCTTGTTCATATTCTAATTTATTATTTTGTATAAATATATTATTTGAACCATCGTCTCCTGCAATATAGGCGAAAATTCCAGCATATTTAGAAGATATTTCGTTATTTATAAATTTGATATTAGAAACTTTCCCACCTGTTTGTCCAAATGTAAAATTCATGTAACTAGGCTTCTCAACTTTTCCATCATCTAATTTGAAAGTATTACTGTCAATAATTATATTATCAATATTTCCATCCCAAATTCCAATTGATTCATCATGGCAACTTTTCTCTATATAATTGTTTTTTATTATAGCATTTTTTGAAATATAGCTGTCATTAGTAGTTGCATCACTTAAGAAGATATTTCCACCGACATTACTATTAGTTAAATTGATAAATTCACAATTTTGTATTGTTATATTTTCCCATTCTGTTCTAAACCATAAATTAGTTAATTTTCTTAATGAATTTTCATTTATTTCATAAATATTAAAAGTACAATCACTTATATTAATATTGTTACAATAGTCCCCTACTACCTGACAACTTGATTCATCATCTTTTATCTTAACATTTCCATTTTCAAATTTTAAATTAGTAACCATAATATTTTGAATATGATTTGTTTCTGTTCCTGCTATATAGACTTGAGCATATGATGAATATTCAATTTGTTCTGATAAAAATAGTGTAGCATCATTTCCAATAATAGCTAAATTGCTTGTATTTATTTTTATTATTGTATCATATTTATATCTTTCACTTTCAAACGTAACATTTCCATACCCAGCATTTAGAGCTAATTGTATAGCTCCTGCATCATTATGATTTCCATCTCCATAAGCGCCAAATTGATTTACAGTAACTGTATTATTTATTGCATGTAATTCTGCATATAATCCATTATCTAATTGAATACATTTTCCTTCATCTACTGCTAAACTCGTACTATTTACTATATCATAATAAGCACTTCCACCATACTGTTTATCCCAGTAGCTTTCTGTTTGAACCAACTGTCCATCTGTTAATTCAGTATCTGTCTTCATACTTGCTACATTAGGATATGTTTTATCTACTTCTAATTTAAATTCTTCTATACTTATTACTTCATTTTCATTTGTTACTATTTGCCATTTATCTAATATAAAAGAATAAGTATTGTCTTCATTTTGTGCTACTCCTACTTGTAAGTTCTTTCTTAAGAAGTTTGTAAAATCTGAACTTTGATTTGTTGTTTTTTCTATTCCATATTGTGTCAATAATAAAGATACTTTTTCTTTAGCTTCTGCTTTACTATATTCTTCTCCTGCTTTTGTTGCTTGTCTAAATATTCCATTTTCTCCTATTGTTAAGTTAATTGTTACTCCTACTAATATTAAAAGCACTATTATTGTTATAATAAGTGCTATTAAGGTAATACCTTTTTTACCATATTTTAGTCCTTCTTTTAATTTCTTCATAATTAAATTCATTCCTTTCATTTTTTTCTTTTGATTTTCTGAAATTATAATATCATAGTAGTAAAATATTTGCAAGTATAAATAGGTGCATATTTATTTTATTTTTTAATATAGAATATCTTGCAAGGAGGTTGCAAATATGAACAAGTTAAAAATACCAGAAAATCATAGTGGGATTAGCAAAACTCTTAGACTGCCAGAAAATATAGTAAATGATATACAAAATCTTGCTAATCTTAAAAACTTATCTTTTAATAAAGTTGTAATTTCTTTATTAGAATTTAGCCTAAATAATTTAGATGAAAAAGATAAAGAAGAATTAGAAAAATTGCAAAAATAATTTTTTATCTAGGTAGACTTGAAGTCTATCTTTTTAAATATCAAGACAAATTATTGTATCATTATCTAAATATAATGTAATACCCTTCTCATTAATTTCTACTTCATATATTTGATTTAAATTTATCTTTAAATAATTTTGGCTTTCTTCATCTGTGATGTTCAAAATTTCATATTCAATAAAATATTTTAGTTTATGTATTGAATATTTATTTTTCAAAAATCCATCATGAGTTATAACTACATTTTTCCCTATAAACTCATTTAATTTTTCTTCTAAACTATTATTTGTATTTTGTATCATTATTATTACCTCATTTCACCAATTTATATTATTCTGTTCATTTATTGAATAATTATACTACTTTTATTAGTGGTTATAACATATTTAATAAATTTATATAATTTGGCAAATTGAAATGATTTAATTATAGCGTAACAAAAATTTCAATGCAACGAATCAGTTCGATGAATTGAAAATATTTTATGATTTTTCAATGTACCAAAGTGGTACATGATTGCATTTATATATAATTTTATTGATTTTTAGCGATTTTATGGAGGATTAAAAAAATGAAATTATCAGATGCAATTAGAAAAAGAATTAAATTTTATTTGAAAGAAAAAAATATGAATGTATGGAAGTTATGTAAGATGTCTGGAATTCCTTGTTCTACTATTTCAACTTTCATGAGTAGTAAAACAGAGTTAATAAAATTAGATACCTTATTACATATTTGTGAAGGATTTGAAATTACCTTAGGAGAATTTTTTACAGATTCAACATTTGACATGGCAGAACAAGATTAATAATAAAAATACGGTTCTATAATAAATGTTGGTGTGGTTAAATAATGTACTGAACCCAAAAAAACGGACATTTTTGATTAGGTATTAGGCAACTTCTAAGGAGTGAATTCTGTATTGAACAGGATTCATTTCTTTTAGTTCGCTCTTTATCCTTTTATTGTTATAATAATCTATATATTCTATTATGAGTATATAGATTAATTTGTGTAAAGTTAAAAAATAAACCTTCTTATAATAAAATAAAAATGTCATAAGGAGATTTAAAATATGGCAAAGAAAGAAAAAATAAGTGAAGAAAGAAGAAAATTAATACAAGAATTTATTAAAAGTAATGAATTAAAAACAGCATGAGATATTCAAGAAGCAATAAAAGATTTGTTTAAAGATACAATCCAAGGAATGTTAAATGCAGAATTAACAGAATATCATTTTATATCTTTTTTCATTTGTCCCCCTGCCTATTATATCAAAAAAAGAAGAAATTTTATATTAAAACTTCTTCTTTTTCTTAAGTTGTTGACATTGATATGTAAGATTAGTTTTATCTAACTTTCTAATACTACCATTTATAAAAGTGGGACTAACTTTAGCAAATTCACATATAAATTCAAGCCTTTGTTTTAGACATTCCTCAAATTGTAATTCTTCTTTAATTATCTTCATTATTAACACCATCCTTTCGTTTAGATGATTTTAATATTGTTTTTAGGAAACACAAAAATCAACCAGATTTTTTCTGATTGATTTTTGTATCAATTCTGTTCTATTAGTTCGAACAGATACATCATTGGTGGGCAGAGATGGATTCGAACCATCGTACTCGTATGAGAACAGATTTACAGTCTGCCGCCTTTAGCCACTCGGCCACCTACCCGTATCATAAATAAAATGGTGCTCCCTCAAGGATTCGAACCTTGGACCCACCGGTTATGAGCCGGTTGCTCTGACCAACTGAGCTAAGGGAGCATATATATTATTTTCCTAACGCGATTTTTATTATACTTGATTTTTTATATAATGTCAATACTTTTATAAAATTTTTATAGGAAAATGAACAAAAAATTTTATATTTAAGTGAAATTAAATTGTAACCATTGAACAAAGCAAGAATATAATATAAAAAATGTGATTAATGATAAGGAGGAAAAAATGTATAAAGGAGTAGATGTATCTTTTGCAAATGGCAAGATAAACTGGGAAATTGCAAAAGATAATATAGATTTTGCAATTATTAGATGTGGTTTTGGAATGAATGAACAGGACCAAGATGATGTTCAATATAAAAGAAATGTAGAAGAATGTATACGACTAAGAATACCGTTTGGAATATATATATATTCGTATGCAACAAATGAATCAAAAGCAGAATCAGAAGCAGAGCACGTACTAAGACTTATTGAACCATATGCAAGCAAAATGCAATTAAATATCTGGTATGATGTAGAAGATGAGATACAGGCTGAAATATCAAAATCAGAATTAGCAAAAATAATCAGAAGATTTTGTAATAGAATAGAGGAAAATGGATATAGTGTAGGAATATATGCTAATAATTCGTGGCTTAGAAATAAAATAGAAAGTCAACTACAAGATAGATATATGATATGGTCTGCTGGCTATGGAGCAAATGATGGTAATGCTCATGAAGAAGCAAAATATAATCATAGTAATGTACGAATGTGGCAATATACATCTAATGGTAGAATAGAAGGGATAGGAAGATGTGACATAAACTACTTCTATGATGAAATACCAAGTAATTTACCAGATTTACAATATCAAGTGCACTTGCAAGATTTAGGCTGGCAAAAAGTACAAAATGCAGGAGAAGGAGCAGGAACAGAAGGACAGAATAGAAGATTAGAAGCTGTTAAATTTTTTGCAAATAATGGTTTAACAATTAAATATAGAGCTCATGTAGGAGAAGTTGGATGGCAAGACTGGAAAAATACAGGAGAAATAGCAGGGACAACAGGAGAAAGTAAAAGAATTGAAGCATTAGAAATAAAATGTAATAAATTATTAGAAGTACAAGAGCACATTCAAGACGTGGGCTGGATGCCTAAAACTATAGCAAAAGAATTTACTATAGGAACAGTTGGAAAATCATTAAGAATGGAAGCTTTTAGAATGAATGTAATAGAATAAAATGAATAAATGGTAATAGGCACTACTCAATATAAATAATATTCTCCTATTACCATTTTTAATATTTTCTAAATATAGATATAAATAAATGCTACTAGATAATGCTTTCTGTAGATTAATGCAAGGAATGCCTTGAAATATGAGATTCTTAGGTTTATTACAAAATTTAAGAAATTCTAATTTATTTTATGGCACCATTCCACTAAAAGCGAACTCTTTCCATAAAATTTTAAGAATGTTTTTAAAAATTTTTTTCATGTCTTTATCCTGAAAATAAACAAATTTTTGTTGAAAAATATGAATAAAATTGATACAATTGGGCATAATAAAAATTTTATAAAGGATTGATGAAATATTGAAAAATGATAAATTAGATACAATTTCAAATCTTTTTGAAGATAGTGAAATAAGAAGTATTTGGGATAGTGAGAAGGAAGAATATTATTTTAGTGTAGTTGATGTGATTGGTGCATTAACAAATAGTAATATTCCAAGAAACTATTGGAGTGACTTAAAAAGAAAACTTAAACAAGAAGGAAGTCAGTTGCACGAAAATATCGTGCAACTGAAAATGAAATCTCAAAAAGATGGAAAGAATTATTTAACAGATACATTAGATACAAAAGGAATACTAAGATTAATTGAATCAATACCAAGTCAAAAAGCAGAACCATTCAAACTTTGGCTTGCACAAATGGGAAATGACAGAATAGACGAAGTATTTGATCCAGAACTTGCTATTAATCGTGCTGTTGATTATTATAGAAGCCGTGGATATGATGACAATTGGATTAAAGCAAGAATGACAGGAGTTGTAGATAGACGTAAATTAACTGATGTATGGAAAGAAAATGGAATAACAAAAAATATTGAATATGCTGTTTTAACAAATGAAATATATCAGGCTTGGTCTGGAATGAAAGCATCAGAATATAAAGAGTTTAAAGGTATTAGAAAAGAATCATTAAGAGATAATATGACAGATATTGAAGTTGCTTTAACTGATTTGGGAGAAATCGCTACAAGAGAGCTAGCTAAAAAGCATAGACCTTATGGTTTAGAACAAAACAAAGAAATTGCAAAACGTGGTGGAAAAATAGCTAAAAATACTCGTGATAACTTGGAAGAAGAACTAGGAGAAAGTGTTATAACTAGAAAGAATGCATTGAATTATAAATACATAGATTCTAACAATATAGATAAGAAGCAATTACCAAAAGGAAAAAGTGATGAAAGCAAGTAAAATTATTTATTTATAATTTTCTTTTTCTAAATATAAGTCGGGAACGAAAAAATCTCCTTCTTTATGATAAGTTATCTCTAACATAATTAAAACCTCCAAAAATTGATTTTCAATACAAATAATCTTTTACAAAATTTTAGGCAAAAGAAAAAATGCTTATATTTCAATGCTTACAGCGTGATTTTGATGTTAAAAAATTTTGTAACCATTGATAATTCTTTGATACAAAGCACAAAAAATTTTTTTCATGTCTTTATCCTGTGTAAATTCCCTATGTAAATTCAAAACACTATTTACATTTTATACAAAAAATGGTATAAATAATAAGATAGATTAAAATTAAGAGATGTAAAATTAAAAACTTGTGTACTTTCATTGAAATATGGAGCATAAGTGAAGGTTAAGAAAGGGAGATTATAAGTAATGGATAAAATACAAAAATTTTTAGCATATAACGGAAAAATAAATATTACTTGTGTAAATACAACAAACTTAGTAGAAGAAGCAAGAAAAGTACATAACTTAAGTCCAGTTGCAACAGCTGCTTTAGGTAGAACACTAACAATGGGGGCAATATTAGGAGCTACTTTAAAAGAAAAAGATGAAACAATAACAATTCAAATAAAAGGAAATGGCCCAATAGGTGGAATTACAGTAGTAGCAAATCAAAATTTAAACATAAAAGGATATGTATCAAATCCATATGTAGATGTTCCACTACGTGATGATGGAAAATTAAATGTTGGCCAAGCAGTTGGCAATAATGGATTTTTATATGTAATAAAAGATATAGGGCTAAAAGAACCATATGTAGGAATGTCAAAGTTAGTAACAGGAGAAATAGCAGAAGATTTTGCACAGTATTTTTATACATCAGAACAAGATAGTGCAGCTGTAGCTTTAGGAGTATTAGTAGATAAAAATGGAGTACGAGCTAGTGGGGGATATGTAATTAAAGCTATGCCAGATGCTACAGAAGATGAACTATTTATATTAGAGCAAAGAATTAAAGAAGCAAAACCAATTAGTAAAATGCTAGATGAAAAATATTCATTAGAAGAAATTGCAAAAGATATTACAGGAGATGAAAATTTAGTTACATTAGAAACAAATTTAGAACCTACATATAAATGTAATTGTAGTAAAGAAAAAATGGAAAGAGCATTGTACTCAATAGGAAAAGCTGAATTAGAAGATATAATAAAAAATGATAAAAAAGCGGAACTTGTATGTCATTTTTGCAATAAAAAATATCAATTTTCAGAAGAAGAATTAAAAAATATTTTACAAAAACAATAATGGAGTGAAAAAATATGTATTTAATAATAGGTTTAGGAAATCCAGGAATAGAGTATGAAAAAACAAGGCATAATATGGGATTTCAAACAATTGATATAATATCAAAAAAATATAACATAAATTTAACAAGACAAAAGTTTGAAGGAATTTACGGAGAAGGGTTTGTTGAAAAAGAAAAAGTTATGCTATTAAAACCACAAACATACATGAACTTAAGTGGAAAATGTATTTCACAATTTGTACAATTTTACAAGATTCCTTGGGAAAATATTTTAATAATTTATGATGATATGGATATTTTACCAGGAACAATAAAAATTAGAAAACAAGGTGGGCCAGGTTCTCATAATGGAATGAAATCAGTTGTACAAGAGTTAAATTGTAAAGAATTTCCACGTATACGAATAGGTATAGGAAAACCAGAAAATAAAGAAGAAATGGTATCTTATGTTATAGGCAAAGTTGAAAAAGAAGAATGGAATGTATTAGAAAAGGGAATAGAAACGGCAGCAAAGGCTATAAATGACTATTTAATAAATGGAATTGATTATACTATGAATACATATAATTAGAAGAGGAGAAAAAATTGCAAGAAATATTTATACATAAACAAGGAAAAGATAAAAAAATAATGCTAGTTCAAGATGGGCATTTAAGGGAATATTATGAAGAAAATGAAGAGAAAATACGATTAGAAGGAAATATCTATTTAGGTAAGGTAAAAGATGTATTGCCAGGTATGCAAGCTGCATTTGTTGATATAGGAGAGGAAAAAAATAGCTATATTCATATAAGTGACATATTACCTAAAATGAGTGAATCCACAGGAAATAAAGAAGAAGATTTTAGCAAATATCCAATTAAGGAATATATAAAACAAAATGATAATATTTTAGTACAAGTTAGAAAAGATGAAAATAACCATAAAGGAGCAAGAATTACAACACATATTCACATTTCTGGTAAATTTGTAGTACTCATGACTGAATGTAAATTTATTACAGTATCTCAAAAAATAGAAAAAGAGGAAGAAAGAGAAAGATTAAAAGGAATATTAGAAAATATATTAGCAAATGAACCAACAAAATATGGTTTTATAATTAGAACAGCAGCTTTAGGAAAAGATGAAGAATTAATAAAAAAAGATGTAGAACAACTAATCAAAAAATGGAATAAAATAAAAGAACAAGCTTCAAAACTACAAAAACAAGAAGCTCCAATTGCAATATTGAAAAAGAATTCTATTGTAGAAAAAATAATAATAGATTTAGCAGAAAAAGATTTAAATAAAATTTGGGTGAATGATAAAAATTTAAAAATATCAATAGAAAATATAATTAAAGAGCAAGAAATACAAAAAAAAATATCTGTAGAATTGCAAGAAAACAATTTATTAAAAGTATATGACTTAGAAGAACAGATAGAAAAATCTAAAAATAGAAAAATTTGGTTAAAATGTGGTGGCTTTATAACTATTGATAAAACAGAAGCATTAACTGCAATAGATGTTAATTCAGGTAAATACACTGGAAGTAAAGCAAATAAAGAATTAGAAAAAACAGTTCTTAAAGTAAATGAAGAAGCAACTGTTGAAATAGCAAAACAACTTAGATTAAAAGATATAGGAGGAATAATAATAATTGACTATATCGATATGCAAGAAAAAGAACATAAAGAAAGAATTATAAAATTATTACAAGAAAACTTAAAAAAAGATAGAGCTAAAACTCAAATAATGGAATTTACACAATTAAATCTATTAGAAATGACACGAAAGCAAATGTTTATGAATTAAAAAAATCTACATATATTAATATTGATTAAATTTCGATTGTGATAGAAGTACTTGTAATATTTTCTTTATCTAAAAGGAATGAGGAAGCGGAAAATTCCGAGAGGCTCATTCCTTTTAGATTTAGAAACTTTAATGCACATATTGAACCAAAGAAATTTATGAAATGTTAATATATATACATTTGTATTAACTATGTATAAACAGTGAATTGTAAAATGTTTAATATCCCATATTTTTTAATTCTACATTTCTTTTAATTTTTTGAGTTGTAGTTTTTATTAATGGTTCTGCCGTTACTATAATTTCTCGAATATATTTATATGCTGGCATTGATTTATTTATATTATTTCTAATATCTTGCCAAATAATGTCATGATAATCATTAACATTTTTATCTGGATATAGTTCTTTCATAATATCTAAATTATAAACTATTTTACAACTTAATCGCAAATCATCATCTTTTGGGTCTGGTTTTCCAAAAACCATAGATTCAGCAACATAAGGCAATTTATTAACTAACATTTCTAATTCTTCTGGATAGATATTTTTTCCATTTTTCAAAACAATAACATCTTTCTTTCTACCAGTTATAAATAAGAAACCATCTTTATCAAAATAACCTAAATCACCAGTATAAAACCATTCGTCTTTAATAACTTCGCAAGTAGCTTCTTTATTACCATAGTAGCCTAACATTACTGTTGGAGCTTTTGCTTTTATTTCACCAATACCATCTTCATTAGGAGAATCTATAGTAATTTCAATTCCAGGTAAAGGGAAGCCCACAGAACCTAACTTTTTATATTTATCATTTTCACCAGCAAGAACAGGGGAAGTTTCTGTTAAGCCATATCCTTGTAATAAATTAATACCTAAATCTAAAAATCCTTGTATAGCATCTTTACTCATAGGTGCTCCACCAGCAATAAGCAAACGTAAATCAGGATCTAAATTATCTAAAATTTGTTTAAATATTTTTTTTCTAACATCAATGCCTAATTTTAATAAAGCATGAGAAATATGATTCATATTTTTTACTAACTTTGTTTTTCCTTGTTTTGCAATTGTTTTATTAATTTGCTTGTACATAATTTCTAACATTAAAGGAACGCAAACAAACCCAGTAATTTTATATTCTTTTAAATTTTGAGCAACATGTCTAATACCATCACAAAATGCTATTGTAATACCGCAAGATGTACCATATAAAAAAGTACAAGTAGATTCAAATGTATGATGTAATGGTAAGAAAGATAAAAATGTATCTTCTTTTGTTATTTTTGCCATTTGACTTAAGGAGTTTATATCAGCACATATATTTGCTTGTGAAAGACTAACAGCTTTAGATAAAGAAGTAGTACCAGAAGTAAATAGCATAATAGACATTTTATTGTTATCAATTACGATATTTTGATAATTATTATTTTGCTGTAAAAGAGTATTTCCTTTTTTTACAGCATCTGAATAGTAAATAATATCTAAATCAGAAAATTTGATATTATCCATACATATAAAATATTTTAAATTACTATTGTTATTTTTATATAATTCTGAAAATGTAGATAAATAATCTTTATCAAATATTACTGCATCAGCTTCACTTCTGATAATAGAGTTTATAATTTCATTTTTGGGTAAAGATTTATCTAATGGAACAACAACTATATTAGAAGTGGTAACGGCTAAATAACTCACACACCATTCATAACGATTTGGACCAATAATAGCAACTCTTTTATTCTGTAATTTTAAATTTAGTAAAAAACTTCCTAAACTTTCAATATCATGAGCAAATTCAGTATATGTTTTTTCAGTATATTTTTTTACATCTGCATTTAATTTATATTTAAATGCAACTTTATCAGCATAAACATTTTTATATATATTTACAAGTTCACGGAAATTAGCTAAATTACTACCTTCATATAATTTTCTTCTTGAATCAATTTTAGTATCCAAAATAATACCTCCTAGGATTTATTTTGGATACTATTCTATAATAAAAAAATATATATTTCAATGCATTCGACTACTTAGTTTAAAACTTGACAATTTTCATTTCTTCAAATCTTTTTGTTTTTTGAGTAGTAGTTTTTATTAAAGGTGTAGTAGAAATTTCAATATTTTTAATGTTTTTATAAGTTGGAGTTTTTTCATTTACTTTTTTAACTTCTTGTTTTAAAATATCAAAAATTTCTTCCTCTGATTTATTGGCTAATAATTCATTAGTAGAATATATCAATTTACAAGAAAGTTTTCCATCACGTGCAAGATATACAAAGCTATCGTCAATATATTCAGAATCATTTAATAATAGTTCTATTTCTTGTGGAAATATTTTTTTGCCATTGTTAAGAACAATCATATCTTTTAATCTTCCAGTAACAAATAAATATCCATCATTATCTATATAACCTAAATCACCTGTATGAAAATAACCATCAATTAAAACTTCCTCTGTTTTTTGTGGTTCTTCATAATATCCAAGCATTACATTAGGACCTTTTACAGTAATTTCTCCAACACCATTTTCATCAGGATTTATAATTTTAACATCTTCATTAAATAGTGGTCTACCAACACTTCCTAATCTAGTATATTTATCACTTTCACATGCTATAACAGGTGAAGTTTCAGTTAAACCATAACCTTGTAACATAGATATACCAATACTATTAAAGAATTTTGTTATTTTTGGGTCAGCAGAAGCTGCACCATATACAATAACTCTTAATTTACCACCTAACTGCTCTAAAATAGATTTAAATAATTTTCTTCTTACATCTATATGGCAAGCATATAAAACGTTAGAAATTCCCATTAATATTTTTACAGGTATGCTTAAATGTTTTTGCTTAATTACTTTATTAATTTGTCTATACATTACTTCTAATACAGCAGGAACGCAAACTAATCCACTTATACCATATTCTACCATGTTTTTCTGAATATGACGTAAACCATCACAATAGCAAATATTAAATCCAGAAAAATAAGCAAATAAATATGTAGCCGTACATTCAAATGTATGATGAAGAGGTAGAAAAGATAAAACTTTGTCACCTTCTTTATATTTTATTAATGTAGTCATTGTAGAGGCATTTGAGCATATGTTTTTTTGAGAAAGCATAACAGCTTTTGACATACCAGTGGTTCCAGAAGTAAACAATAAAATAGACATTTTTTCTGGGTCAACTTTTATGTTATCATATGTAGTATCTCCAGATTCTAAAAGTTTATATCCATCAGATAATAATTTATTAAAGGACAATATTTCATTATCATTTTCTTCTAAATCCATACAGATAAAATATTTTAGACTAGTAGAGTTATTTTTTGCTATATTTTTAAATATTTTTAAAAATGTACTATCAAAAATAATTGCTTCTGCTTTACTACGATTCAATAAATTAACAATTTCATTTTCTGGTAATAAATAATCTAAAGGTACAGCAATCATATTTCCAGTATTTATAGCCATATAACTTACAGGCCATTGATATTTATTATGACTTATAATAGCTACTTTTTTACCTTCTAAACCTAAATGTAATAGTTGGCTTGAAAAGGCTTTTACATCTTGAGCATGTTTTGAATATGTAATATTAATATATTCTGGATTTTTTGCACTAGGATCCTTTTTATAAGTAAATGCAATCTTATCGTGAAATCTATTAGTAGCACTACTAATTAAATCTCTAAAATTATCTACAAGGATTCCTTCATAAATTCTATTTGATTGTGGAACAAATTCTGACATAAATTTCACTCCTTTAAAAAATACTATTGTATATTTTATACAAATTTGTAAAATAAATCAAGAGCAAATTGACGTAGAGCTAAAAAAAATATATAATAATGTCATAAAAAATAAGTGAGGTATAAAATGGCACGTTCAAGAAGAAATAAAAGAAATAATAAAAGTAAAATAGTAGACTATTTTTCAAAATTTGTAATTATATCAATTATAATAATTATTATATGTAGCATTATCCTTTCTGTACGTTATTATTTTGAAACAGTAGAAGTAGCAAACCAGAAAATAAAACTACAAGAAGAGATAAAAGCTATATATGAAAGGAAAACACCTGAAACAGTAGAAGAGAAAGAAGAAAAAGTAAAAGATACAACTATAAACATATCAATAATAGGTGATATTTTGTGTGGAAATGGTATGTTAAATGATGCAAAAAAAGAAGATGGAAGTTATAATTTTGATTCAATGTTAAGTGAAATTAATGAAATAACAAAAACTTCAGATATTGTAATAGGAACTATGGAAACTAATTTTATACAAGAACATGAATACTCAGGGGTAAACAAGTATAATGCACCAATTGAATTTGCACAAGCAATAAAAAATAGTGGAGTTGATGTTGTTTCAATTGCTCATAATCATAGTTTAGATTATGGGGTAGAAGGACTAAATACATCAAAACAACAATTAGAAAGTATTGGAATTGAAACAGTAGGAACACAAAATTATGTAGTGCGCAATATTAAGGGAGTAAAAGTTGCTTTATTAGCATATACATATGGTTTTAGTAATGAAAGCGATTTATCCACAGAAGATAAACAGAATGTTAACATATTTTCAAAAGAAAAGTCTGCAAATGATATTAATCAAGCAAAAAAAGAAGCAGATTATATAATGGTAATTATGCATTGGGGTGATGTAAATTCAACAAAGAAGAATGAAGAGCAAGAACAAGTAGCAGATTATTTAATAAGTATAGGTGCAAATGCGATTGTAGGTTCACACCCTTCAGTGCCACAAGCAATGGAAATGAAGAAAAATGCACAAGGCGAAGATGAATTTGTATCATATTCTTTAGGAAATTATATATCTTCTTTAGCATATGAAAATTCAAAGTTACAAGTAATTGTAAATTTACAAATTAGGAAAGAAGCAAAAACAGAAAAAATAGTGTTAGAAAAGGTAACATATACACCTTTATATGTATTAGATAGAGGAACTAAAGCAGAAAATCAATATCAAGTATTAGATATAAAAAAAGAAGCAAAAAAATATTTAGATGGAGAAAAAAATATAGATAAAAAAACATATGAAAAATTAATGAAATCATTGGAAAAAATAGAAAATATAATAAGGAGTAAACAGTAAATGAAAGTAGGATTTATATCATTAGGTTGTAGTAAAAATTTAGTAGATACAGAAATGACAATAGGGTTATTTAAAAATCATGGATATGAGATTGTAAATAAGTCAGAAGAGGCTGATATTTTAGTAATTAATACATGTGGATTTATAGAATCTGCAAAAGAAGAGGCTATTAATACAATTCTTGAAATGGCAGAATATAAAAATAAAAAATGCAAATATTTAATAGTTATGGGCTGTTTAGTACAAAGATATAAAGAAGAATTAGAAAAGGCTATTCCAGAAGTAGATTTATGGATAAAATATGATTCATATGAAACTATATGGGAGCAAATACAAACAGTACTTGCAAGACCAACTAATAATGATAAATTAAATTTTTTAGATAGGGTAATAACCACAGGTGAAAATTATGCATATTTAAGAATTGCAGAAGGTTGTAGTAATTTTTGTACATATTGTGCAATACCAAAAATAAGAGGTCCATTTATAAGTAGACCTATAGAAGAAATAATAGAAGAAGCACAAAAATTAGCAAAAGAAGGATATCATGAATTAATAGTAATTGCACAAGATACTACAAAATATGGTATAGATATTTATGGAAAACCACGTTTAGCAGAACTATTAAGAAAAATATCAGAAATTCCAGAAGTACATTGGATACGTTTTTTATATGCATATCCAGAAACTATTACAGAAGAATTAATTAACGAAGTAAAAAATAATGATAAGATATGTAAATATTTTGATATTCCAATACAACATATTTCAAATTCTGTATTAAAAAGAATGAACCGTAAAACAAATGGTGAAAGCATTAGAAATATAATTAAAAATTTAAGAAAAGAAATTCCAGAAGTAGTAATTAGAACTACAGTTATGGTAGGTTTCCCAGGAGAAACTAAGGAAGATTTTAATGAATTATATGATTTTATAAAAGAAGCAAAATTTGATAAATTAGGCGCTTTTGCATATTCAAAAGAAGAAGGAACAGCAGCTGAAAAATTAAATGGTCAGATTCACCCAATGACAAAAAAATCTAGGTATAATAAGATTATGCTATTACAACAAGAAATAGCAAAAGAAAAACTACAAGAGCAAATAGGAAAAAGTTTAGAAGTACTTATAGAAACAAAAACCTTTGACGGAAAATATTATGTAGGAAGAAGTTATAGAGATGTTCCTGATATTGATGGATATGTATATGTAAAAATGGTACCACAAGAGTTAGAAGGAAAATATGTAAAAGTAAAAATAATTGATAGTAAAGAATATGATTTAATAGGAGAAATAAAGGCTACTAGATAATGTTTTTTTAAAATTAATACAAGGAATGCCCTGGAATATAAGCTTTTCATTGCATTCCTTAGGTTTATTACGAAATTTAAGAAATTCTAATTTATTTTATGGCACCCTTCCACTAAAAGTGAACTCTTTCCATAA
Source organism: uncultured Clostridia bacterium (assembly GCA_963558185.1). Classification (GTDB taxonomy): domain Bacteria; phylum Bacillota; class Clostridia; order TANB77; family CAG-508; genus UMGS1663. The sequence continues at coordinate 21,511 of CAUWFE010000005.1, forward strand.
AATTGCACAGAATTTCTAAAATTTCTCCATAAACATTCGTCATTTCATTCAAAGCTTATATTTCAAGGCATTCTAGCAAAAAAATAATAAAAAAACATTATCTAGTAACAAATAAAGTAAAAAAATATAACATATTCTCTTTTGTCGGAATATAATATATTATAGAATAAAACAATGAAAAGAGGAGAATATGATAACTTTAAATCAAATAAAATTAAATCAAGAGGTAAAAATACATAAAATAGAATGTATTGAAAGTATAAAAAGAAGAATGTTAGACTTAGGAATGATAGAAGGAACAACTATCAAACCAGTTTTACAAAGTGCAATAGGAAATTTAGTGGCATATGAAATAAGAGGAACGCTAATTTCTATTAGAAATGAAGATGCTAAAAAAATTACAATAGAACTTAAGTAGAAAATATTTAAGTTCTATTTTTTTGTTATAAAATTTTAGGCACGCTTTTTTTATTACGGCCATAATATATTATAAAATAATAAGGTAATAAAGGTTGAAAAAGAATTATATCCAACTTAATTTGTGCCTTGAGGGAGGAATGAGGTAAATATGGGGTTAACTGCAAAGGCAATGGGAACTAAATTATTAAATAAAGAAAAAAATGTAGAATATAATTATAAAGTTGCTATTGCTGGAAATCCAAATGTGGGGAAGTCAACAATATTTAATAATTTAACAGGAATGAAACAACATACAGGAAACTGGCCAGGGAAAACAGTAGAAAATGCCACAGGAAGTTGCGATTTTCATAAAAATAAATATTTATTTGTAGATATTCCAGGTACATATTCTTTAATGTCAAATTCAGAAGAAGAGGAAATTGCAAGAGATTATATATGTTTTACAAAATTAGATGCAACAATAGTAATTGTTGATGCAACAAGTTTAGAAAGAAGTTTAAATTTAGCTTATCAAATTATTGAAATGACAGATAATGTAATAATATGTGTAAATTTACTAGACGAAGCAAAGAAAAAAGGTATTAATATTAATTTAAAAAAACTACAAGAGATATTAGGAGTTCCAGTTGTAGGAACAATAGCCAAAAAGAAATCTACATTAAAAAAGTTAATGGAAACATTGGAAAAAGTAGTAACATCAAAAGAAAAGAAAAAAGGAAATTTTATTCTATATCCACAGCATATAGAAAATGTAGTGCAAGAAATTAAAGAAAAAATATCATTTAATGACGAATTGAAAAAAAGATGGGTAGCAATAAAAGTATTAGATGGAGATAGTAAAATATTAAAATCTATTGAAAATAATATACAAATAAGTATTAGCAAAAATAAGCAACTTGAAGAATACTTGAATGAAAAAAGAAAGATAAAAGAATTAAAAAAAGAAAATGTAAGAGATACAATAATAGGAACAATAGTAAAAAAAGCAGAAGACATTTGCAAAGAAGTAGTAAATTTTGAAAAAACAGACTATGATAAAACAAATAGAAAAATAGATAAAATATTAACATCTAAAACTTTTGGTATACCATTAATGATATTATTTTTAGGACTAATTTTATGGATTACGATAATAGGAGCTAACTATCCTTCGCAAATGCTATCTGATTTTTTTGGTTGTATACAAGAAAAATTATATATAATTGCAGATAATATTAATTTCCCCAATTGGTTAGAAAGTATACTAATAGATGGTGTATATAGAACACTTACGTGGATTATAGCAGTAATGTTACCTCCTATGGCTATATTTTTTCCATTATTTACACTATTAGAAGATTTAGGGGTGTTACCAAGAATTGCATTTAATTTAGACAAATGTTTTGAAAAAGTATGTACATCTGGAAAACAGGCACTTACCATGTGCATGGGATTAGGGTGTAATGCAGCAGGTGTAATAGGGTGTAAAATCATGGACTCACCTAGAGAAAAAATAATAGGAATGATAACAAATTGTTTTATGCCATGTAATGGAAGATTTCCATTTTTAATTACAGTTTCAACTATATTTATTGGTGGATATGTAGCAAATGGATTTAAATCAATAGTGTCAGCGTTAGCAGTTTTATTAGTTATAATATTAGGCATAATATTTACTTTGTTAATATCTAAAATTTTATCTAAAACAATATTAAAAGGTGCTAATACAAGTTTTATGTTAGAGCTTCCACCATATCGTAAACCACAGATGGGTAAAATCCTAATAAGATCAATTTTTGATAGAACACTATTTGTGCTAGGTAGAGCAATATTAGTAGCAGCTCCTGCTGGAATTGTAATTTGGATATTTGCTAATATTATGATAGGTGATAGTAGTATATTAACAATAGTAGCAAACTTTTTAAATCCTTTTGCTAAACTTATGGGATTAGATGGATATATATTAACGGCATTTATATTAGGATTACCAGCAAATGAAATTGTTTTACCAATTATTTTAATGAGTTATATGGGAAAGGGAATAATGGTAGATATAGAAAGTACATTTACAATAGGAGAAATTTTAATACAAAATGGCTGGACTTTATTAACAGCTATAAATGTTATGATATTCACATTATTACATTTTCCATGTAGTACTACTTTATTAACAATAAAAAAAGAAACTGGAAAATGGAGATGGGCAATATTAGCATTTATAATTCCAACTTTATGTGGAATTATATTATGTATGTTAACAACAGGAATATATAATATAATAATGTAGAAGTTAAATAATTCTTAAATTTTGAAAATGAAATAAGTAATAATAGAAGAGAAGAACAGCATATAAACGCTGTTCTTAAATATATATTTAGCTATTTAAATATGACTTTAAATCATTTAATAAATTACGAGTATCATTAATGCCGTCTTTATATAAATTTTCTAATTTCTTAGTATCTTTTTCTAATCTTGAAACTTCAACTGGTTTTTGAGGTCTAATTACGAAAATTGTACCTTCATTTTTTAATTTTTCAATTTTATTTTTTAAACGATTATATCTTCTTGGCATTGTATAAATTTTTTTTATTAATTTAGGATATTTTTTATACTTTGTAGCATATATCTTTTTTAAACTGTTAGCAATTTCTGGCTTTTCATAACTTTTGTCCCTTGTAAGAACTACAATAATTTTATCAAATTTATTATTTATAGCCCAGTCTATAGGAATAGAAGTACTAACTGCTCCATCTAAGTATGGAATGTCATTAATAAATACCATGTCTGAAGCAAGTGGCATGCTAGCTGAAGCTTGTACACAAGGAAACATATCAGAAACTTTTCCATTTTCAAAAAATTCACTTTTTCCAGTAATGCAATTAGTAGCAACAGCAATAAATCTTTGCTCAGAATTATTAAATTTATCAAAGTCAAAAGGTACTAAATTATGAGAAATTTCTCCGAATAGATAATCAAATCCAATTAAGCCTTTATTTGATTTTATGGCTTTTGCACCAATATATCTTGGATCATTATGATATTCTAAATTAATTTTGGCAGAGCGTCCTTTTTGCTTAGTAATATAATTCATACCATTTAAAGCTCCAGCAGATACACCAATTACGCAATCTGCAATGATATTTTCTTCTAATAAAACATCTAATACGCCAGATGTATATACTCCTCTTAAGGCTCCACCTTCTAGAACTAATGCAATTTTTTTCAAATTTATCAACCCTTTCTAACTATATGTGAGTTATTCAATAAGAAAAGTGGCTTTGCCACATATAAAAAGCTTCGCTAAACATTTCACACAAATTTTATTTCATAAAATTTGGCGGGCGAACAAACATGAGGCATGAAAAGTTATTTAAAATGTGTAAAAATATTAATTATGCCTCTTTTGTTTTAACATAATGAAATTAAAATTGTTTTAAGTAAAAAAATAAGCGTATAAACGCTTATTCCATATTAATATATTTTAATAATTTTCAGCTTTTACTTCAAAGAAAGATTGTGGATGTTTGCAAACTGGACAAATTTTTGGAGCTTCTGTTCCAACTACTATATGTCCACAATTTCTACATTTCCAAATAACGATACTTCCTTTTTTGAAAACTTCTCCATTTTCTAAGTTTTCTAATAATTTTCTGTATCTTTCTTCATGCTCTTTTTCAATAGCAGCAATACCTCTAAAAGCTGCAGCTATTTCATTAAAACCTTCTTCTTCAGCTTCTTTAGCAAATGTATCATACATATCTGTCCATTCATAATTTTCACCAGCAGCAGCATCTGCTAAATTTTGTTTTGTATCTCCAATACCATTTAAAAATTTTAAATGTATTTTAGCATGTTCTTTTTCATTTTCAGCTGTTTCTAAGAATAAGTCAGCAATTTGTTCATATCCTTCTTTTCTTGCAACACTAGCAAAATATGTATATTTATTTCTAGCTTGAGATTCACCAGCAAAAGCTGCTTGTAAATTTGCTTCAGTTTTTGATCCTTTTAATTCCATAAATTATACCTCCTAAAATATTATTTACGATATATTTATAATATAAAAAAGTAAAAAAGTCAAGTAGAAAAAAAGATTAGATTTATTTAAAATATCTATTGAAAAATATGTTTAAATTATATAAAATATAGTCGAATAACAAATATGAAGGGAGAATTTTAAATGGAAAAAATAAGAGGTTTTGAAGTAGCAAATGGTTTTGAAAATGAAAATATAAATTTGCCAAAAAGAAAAACAAAATTTTCAGCTGGTTATGATGTTGAGGCTGCTGAAGATATTGTAATACCAAGCTTTAAAAAAGGAATGAATCCAACATTAGTAAAAACAGGAGTAAAAGCGTATATGCAAGATGATGAAGTACTAATGCTATATAATAGAAGTTCAAATCCAAAAAAGAAAGGATTAATTCTTGCAAATAGTGTAGGAGTAATAGATAAAGACTATTATGGAAACCAAGATAATGATGGACATATAATGTTTGCTTTCTACAATATAAAGGAAGAAGATATAGAAATAAAAAAAGGAGAATGTATAGGACAAGCAATATTTCAAAAATATTTTTTATCAGATGATGATAATGCTGAAGGCGAGAGAACTGGCGGATTTGGTTCAACAAACAAATAAAATTTACAATTTGACAAACTAAATAATATACATAAAATTAGAAAAAATTTGGTAAATGCTTTGACTTTTACCAAATTTTGTAGTATAATAGATACAGTGGTTGAAAAAGAGAATCGAAACCTTTCTTAACTTACAAAAAACAAAGTAAATGCGTAGAGGAGTTGATTTTAAATGTTTAATGTAGGTGATAAAATTGTTTATCCAATGCACGGGGCAGGAACTATAGATGCTATAGAAGAAAAAGATATATTAGGTGAAAAACAAGCTTATTATATTATAAAAATGCCAGGAGAAGTTAAGGTAATGGTTCCAACAGCGAGAGCTGAAGAAATCGGAGTAAGAAATGTAATAAATAAAGAAAATGCCGCAAAAGTATTAGAAATACTAGAAGAAAATGAAACAGAAATGTCAAATAATTGGAATAAAAGATATAGAGATAACATGGATAAAATGAAAAGTGGCGATATCTATGAAGTAGCAGATGTTGTTAGAAATTTAGCATTTAAACAAAAAGAAAAAGGCTTATCAACAGGTGAGAAAAAAATGTTAAATAATGCAAAACAAATATTAATAAGTGAACTTGTTTTAGCAGAACATGCATCACAAGAAGATGTAGAACAATTAGTTGATAATAAAATTCAAATGTCATTTAATGAATTCAAAAATCATGATGAAAATATTGCAGCAGTTGGAAATGATATAGTAAAAAAATTTATTCCGTTTGATGGAACAAGCATATAAAGCAAAATGAAAAAGAGACTTTTATAAGAAAGTTTCTTTTTTTCGCAAAAAATGACATTACATAAAAGAAGGATTTATGTCTATTATGTCGAATAATATAATTATGATAAGAAAGGTAGCCAAAAATGGTAAGATATAGTGATGAATTAATTGATGAAATAAGAAATCGAAATGATATTGTAGATATCATATCACAATATGTAGTATTAAAAAGAAGTGGCAGAAACTTTTTTGGATTATGCCCTTTTCATAAAGAAAAGTCACCATCATTTGCTGTTTCACCAGACAAGCAAATTTTTCATTGTTTTGGGTGCGGAGTAGGTGGTAATGTATTCCACTTTATAAGTAAAGTAGAAAATATCAGTTTTATAGAAACTGTACAAATGTTGGCAGAAAGAACAGGAGTGCAATTACCAACATTAGATAATAATGAAGATAATGAAAAAGCAATGTTAAAATCAAAAGTTTATGAAATCAATAAATTGACAGCAGAATTTTATCACGAAAACTTATATAAACCGACTGCCAAATTAGCACAAGAATATGTAAAAAAAAGAAAATTAGACAATAGCACATTAAAGAAATTTTTAATTGGATATTCGCCTGCAAGCAATAATGAATTATACCAATATTTAAAATCAAAAGGCTTTTCTGAAAAAGAAATTTTAGCATCTACATTAGTAAATAAAACAAATGATGGACATTACATAGATAGATTTAGAGGAAGGTTAATGTTTACTATACAAGATACACGAGACAGAGTAATCGCTTTTGGAGGAAGAGTATTAGATGATAGTAAGCCAAAATATATAAATTCTTCAGAAAACATTGTATATAGTAAAGGCCGACATTTATTTGGTTTAAATATTGCAAAAAAATCAGAATCTAAAAAAATAATAATAGTAGAAGGATATATGGATGCTATTTCTTTACATCAAAGAGGAATTGATAATGCAGTTGCATCTTTAGGAACAGCAATGACTGAGGCTCAAGGAAGACTATTAAGAAATAGTGCAGAACAAGTTATTATAGGATATGATGCTGATGGAGCAGGACAAGCTGCAACAATGAGGGGCTTAGAAATTTTGCAAAGCTTAGGCTGTGACATAAGAATATTGCAAATAGAAGGAGCAAAAGATCCAGATGAATTTATTGTAAAGTATGGACCTGAAAGATTTCAAAAATATGTTGATTCTGCAATTTCATTAGTAGAATATAAAGTAAAAATGCTAAAAAAAGACTTAAACTTAGAAATGGCAAATGATAAAATTAAGTTTTTAAAAGAAATAGCTAAAATATTGTCTACTGTAACAAATGAAATTGAAAGAGAAGTATATATTGAGAAAATATGCTCACAATATAATATTTCGAAAGAGGCTATATATTCAGAAATTTCAAAAATGCAACAAAGTAAAAAATCAAATGTAAAGTTATTGCAAAAATCAAGACCTCAAATTAATACTGAAAGTAATAAAACATCTAATGAACAAGAAGATAAAACAGAAAGATTAGTAATTTATTTGCTAATAAATCACAAAGAAGAAGCATATGAGGCAATAAAAGCAAATATTAAAATAGAGGATTTCAAAAGTGAAAAAAATAGACAGATAATAAAAAAATTGTATGAAGAATTTGAAAAAGGAGATAGTAATATAGATAATGTACTAAATTGGTTTGAAAATCAAGATATTATCAATTATATTTCATGGATTCTTGCATATGATTTTGAAATTACAGAAATACATAAATGCATAGAAGATGTTATTAATATTTATAAAAAGAACAAATTAGTATCAAGAAGAAACGAAATTATCAAAGAACTAGAAAGTACAGCATTAAGTAGTGAAAATGTGACAGATTTGGAAAATGAATTAAATAACATTATTATAAAATTAGCTAAATTAAAATAGGGGGTATAAAAATGAGTGTGTCTGAAGAGCCAGCAGATTTAAAAAAAGAAGATAATGTAGCATCAAATGAAAAAAAAGTTAAAGAAATAATAGAAAAAGCAAAATCTAAAGGAAAGATAACATATGGAGAACTTGCAACTGAATTAGGAGATGTTAATCCAGAACAAATAGATAAAGTATTTGATGCTTTTGAAGATTTAGGTGTTAACATTTTGCAAGAAGATATGGAAGAACCAGAATTAGAAGATTTAGAAGATGTAGAAGATATTAAGTTAGAAGATATTGATTTAACTAATATGGACGGAATTAATGTTGATGATCCTGTAAGAATGTATTTAAGAGAAATTGGTAGAATTCCATTATTATCATATGAAGAGGAGTTAGAATTAGCAAAAAGAGTTTTAAATGGGGAAGAAACAGCAAAGCAAAAATTAACAGAATCTAATTTAAGACTTGTTGTAAGTATTGCAAAAAAATATGTAGGAAGAGGAATGTTATTTTTAGACCTTATACAAGAAGGAAATATGGGCTTAATAAAAGCAGTAGAGAAGTTTGATTATACAAAAGGATTCAAATTTAGCACATATGCTACTTGGTGGATAAGACAAGCCATAACAAGAGCTATTGCAGACCAAGCAAGAACTATAAGAATTCCAGTTCATATGGTTGAAACAATTAATAAACTAATACGTACATCAAGACATTTATTACAACAATTAGGTAGAGAACCAACACCAGAAGAAATTTCTAAAGAAATGGAAATTCCAGTAGAAAAGGTAATGGAAATACAAAAAATAGCTCAAGACCCTGTATCTCTTGAAACACCAATTGGAGAAGAAGATGATAGTCACTTAGGAGATTTTATTCAAGATGATGATAGTCCTGCACCACAAGATTCAGCAGCATATACATTATTAAAAGAACAATTAGAAGATGTAATGAATACATTAACACCTCGTGAAGCTAAAGTTTTAAAATTAAGGTTTGGCTTAGAAGATGGAAAAGCAAGAACTTTAGAGGAAGTTGGAAAAGAATTTCAAGTAACAAGGGAAAGAATAAGACAAATTGAAGCTAAAGCGTTAAGAAAATTAAGACATCCAAGTAGAAGTAAAAAATTAAGAGATTATATGAATTAAAATATAAAGTACTATAAATTGTAAAACAACTTTGTAGTACTTTATTATTGTGCATAGAGGGGAAATTTTTACTATAATATTTTGAAAATGAAAGATACTAGTTAATGTTTTCTGTAAATTAATGCAAAGAATTTCTAAAATTTCTCCATAAACATTCGTCATTTTATTAAAAGTTTATATTCCAAGGCATTCTGGCAAAAAATAAAAAAATATTATCTAGTTACAAATGAAATAAAAAGGTTACATAAAAAACTTGCAAAATTAAAAAATATATGATAAAATTAAAATTGTTAATAAATGTAAAAGGAGGAAGCTACATTTATTGTAGTAAAAAATTATGAAAAAAGCAATAAAAGAAAATAGAATAATTGCATTGTTTAAAAGAGTTATGCTTGATGAAGATATTCCAGATATAGAAAATGATAATGAAACAAAAATGACTGTAGATCCAAGAGTTAGTAAAAGTGACATAGATATTTTTAGAGAAGATAAAGAAATAAGAAAAAAAATGGAGGAACAGCAAGAAGAAAAAAGAAAGCAAGAAGGAATGCCAGAAAGACAAAAAGCAAAAATAGAGAAAGCAAATATTAATTCTAGAAAATCAAGTGAAAATATACCAAACCATGAAATTAATAATCAAGTATTACAATCAAAAACTAAAATTAGAGATGATAATAGAATAAAACATGAAGATTATGATGAACGAGAACTATAATATATGTAATTATTGCATTTAAAAGATAAAAATTATCAAAAAAAGTTATTACATTTGCAATAAAATGTAAAAATATAAAAAAATTAAAAAATTATCTTGACAAATGACTTGAGAACGATTATAATAATAATCGTTCTTATAAAACATATGGCGAGATAGCTCAGTTGGCTAGAGCAACTGGTTCATACCCAGTGGGTCGATGGTTCGAATCCATTTCTCGCTACCAAAATATTAAAAAAGTATTGACAAACTTTTTAATAGGTATTATAATAAACATTGTCACAAGAAAACCAGTTATATGCAGATGTGGCGGAACTGGTAGACGCACAGGACTTAAAATCCTGCGGTTGAATAAACCGTGCCGGTTCGATTCCGGCCATCTGCACCATTAGAACCTCAAGTGTTTCGTAAGATTAAGCTTGAGGTTTTAATTTATAAAAAATTTTGTAGTTCTACAAAAAGTTCTACAAAATTCACAACATTTTATTTTTATAAAATCTTTATTTAGTGGCTTAAATAAGGATTTTTTTATTTCTAAATTTTCTAACATTTCTAATAATTTTTATTTATAACTCCATTTCTTCATCTTCTTCGTCATTATCTTGACTAGGTTCAGTAAAGTTTAAACTATTGCCAATTACTAAAGCAGAATTTTGTTTTGATTCTATATCTACATGAGTATATATATTTGCTGTAGTATTATAACTAGAATGACCTAGCCATATTTGAATATCTTTCATACTGATTTTATTAGATAATAATAAGCTAGCACAAGAATGTCTTAAATCGTGAAATCTAATAGGTTTTAAGTTATTATCTTTTAGTATTTGATTAAACTTATGTGAAACATAGTCAGGTTTTAGTATAGAACCATCTATATTCACACAAACATAGTCATTATCATTTAAGTATGATTTTTTAAATATTTTCTTATTATATTCTTGATTTGCTTTTTCTTCTAAAAGTATTTCTTCGATTTCTGGAATTAAAGGTAAAGTTCTATAACTTGATTGATTTTTAGTTTTATCTTCTGCAACAATTTGCAATTTACCATCTACTTTTGTTTGTGAAATAGTATGTCTTATAATAATTGTTTTATTTCCAAAATCAACAGCATCCCATTTTATACCTAATGCTTCACTTCGCCTAAGTCCATAATATAAGGCTAGAAGAACAGGCAACTTAATAGGTGTATTTTTTATTGCAACTAATAATTCATTTAATTGTGCTTTATTATAATAGGTCGCTATGTATTGTTCTTTTTTAGGCTTATCTATTTTGTCTGCTGGATTTGTTAATATTAATTCACATTTTACTGCATATTGTAAGGCCTTTCTAATATTAGCATGATAGCGAAGAATTGTATTTCCTTTTAAGCCTAAATTATATAATTCTGTGTAAAAATCTTGAATATGATACGGTTTTAAATCTTTTAAGGAAACATCTAATTTCTTAAAATAATTATATACTTTACCTTTTACAATTCTTTCATAACCTGCATAAGTTGTTTTTACTACTCTAGGTTTTATAATATCTAACCAATTTATCATAAAATCACAAAACTTTATATTAGCTTTATTATTAATATCTAAGTTAGAAATCGTAGGTTTTTCATTTAGAGTTTTTTCATATTCATGTCTTATTTCTTCAACTTTTCTTTCTGCAAGTTTTTTATTATTCTTTACTTTTAATTTCGTGGAAATCCACTTTCGTTGTATATTATTAAATTCGTCTTTATAATATAAAACAGCATAATAAATATTTTTCTTTTGCTGTAATGTAGCTGTTACTGTTATCACAAAATGACCTCCGTATTCCCGTGTAAATGTATTTATTTTCAATTTTGACTTATTATATATGAAATTATATTAGCTTTTGGAATTTTATATTGTCTGCCTATTTTCATGGCTTTTATTTTGTTTTCCTTAATAAGCCTATAGGCTAGTGTTAAACTAATTCCACCTAACATATTTCGCATTTGTTCAATGTTTATAATATCTGGATAATTAGTAAACATGATAGAATATTCTTCTTTGATATCCATTTTAACTGTACCTCCTTTTTGTTAATATACTGCTTTTGGAACATCTATTGAAACAGTCAATTTTCTATCTATTTCAAATCTTTTTCTTTTAGCATTATACTTGTAAGCACTAGAATTAAACTTTCTAAAACTACGATCTGAAATGTCAAAATAATAAGATAGTTCTTCAGCATCTTGTTTCAATTGAGCTTTAAGAGCTTCATAACTATCTCTATTAGATTTTTGTTTTAACTTCATGTATTCAACGGTTCGTTTTTTATGCTTTTGTTTGTTTTGTTGTTTCCTTTGATTTTTTTCTACATGATACCTAAAATCTTTCTTTATTACTTTTGATACATAGGCATTACTTACATTTAGTTCAAAAGCAATATCAATAGGCTTTAAATGTTTATTGTAAAATAAATCAATGATTTTTTCTTTATTTGACATGATAAAAGTACCTCCTTGTGATTGGTTAAATTTTTGCTAATAAATTTTAAGCATAGTAATCTAAATGAATATTTATAGCTAAATACTCATTTTTAAATTTATTTGTTTAAAGAATTATATTATCATAATTAGTAATAATCAATTTCCTTTTTTCTAAAAACTTAAAAATACTTAAAATCAATTGTAACTAGATTGCAGCAGGGAATAAAAAATAAATCAATGAATGTTTTTTGAACAATTTTTGAAAAAATTAGAGGTAAAAAAAATGATAAATAGATACAAAAAAAGTAGCCATATAGCTACTAAATAAATTTATAGAAATATTAATCTTCCTCTACATCTTTAAATAATTTATCTGTAAAAAATTCATTTAATTCAATACCTAATCCTTCACATAGATGTAATAAAGTAACAAGTTTAGGACTTTGACTTTTTCCATTTATAAAACTACTTAATGTAGAATATGATATTCCAGATTCTAAAGATAACCTATGTAAAGTTATATTTCTTTCATCTGTTAAATTTATAATTCTTCTTCTAACAGCTTCTGAAAGTTGCATAATACCCCTCTTTTCTTTATATAAAAAGTATAGCAAAATAGACGAAATAACGCTGACGAAAAATCGTCAAAATACTATTGCAAAATCTCTTTATTAGAGATATAATATAAACGAAATATCGTTAAACAAGGAGGTGTAATGTGTTAAAAATAGAAGATATTAATAAATATATAGAAGATTCAATATTAGATACTATTTTTAGAAATCGACAAGAAGAATTGTATAAAGAAAACAAAAAAGAGGATTTAGAAATTATTAAAATAAAAGAAGAATATACAGTAGATTATGAAAGACTTTTAATAGCAATAAAAAATCTTCCACCTCATTTTCAAAATACGAGAGAAGGAATTATAGAGGCATTAGAAAATTATTTAATAAGAGAAAATTTAATTGTTGCTCACGATAATGAAAAGTTTTATAAAGCACGGTTTCTGTGATGGTATTAGAACTATATTAGAAAGTATAGAAAACACCAGTAGCAAATAATATTTATTTACTACTAGCAGTTTAACTTTTTATTAAATACATCAGCTGATACATTAAAAATTTTAGCAAATGCAAACAATTCAAAATCTTGAACTAACCTATTATCATTTTCTATTTTTGAAATTTCTTTTGATGTTAGTTCTATACCTAATAACTGTAATTTTTCTGCTAAATCTTGTTGAGATAAGTTAGCTTTTAATCTCAATTCTTTTAGAACAGAGCCAGATATATTTCTAAAGTTATTGTATTTGTTAATTTTCATATTCTCACCTTATTCGCTTTATTATAGATATTATTTTACTATTATTTTTTTATATACATATCTCTAATAAAGCGAAAAATTAACAAATATATATTGACAAATTATTCCAAATATGATATTATGGTAACTGTAATACATTAATTGTATTATTTAGAGTAGTAACTAATACTCTAAGCAACCAGTTGAAATTTTATGGAAAGGAGAATGCACTATGACTAGAATGGCACGGACAAATTACTGGAATCCTAGTGTAAACTACATTGGGAAAAACTCTGCTCAGAACTTTATGAAGTCTGCAAAGGCTAAATTAGTCGGGGCTGGAGTAAAAGTAGTAGCTGCAGATTGCTCTTGTAACTGTTCAAGCGGTTGCTCTGCATGCAGTAGTTCCTGTGGATCTTGCACATCTTGCAGTACATCTTGTAGTTAATACAAGTGGACGAATAATGTGTATCGTCGACAGCACACATTAGTTTCAACAAAGCAGAGGCATCTCTTTTAGAGGTGTCTCTTGCACTAAAAGGAGGATTTATAATGGCAGAAAGAACAAAATTTAGTATGCAATGGCATATTACTGACAGATGTGACCAACGGTGTAAACATTGCTATATCTATGAGGGAAAGGACAAAAAATGTAGTCTTGAACTTGATTTAGACACCTTGAAAGATATCTTGGAAGATTTTCTTCAAAGTTGTGAAAAGTTAGAAAGAGATCCATTTCTTGTAATTACAGGAGGCGACCCATTACTCTATGAAAAGATTTGGGATTTTCTTCAAATTCTTAAAAAGAAGAAAGTTCATTTTGGACTTTTAGGAAATCCATTCCACTTGAATTATGAGGTCGTAAAGAGACTGGAAGATTTAGGATGTATAAACTTCCAAATGTCTTTGGATGGATTAAGAGAAACACATGATTACATTCGTAAGCCTGGTTCCTTTGATGCTACCTTAGATGCTCTTAAGTATTTTGAAGGAAGCAAAATTAAAACAGCTATCATGACAACTGTTTCCAAGACAAATATTGAGGAAATTCCAGAATTGGTAGATATTGTGGTAAAACATAAGGTAAGCAATTTTGGATTTGCAAGATATTGTCCTAATCCAGAAGATTTTGATTTGATGGTTTCTCCTGAAGAATACAGAGAATTTTTAGACAAAATGTGGGAAAAATATATGCAAAATCAGGAATGTGATACAAGATTTGCATTAAAAGACCATCTTTGGAAACTGTATCTGTACGAGAAAGGATTATTCAATCCTGATGAGATTGACAATCCCAATAATTTAATTCTTGATGGTTGTCACTGTGGAATTACTCATATTACAACTTTAGCAGATGGAACAGTGTATGCTTGTAGAAGAAGCGAAACTCCTGTTGGCAAAGTTCCAGATGAGTCCTTCTACGATATTTTTACAGGAGAAGAAATGGAAAAATATCGTCAGTATGACAAGTTTGAACATTGTTCTAAATGTGAAATCAAGAACTTTTGCAGAGGATGTCCTTCAATAGCAAAATGTTTAACAGGTGACTTTTATTCAAAAGATCCTCAGTGCTGGAAAAAGTTTTGAAAGCACAAAGGAGAGTGAAAAATAAAATTTTCACTCTCCTGTTACTTTTTATATTATTATATGTTATAATGTTTGTTAATATATGGAAAGGAAATGATTTTGATGGGCGATATAAAAAAATACTATGAAAATACAGAAAATGCTTTACCAAATCCAAATGTAAGAAATTTTATAGAAATGAATATAAAACCAACAAATGCTATCGATTTAGGATGTGGAGCAGGTAGAGATACAATATATTTAATAAAAAATGGATGGAATGTTCTAGCAATAGATAGAGAAGATACCAAAGATATTATATCTAGCAAATTAGATAAAAATGAATTAGAGAAATTTAGATTTGATAGTCAAAGTTTTGAAAATATTGAGTTAGAAAAAACTGATTTAATAGTTGCTAATTTCTGTATTCCTTTTTGTAACAAGCAATTTTTTAGTGAATTTTGGAATAAAGTAACTGATAGTATTCTAAAAGATCGGATATTTTGTGGGAAACTTTTTTGGACTAAATGATTCATGGGCAAAAATAAAAAAAGAAATGACATTTTTATCTAAAGAACAAACATTAGATTTATTTAAAAATTCTTTTGAATTAATACACTTTAATGAAATTGAAAAAGATGGAAAGACCGGACTAGGAAAAATGAAACATTGGCATATTTATAATGTTATTGCAAAGAAAAAATAGTATAAAGAAACAGAAAGAAGTCTTATAAAGACAATTCGTCTGTTTCTTTTTCTAATTCATATTCAATTTGCTTTTCAGGGTTAATAAAAGTATCAGTTTCTTTTTGAAAATCTCTAATAAGGTTATCTTCTTCACTAATAGCAAATTTTTTACAAACCCAAATTATAAACTTTTTGATAGTTTTCTCAAATGTATTTATAATTTTATTCAAATAGATATTTTCACTTAATAACTCATCATATTTTTTATTAAAATTTCTTTTTAGTTCAATTTCTTTATTATGAAAATCTTTTTCTAATCTAACACATTTATTTTCAAGATTTAATTTTTCTTGTAAAATTACTTGTTTTTCATTTTCAAATTTTTCAGCTTTATCTATAACATTTATTTGTTTTTCTAATGCTTGATGTAATTTTTTATTGTCAGAGCATAACATATTAATAATCTTATCTTTTGGCTCTATTATTTCCTTTTGTATTTTTTCATCTCTTTTTACAGTAAGTTTTCCAAAATCTTTAATGCTAGGGACATTAGGTAATTCAATTTTAATATCTTCTAAAGTTTTTTTGTTTTTTTCATAATTTGTAATTTCTTTATAGTCTTTTACTGATAAATGTTCTCTTGATGATTTTCCTCTTTCTAAATCAAAGCCCTTTTCAGTTATATAAGAATAAAAGGCATTTTGTAATTGAATATAACTATCTTTTTCTTTCCAAAACTCACTACAAGCAATTTTATCAATAGCATTTCCTTTTTTATCTGTAGTATGAACAACAGGAATAAAAGCTAAATGTAAATGAGGAGTTTCTTCATCTAGGTGTACTTTAGCAGATAAAATGTATTGTTCACCTAAGTTTTTATATTCACAGACAAATTTGTATGCCGTTTCAAAATATCTTTTTGTTTCGTTTTCTCCAATAGATTCAAAAAACTCTTTATCAGATGTAATTATATATTCACATACTATATTACTAACTGTTTTGACTTGTCCTTTTAAATTATATTTTTTTCTTATTTTATCAAATTCTTTTTCATAACTATAGGTAGGCTCTTTAATAGAATAATTAAGATATGATTTTGATGTATCTATATTTTTATTAGAATAGCTTTTATTTCTTCTTTCATTATGACGATATATTCCTTTTAAATTCTCTCTTTTATATTTTTCATTTCTTATTATTGCATAACTCATATTTTAAGACCTCCTTGTTTAACTTTATAAGAAAACACAAAATGTTATTTTTGACTTTTGGTTATTTGGCGATTAGTGTTGTAACACACTACAACACTTTTTTAGCTGTTAGCAAAAAGTGTCAGTGTGGCAGGGAAAATTTTTTTCCCCACACCCCTTGCATACAAAATACACCAAGTGAATTTTGTATGTTTTCAATAAAATTGCTCAATGCAATTTATTGAAAAAAAGAATCAAGAAAAACACTTTTTAAGTTTTTTCTTGACTCTATGAAACCTAGCTCGGTTTCAAACTTCCACGCGTACTGACAAAAAATTTATATAGTCATATAAACTTTTTGTCAGTTTAGGCAAGGAAAATTGACATCCAATATCGGCGATACGCCAACATTGGACATCAATTTCGCACAAAAATAACTATATTACAATATTTTAAATTAGATATTTGTTAAAATATAAAAAATTTATATATATTTTTTATATTAAATTTTAATGACTAGAAACCAGAGGGAGGGAGCATAAGAGAAATAGGTGCAATAATCCCATAGTGAGAAAAAAGGATTATTACACCTAATATTTTAGAAACCGTCGGTCAGTCGCTTTCGGTCATAGGTAGTCTAGTATGTAGTAAAACTACTGTAATTGCTAACATATTTCTATGTTTTGTTCATACTTGCCCAAACTTTTTACAATTACAAATCCATATCAAGTTTTGCCTCCCAATACTCTTTTATTATTGTGAGTCTGTGTTGTAAAATCTCACTCACGCATTTTGTGTAAATAGACCGTTTACACGAATACGAATGAATTTTATAGCATTGGCTCATTACACCTAACACTTTTTAAGAGGTGTTGCATTTCTCTGTATAATAAAAAAATCCTACTAACAATTTGAATTGTATAGTAGAATCTTTTAGAATATTATTCATTATATTTAATTAGTTTTTTTGACTTCAGTATATCTATTATAAAGCTTATTTATTAATCCATCTATTTCTTCTGTCTTTTCAATTTCATTATGGTAATATTGTTTTATAAGTTTTAATTCGCTAGCAGTTACAAAAATATCAAGGAAAGTTAGCCCTTGACAATAACTTTCATCTGGATTTCCTGTAAAATGAGGATCAATACTTCTTTCGTATAAAACAGTAACTATGTACTCTATTAACTCATCTTTAGTAAAGTTTCCTTGTTTAAATTTTTCTAATAAAGGAGATGTTTTAAGAAATATTTTTTTCATTAGTTTTAAATTCACATGAATATCATTTCCTAAATCTAAATATGCATCATCTGGAATTATTCTATCATTTGTAATAGTTCCAGAATAATCTGCTTTTTTTATTTTCTCAGCATACCCCATTAGATTGACTGGTGGAAGAACTATATTATTTATAGCTGTCATCATTAACAAATAAAATAAATATAAATTATTTTCTAATTTATCTTCGTGAGTAACTAAGATAGTGTTATTACTAGGAATTATTTCAATTTCTTTAAATCCATGTCTATTAATGCCAAAAATTAAACCTTTATCTAATACACATACAATACTTAATCTATTTCTTAAATCTATATTGTTATTAAATTCATCGATTTTTTTTACAATATTATTTAAACTTGTATCACTAGAATAAGCAAATATCATACAAATTGGTGGTGTAATAGAAGAAGATATTAAAGGCATTGAAAACGGTTTTGTTTTTTCTAATTTTTTTACACTTTCTATATTTTTAATGCTTTTTTCTAATTCAGCAATTGTTAGTGTCGATTTTACTTCGATAGTGGCATAGACACTTTCAATAGGAATAACTTGAATACTTTCAGTTTCCATTAATTTGGGACTATTAAAATTGTCATAAATTATAAAGTCTTGTTGATTACTTTGAGTTTCATTGGAATCCACGATAATTCCATTTCCAATTACATATTTAGTTGGAAATAATTTAGAAATATATTCTTTTAATTTTTCTTCACGAACAGTTCCTTTTAATCCATTATGATTGATTTTACTACTTAATTTTTCATAATCACTTTGTAAATTTCTTGCCATTTCTTGCAAATTATATATAAACATAATTAACCTCCAATTATATAATTGTGCGAGAATCTCTTATACAATAGTATTATAGCATAAATTCCTGAAAATTGTCATTTTTTAGTGGAAATAATAAAAGAATCCTTTTTTAGTTCTACAAAAGTTCTACAAAAATTTAAAAATTTTTGATAGTTGCCAAAAATAAAAAAATATTGTATAATCTAAATGAAATTGAAAGAAAGTTAGAAAAAAAAGGCTTATTTGATGTTTATAAATGGTGCTAAATAATGCTAAAAAATTTTAAGTAATAATTATTTGATTTTTCTTAAAATCCTGCGGTTGAATAAACCGTGCCGGTTCGATTCCGGCCATCTGCACCACACAATAAAAACCTTGTAAAAATTGGAATGACAATATTTACAAGGTTAATTTTATGTCTAAATATCAATATTTAGACTTCTATCCACTTTAACTAATATTATAGAACCTAAAAAATAATTCAATAGTATCTTTTATAATTATTAAAATATTCAAAAAAGCAATTACTATATAAAAAGTAATTGTTTTTTTGTGAATAAAATGTAAATCCTTTCATAAAATACTTAATTCAAGCCATTTTTTAATTGACAATAAATAGTTTTCTGATATAATTTCAATATATAATTAGAAAAGTGGAGATAAAATGTTATATAATATAGAAGGAAAAAAAGTTAATATAATAGTAAAAAATGAAAAATTTGAATTATCAGAAAATATTAAAGAAAAGATGTTAGAAAATTTTAAAAGTATGAAGCAAAAAGGGTTAAATATTTGGAATGGAGAAATCTTTTGTGTTTCAAGTATGGATATCAAGAAAAGAGAGATTAACTTAGTTTGCAAAATGAGCGATTATGCACACTATTTATATGAACAAAAAGTAGGTTGCCCTAAAGAATATAAATGCATGGCCTTAAGTGCAGGTTGCTTAATTGAAACTATAGATGGATATTATGTAATAGGAGAACAAGATGAAACTACTTCACATCCAAATATGCTGCAAACAGTTGGAGGAGGAATTGATAAAAAAGATATTTCACAAAACATAATTAATGTAGAGCAAACAATTTTAAGAGAAACACTAGAAGAAGTTAATATAAATTTAAATGATAAAGATATAGTTATATGTAATTACCTAAAATATATATTTATTTCAGGTAAAAATGAAAAGCCAGGAATAAAAATTTTTTCAAAAGTTAAAATAAAAATGACTGCCAAACAAATGGAAGAATATTTTAATAAATATAATGAATATTTAAGGACAAATAATTTAGAAGTTGAATTTAAGAAAATATATCTATTAAAAAAGGAAAAGGCAATATTAGAACTAGAAAACTTGAATAAACCTAAAAGACCATATTTAGAAGCAATATTATTAGATGATATAAAATAATAGAGTAATGCTAAGGAGAAATACATGAATATAGATTTAATAAAAAATAGCAAGACTACATATATTGGTAAACAAATTGAATATTTTCAGCAAATAGATTCTACACATAATTATGTATTAAGAGAAATAAAAAATAAAAATTGGAATAATGGAACTATAGTTATAGCAAATAAACAAACAAATGCCATAGGAACAAAAGGAAGAACATGGTATACACAAGAAGGTAATATTTCAATGTCTATTATTTTATTTCCAAATTGCGAAATACAACAATTACAAGGTTTAACAATTAATGTTGCAATTGCGATAAAAAAGGCAATAAAAGAACTTTATGGATATGAGTTAATAATAAAAGAACCTAATGATTTACTATGTAATGGAAAAAAGATTTGCGGAATTTTAATACAAAGTTCTACAAGTGATAAAAAAGTAAATTATATAGTTATAAGTATAGGAATGAATATAAATACAACAGAATTTACAAATGAAATAGAGAATATAGCAACATCATTAAAAAGAGAATACAATAAGGAATATTCTTGTGAAGAAATAATAAAAGGAATTATAGAAGAAATAGAAAAATTAATATATTTTGCAAATATATAAATAATTTTGTCATTTTATTCAAAACTTATATTTCAAATCATTCTGGTAAAAATTACTAGAAAACATTAAATTGTAACAATAAATAAGAAAAATAACACTTGACATACATACAAACAGATGTATAATCACATTAAAAATGAAAAAGGTTGGATAAAAAATGCAAGAAATATCTATAGAAGAAAATAAATTAGAAAATATAGAATTAAAAAAATGTACAATAGATAGCTATAAAAACAGTAAACAAGAATTAATAAATTATATTTATATAAATGATAAAAATCCAAGTGAAAAAATATGGAATGAAATAGCTATTAATAAAAATTTATTATCAAGTAAAACATTAGGATATATAGAAGGAGCTGGATTTAATAAACTTTGTAAAAACATAAGGAAGAATTTAAAAAAAATATTAAAATTTAAAAATTCTATAGACAATTAATAAAAAATGAAATAAAATAATAAAGTCAAAAATGAAAGGAATGATATATATGAATATTTGGCATGATATAAATCCAGAAAGAATAAAAAAAGATGACTTTACAGCAGTAATTGAAATATCTAAAGGCGGAAAAAACAAATATGAATTAGACAAAGAAACAGGAATGTTAAAATTAGATAGAGTATTATATACTTCTACACATTATCCAGCAAATTATGGATTCATTCCTAGAACATATGCAGATGATAATGATCCTTTAGATGTATTAGTGCTATGTGAAGAAAAGATTTTATCTATGACATTAGTAGAAGCATATCCTATTGGAGTTCTAAAAATGGTAGATAATAATGAAGGCGATGAAAAAATTATTGCTATTGCAAAGCAAGATCCATATTTAAATGAATATAAAGACATAACAGAAATACCAAATCAATTATCAGCAGAAATTATGCATTTTTTTGAAGTATATAAGCAATTAGAAGGAAAACAAACAACAGTAGATAAAATTATGGGTAGGGAAGAAGCAGAAAAAATAATAGAAAAAAGCATAAAAAATTATGAAGAAAAATTTGGAAAATAGATAAAGGATAAATAAATATGATAATAAAAATATTATTAACATTATTAGCTTTTGTACTATTTTTCATCATATTTGTAAAATTAATTAAAAAAAATGATACAAGCTATGTATACATATTATTACTACAAGCTATAGGTATTACAGTAGAATTTTTAGAAATAGTAACTAAAAATAATTATAATATAATAATTACAGCAATTATGTATATTTTTTCAATAATTATTCCAATAATAATATGCATACTGGAAAAAAAGTGGGCAAACTTATCAGAAGTTATATCATTTATTAAAGCAAAAATGTATGAAAAAAAAGGAAATCAAGACAAAGCAAGAAATATACTTTTAAAATTAATTGATAAATATCCAAATAGCTATTATGCACATAAATATTTAGCAAATTTATATGAAAAAAGTGAAAAAATTGAAACAGCAATAGAAGAATATATAAGAGCAGTAGATATAAATAAAAAGGATTATGAATCATATTTTAAAATAGCTAATTTGTTAAATACAGTTGATAAAAAAGAATCTGCAAAAGAAATGCTATATGAACTGTTAAGAAAATCTCCTCAATATTATGAAGCTTCTATTTTATTAGGAGATATTTTATATGAGCAAGAAAATTTTAAAGAAGCTACAAATGTATATTTAGAAGCTTTAAAATATCATCCAGAAATGTATGAAATATATTATAACTTAGGAATGACATATACTAGATTAAACGATTTTCAAAACGCAAAAGAATACTATGAACAAGCAGCACAATTAAATACATTATTATATGTTGCAAATTTTAGTTTAGCACAAATTGCTCTCATGTATAATGAAAGAGAAGAAGCAAAACAATATTTAATGAAAATTATGCAAGCTCAAGAGGCTGATGCAGCAACATACTATTATTTAGCATATATATGTGTTTTAAATGGAGAATTAGATAAAGCTATACAATATTTAAATGAAGCTATAA
This sequence comes from uncultured Clostridia bacterium, assembly GCA_963558185.1. GTDB lineage: Bacteria > Bacillota > Clostridia > TANB77 > CAG-508 > UMGS1663. Next base: position 44,332 of record CAUWFE010000005.1, read on the forward strand.
GTGAAGATGAAAAGTACTACGAAAAAGCAGAAAAACAAATTGCTTTTCACATAATAATAAGAAAAGTAGATAAACCTACTAAAGAACAAAAAAAGGAAAACAAAAGTAAACTAAATGAAAAAGAAAAACAAACAATATTACACTTAGAGGAAATGTATGAATTAGTAGGAAATCTTAACAAAAATGATATTAAAGCAATGAAATTAAAAAGCAGTATAGCATTAGAACAAGAAAAAAAGGAAAAAGAAAAGGAATAATGATAAAAATAAGAAATATACTATTAGAAAAAGCAAAAAGGGGAGTGTAATATAGTGAAAAATAATATTGCTGTTATAGGTGGAGACTTAAGAATGGTAAAATTAGTAGAAATGCTAGCAAATGATGATTATAAAGTAAATACATATGCATTAGAAAAGGCAGAAAGCATCCATCATATAGCAAATGTTAAAATTTGTAAAACTTTAGAAGAGGCGATAGACAATATAGAAGTAATTGTAGGACCGATACCATTATCTGCAAATAATATTCAAATTAATACGCCGTTTAGTGAAAAAACAGTAACTTTAGAGGAACTAAAAAAATCTTTAGTGGGAAAAAAATTTATAGCAGGAAATATGAAGGCAGAGCTAGTAGAAGAAATGCAAGAAAAAAATATAGAAGTAACAGATTTACTTAAAAGAGAGGAATTAGTTGTATTAAATACAATTTCTACAGCAGAAGGTGCAATACAAATTGCAATGGAAGAGACAATAAAAACTATATATGGTAGTAAAATATTAGTTTTAGGATATGGAAAAGTAGGCAAAATTTTAGCTAATATGCTAAAAGGAATTGGGGCAGAAGTATATTGTGAAGCTAGAAAAAATGTTGATTTAGCATGGATTAAAGCATATGGATATAATCCAGTTCATTTAAGTGAATTAGAAGAATACTTACCAAAAATGGATATTATTATTAATACAATACCATCTTTAATATTAGATAAAGAAAGACTAAAAATAGTAAATAAAGAAAGTCTAATAATAGACTTAGCATCTAATCCGGGAGGAGTAGATAAATTAGAAGCAAAAAAAGCTGGAATAAAAACTATATGGGCATTATCTTTACCAGGAAAAGTAGCACCATTAACATCAGCAGAATTTATAAAAGATACAATATATAATGTATTAAAAGAAATATAAAGGAGATAATAAAAATGGATATATTACAAGCAATTATATTAGGAATAGTACAAGGAGTAACAGAATTATTACCGATTTCTAGTTCAGCACATTTATATATAATTCCATGGTTATTTGGATGGGCAGAACAAGAAGCATTTGATGTGGCACTTCACTTTGGAACGCTACTTGCAATTGTATTATTCTTTTACAAAGACTGGATAAAACTTATATCTGGAGGATATAAATTAGTAGTAAAAAAACAAAAATCTTTTGAAGGAAGAATGTTTTGGTATTTAGTAGCAGCAACAATTCCAGGTGGAATTATAGGTTTAGTATTAGATAAATTTGCAGGAGATGTTTTAAAACAACCTTTAATAATAGCAACAGCATTATTTGTTATGGGAATTCTTTTATACTTTGCAGATAAAAAATGCAAATCAAATGTAAAATATGAAAAAATGAATTTTAAACAAACATTTTTAATAGGACTTTCACAATGTTTAGCATTTATACCAGGAGTTTCTCGCTCAGGTGTAACAATGACTACAGGAAGATTAATGGGAATTGATAGAGAATCTACTGCGAAATACACATTTTTATTAGCAACACCAATAGTCTTTGCAGCTACATTATTCAAAATTAAAGATTTTGTATTTAACTTACCATTTATAATTGGAGTTTTAGTAAGTTTTATAGTAGGAGCATTTGTAATTAAATTCTTATTAAATTACTTAAAAAAAGGAAGTTTTAAAATATTTGCAATATATAGAGTTTTATTTGCAATATTAATTGTAATTGTATATTTTATAAGATTATAAAAATAAAAAGATAGTAGAAGTAAAAAAAAACTTATTACTATCTTTTTTAATATAATAGAAAAATATTACAGAAATATTACAATTAAATTACGGTTATGTTAAAACTATTGACTTTTTAGAAAAAAAATATAAAATAAGTATAGATAGAAATTTGTCAAAAAAATACAAAAAATGAAAAAATATAAAGTATTTTATATTAACTTTTGTAGAAAATAAAAGTATAAAAAAATCAAAGGAGTTAACATGTCTAGTTGTTTAGGATTATATATAGAAAAAAACTTAATTAAATATGCAAAAGTTTCAAAAGAAAAAGACATGATAAAAGTAGATGCTTTTGGAGTAAAATTTTATGAAAACATAGGGGAAGCTATTTCGCAAATTATTTCTGAAACTTACAGTTATCATACTCCTATTAGTATAAATTTATCAGAAGAAATATATAGTTATTTTTATTTTTTTAATTTATTAAGTAAAAATGATTTAAAAAAAGCAATAGAAACTGAATTTTCATCTTTTTGCAGTGAAAAAGGTTATAACCGTAATGCACTAGAAAGCAGATATGCTTTGACTCCAGAAATAGATAATAAAGAAAAAATAAGAGCTATATATATATATGTTAACAAAACAGAAATAAATAGAAAAATACAAGATTTTGGTGAAAACCCAGTTTCAATGATTACTACATTACCAATGGCAATAAGCAATGTTGCAGAAATAAAAGAAAAAGAAAATATATTAATAGTAAACATAGAAAATAACACATCAGTTACAAAAATAATAAATGGAAGTATATATGAAGTACAAAAAATGGAAGAAGGTATGGATCAAATACTTTATAACATAAATACAAAAGAAAATTCATACTCAAAAGCATATGAAATTTGTAAAAATACTACAATATATACAGCAGATGGAAGAGAACTATTACAACAAGAAATTGATAGTAACACAGATTACTTAGAAGATATAATGCCAACATTATATACAATTGCTAATAATGTAAAGACATATATAGAATCATCTACAGATAGAATTGACAAAGTGTATATAACAGGTAGTGGAAGTATAATTAACAATATAGATTTATATTTTCAAGAATTTTTACCAGATAGCAAATGTGAAATATTAAAGCCATATTTTATTAAAAATAGTGTAAAGATAAATATTAAAGATTATATTGAGGTCAATTCAGCTATTGCGTTAGCTATGCAGCAATTAGGATATGGAATAAAGGAATTAAATTTTAAAAGAAAAACAATTGCAAATTCTTTGCAAGACTTAGCTAAACGTGATATTAAACCAGGAAATAAAAAAACAGGAAATAAAAAGAATAATGACTTTGGAGGAAAAGTTAAGAATTTCTTTAATTTCAAAGAAGGCTTAAAAGGGCGGACTAGATAATTTTGAAAAATGGTTATTAAGAATAGCAATTAGCTTTTTAGAAATAACAATTATTTATTGTGTTATTTCAGGTTTTCTAAATACACAAATACAAAATAAAATTGATGAAGTAAATAAAAAACAACAACAAGAACAAACACAAATCTCAAAGGCAGATAGTGACTTACAAAAGATAAAATCAAAAACAGCAAGTTATACATCAATTATAGAAAATTTAGAAAAATTTGATGCAGCTGAACATGAAAGTCAAATACAGAAAGATAAAATACCAGAATTATTAAGTAAAGTTATGTTCGCAATTCCACAAGGTGTTACAATAACATCTATTGAAAATACAACACAAGCAACAACTAATAATGAAACAAAAAATCATATTGTAATAAATGCAGAATCTTCAAGATATGATTTTCTAGGATATTTTATTGGAAATATTAAAAATGATCAAATTTTAATAGATGTAAAAACAACAGATGGAAAAAATGTAAATGGAACAGTTAAAATTGTAATTGAAGGAGATATACCATGAAAAAAATATTATTAATGATTCTAATTATCTTACTTGCAACTTTAACATATTTTGCAATTGCTGACGGATTAGAAATAGGAACTTTTCAGATACTAAGTGTATCCCAAATTCAAGAAAAGAATGAATCTTTAGATAAAGGTATTGAAATTTTAAATAATACCATAACTAAAGCTTTTCCACAAAAAATATCAGAAGTAAAAACATCAACTGAAGCTTTGCAAACAGCTAAAAAGGCATATTTAGATAAAACAACATCTTACACAGATGAGCAAATATTAGCAGCAACACAAGAAGAAAAATATGATATAGAATTTTTATGGACAAGAGTAGGACAACATGCAACAGAAAAAGGTGTAAACATAAAAATGGATATAGGAAAAGGAGATACAGAAGAAGTAAGAGATTTGAACTTTACAGTGCAAGGTAGTTATATAGGAATTACTGATTTTATATATGCAGTTGAAGAAGATGAAGACTTAAATTTTAGAGTGAAAAATTTTAAAATGTTACCAGACAAAGGAGAAATTTTAAAAGCCACTTTTATAGTTAAGAATATTAAAATTTTAGGAAATACATCATCAGCAACGGTAAACACAACAAGTAATGAAAATAATAGTAATAATACTGTAAACTCAAATACAACAAAACAAAATGAAGCAAATAATATAAGTAGTAATACTACAACTAATAATGTAAGTAATACTACAAGTAATTAATATAAAGGAGTTATTCTTTATGGGAAAAACAATTTTTAAGGAAGTTATTATAACAATATTATTATTGATTGCGATTGTATTAATTATGATGGTTATATTTTATGATTACAATCCAATTAATAAAATTGTTCCTGAAGTAGAACCATACAAAACTTCAGAAGAAATAAAAAATGAATTAGATGCACAAGATGGAAATTTTCAACTAGAAACAATAGAAAAAACATATTCACTTGATAGTGCGGATTTAAGTAAATATAAAAATAGCGATTTGTATGTTCAAGGAAAGGCAAATCCATTTGCAAGTAGCAATACTGTTACAAATAATCAAGTAAATAATAGTACTATTACAAATAAAGTTACAAATACTAATTCAAATTCAACAGGAACATTTTTCAACAACACAGGAACAAAATAAAATATCGGTTATATTTATAAAATAAATATATACAAAAAATACTAATAAGGAGGAGTTTTTTATGTTAAAAGGACAAAAAGGTGTTACATTAATCGCTTTAGTAGTTACAATTGTAATCTTAATCATTTTAGCAGCAGTAAGTATGACAATGGTATTAGGCGAAAATGGAATATTTGATCAAGCAAAAAAAGGTGCAAATTCACAAGCTGCTGCAGAAACTAACACAGCTGCTGGATTCAATACTTTATATGATCAAATGGAAGATTTACAAAAATAAAATAAAATATTATTTTAAACTAAATATAGGGGTACCTTGAAATCAATATAACAGATTATTTAGGTAACCCCTTATTTTAAAAGGAAAAACAGATGGAAACAATAATTTTTTATATTATGATTTTTTGCATAGGCACAATGTTTGGAAGTTTTTTTACTTTGGCAGTATATAGATTACCATTACATGAAGATATTACGCATGAGCGTTCTTTCTGCCCAATATGTAATCATAAGCTATCTTTTTGGGATATGATACCAATTTTAAGCTACATATTTTTAGGTGGAAAATGTAGATATTGCAAAAGTAAAATACGACCACGTTATTTAATTTTAGAAATATGTTCAGGAATAGTATTTTTATTAATGGCTATTTCTATTTGTGCTACACTACCAATAACAATAGATAAATTAGTTTATTTAGTATTAGCATTATTATACATTGCTGGATTATTCATAATTGCAGGTATAGATAAAGAAAAAGTGCAAATTCATATGGGAGTATTATTTTATGAAATGATAGTAGTTGCCATGTATATGATGTATCTATACATATTATCGAATGTTAATGTTTATAGATATGTTATATATTTATTCTTTTTATGTGTTTTACTAATATTAGAAACATGTTATTTAAGAAAAAATTTAAAAAGTAATTATACACTACAAATATTAATGATTTCTTTATTAATGATTGCTTTTGCAGGTAGATGGCAATTTATATTAACAGTAATATTAACTTTATTATCAATAGCAATAGATAAAGCAATAGAAAAAATATGCGGTAGAGGACAAAATAGTACAAAAGAAAAATCACATAAAATACCAGTTGCATATTTTATGTGTGTATGTCATATTGTGGTTTTAATTATAATGAATTTTATAATTTGTAGGTGGTAGAAAATGAAAAAAATTAAAAGGAATGAAGGTTTTTCTCTGGCAGATTTAGCAATTGCTATTATAGTAATTTCTATATTTACAGGAGTAATAGCAAGTTTATATATACAAATATCATATAATACAGCAATAACTAGAATGCAGAGTGTAGCATATAACTATGCTATACAAGCATTAGAATTAGCAGATAAATTAGATTATAGCAAAGTTGATAATTCATTAAATAATTCACTTCATCAAACGTTAAACTTAAAAGAAGGCTTTGATATAAATATGGATGTAGAAAAATATGCAAGCTCTAATAGTGGGAAAAAAGATATAATAAAAACAGTTAATGTTACAGTAAGTTATAATTTAAAAAATGAAAATTTTACAATTAATTTGGCTAAATTAAAGATAAGAGAACCAGAAAAATAGTAAATGGAAAGGGAAAAAGATGCTAAAAAATAATCGAGGAGTTACTTTATTATCATTAATTATATATATTTTAGTGTTAACAATTGTATTATCAGTACTTACTACAATAGTAACTAATTTTGACAGAAATAAAGAGTTTCTTAAAGACCAAGGAAAATATATTGGTGAACTGGATAAATTTGCATTATACTTTATTCGTGATGTAAAAAGCAACTCTTATGCTAATATAACTGCAAATCAAGTAGTTTTTAGTAATGGAGCCGTGTACAGATATGAAAAAAATGAAAAAAGTATTTATAAAGATAAAGTAAAAATTGCACATAATATAGAATATTGCAATTTTGTAAAAAAAGAAATTAAATCTGGAAATATTACTAAAATTATAATAAATGTTGATATTATTCCAACTGGTTATGATATAAATAGAAGAACAACAGATTATGTGTTAAAATATTGGTAATTGTTGTAATATTACTATTTACGATAGTAAAGAAAGGAGTTTTTATGGCTAAACAAACACAACCAATAGGTATAGAATTGGCAAAAAGAAATTTGGTAACAGAAGACGATATAAATCGTGCATTGGAGTACCAAAAAAAATATCCTAATAAAAAGTTAGGAGATATATTAAATATATTACAAATATGTGATTCTAAAAAACTTATTACAGCTATAGGTGAAATTTTAGATGAAAAAACAATTTTATTAGAAACTGAAGATATAAAAATAAATGTTTCAGAGTATATTTCACCAGATATAGTAAGAGAAAATAAAGCAATACCTTTTGAAGTATCAAATGGAAAAGTTAAAGTATGTTTTGCTGATACATCAAATAAACGTGCAGTAGATACAATAAGACTATTGTTATTAAATAAAGGTCTTGTTATGGAAAAATACATTACATTTGAAACAAATATAGATAGGGTATTGAATTCATTAGGTGGTTCATCACAAACAAATATAGATAATAGTAATGATATTACAGGACTAGTAGATAGTATTATAAAAACAGCAATAGAAAAAAGAGCAAGTGATATTCATATAGAGCCATTAGAGGACCAAGTACGAATACGTTTCAGAATAGATGGAATATTAGTTACAGAAGCTATGCTAAGTAATGAAAAACAAAGTCAAATTATAGGTAGGTTAAAAGCAATTTCTAATATGCATCAAGAAAAACAAATATCACAGGATGGTAGAATTTTGCTATATCCAGACTATAATATCCGTGTATCTTCACAGAAAAATGTATATGGAGAAAAATTTGTTTTAAGACTTTTAAAGAAAAATGCAGGTATTAAACAAATATTTGATTTAGGATTTCCAAAAGATGAAAAACTACTAAAAGATTGTTTTAATAAAAGAAATAGTATAGCAATTATAGCAGCACCAACAGGAGAAGGTAAAACTACGACTTTATACAGTGTAATTGACTATTTAAATAAGCCAGAAATAAATATTACAACAATAGAAGACCCAGTGGAAATTCGTATTCCAGGATTAAATCAAATAGAAATAGATTCTAAAACAAGTTTTGCAGATTCATTAAGAACAGTATTAAGACAAGATCCAGATATAGTATTAGTAGGAGAAATTAGAGATAATGAAACCGCAGAAATAGCAATGCAATCTGGACAAACAGGACACTTTGTATTATCAACAATACACACAATAGATAGTGTAGAAGTTATTACAAGATTAAGAAAAATGGGAATTTCAAATTATGATATATCTAGCACATTAGCAACATCAATTTCTCAAAGATTAGTAAGGAAAGTTTGCAAACGCTGTGCAATAGAAAGAGAATTTAATGATTTTGAAAAGGAAAAAATGCAACAAATAGCACAATATTATGGAAAGACGATTGATTTTACAAATAAAAAAACATATGATATAGTCGGATGTAAAGAATGTAATTATACTGGATTTTATGATAGAATAGCAGTATTTGAAATATTATTAATAACAGAAAAAATCCGCGAAATGATTGTAAATAATGAGTCTAGTATTGAAATACGTAAACAAGCTTTAAAAGAAGGCTTTAATCCTATAGTAATGGATGGAATAAATAAAGTATTAGAGGGATATACAACACTAGATGAATTAAATCAAAAATTAGTTATTTATTAAGAAAGGAGTATACACGTGATAAATATAGATGAAATTTTGAAATTAGCAAAACAAAAAGATGCATCAGATGTACACTTAATTTCTGGAATAAAGCCCATGTTAAGAATTGCAAGAGATCTAATTGAAATAGAAGAAATGGATATCTTAGAAGAAGAAGACATGTATCAAGCATATGACTATTTTGTAAGAGGAAATTTGGATGAAGATGAGGTATTTAAAGAAACAAGAAAATTAGATGCTTCTTTTGAATTTGAAGATATTAGATTAAGAGTAAATATTTCTTATTCAGATAATGTGCCAATTTTTACATTAAGATTAGTAAAAAAAGATTTACCAAAATATGAAGATTTAGGAGTACCAGATATAGTTAGAAGAATGACTTATCAACCTCAAGGGTTAATTTTAGTTACAGGAAAAACAAACTCAGGAAAAACCACAACATTAAATGCATTAATTAATGAAATAAATGAAAAACAAAATAAAAAGATATTAACACTAGAAAACCCAATAGAATATAAACATAAATGCAAAAAATCTGTAATAGTACAAAAAGAAATAGGAAGAGGGCGTGATAGTTTATGCTTCAGTGATGGTGTAAAAAACTCATTAAGAGAAGACTGCGACATAGTAGTAGTAGGGGAAATTAGAGATAGAGAAACAATGGAAGCAGCTATAGAAACAGCAGAATCAGGACATTTAGTAATAGGAACACTTCATACAAAGTCATGTGCTGAAACAATAGATAGAATGATAAACTTTTATGATATTTCAGATCAACAGAGTGTTAAATATTTAATTGCATCATTACTAAAACTAGTAATATCACAAAGGTTATTAAAAGGAAGAAATGGTAAATTAGTATTAGTACCAGAAGTTATGGTAGTAGATAATATAATAGCTGGAATTATAAGAAAACAAAAAATAAGTGTATCTGAAATTGAAGATGCAATACAAAGTAATTTAGAAAAAGGTAGTATAGGATTAATAAATTCTTTAGCAGAATTATTTGTAAATGACCAAATTACTTTAGAACAAGCAAAATCACAAATAGAAGAAAAGAATTTAGAAATATTAAACAGAACTATTATGCAACTAAAGATAAAAAAGGAAAATGGAAATAAGAATATTATGAATGGATATATGCACAATTAGGAGGTAAAAAGATGCCAGAATATGTATATAGAGCAGTAACCGATAAAGGGCAAATTGTTCGTAATCGTGTAGAAGAAGCTAGTAAACAAGCTTTAATTAAAAAATTGAAAAAGAATGATTTAATGCCAATTGACGTTAAACAAGCATCATATGCTGCTAAAAAACAAAAAAAAGCAAGAAGAAATAGCATAGATATAGATGAAATTATGAAAACAGCTAGTACATCTAATTTATTAAATAAAAATATGAAAAAAGAAATTAGCTTTTCAGAAAAAATGAATGCAACTCTTTCAGGGACAGAAAAAATTACAAGTAGAGATTTAGTTATATTTACACAAAATTTTTATTTACTAAAAAAAGCAAATTTCAATAATATTCATGCTCTAAATACTATTATAGATAGTACAGAAAATTTGTCTTTAAAAGGGGTTTTACAAGATATTTTAGCAGGTGTCGAAGCTGGTGAATATATGTATACTACAATGGAATACTATTCTAACATTTTTCCATATATATATGTTAATATGATTAAAGTTGGAGAATTATCAGGTTCACTAACAACTTCTTTAGAGCAAGCTGTTAAATACTTAGATGACAATAATGCTATTCTTAAAAAAGTAAAAAGAGCAATTATTCCAAATATTTTACAATTTATCGCTATTTTTGCATTACTAATTGCAGGAACATTTTTGGCAGTTCCAGCCATTCAAGGTTTATACGAGCAAGTAGGAAGTACAGATGAATTACCAGGACCTACAATATGGTTCTTCAATTTAGCTACAGCAGTATTCCAAGTATGGTATATACCAGTAGGATTAATAGCAATAATTGCAGCACTTATTATTTATTATATAAATACACCAAAAGGAAGATATAACTTTGATTATTTTAAATATAGAATGCCAATTTTTGGCTCATTGATATTCTCGATGGATTTTGAAAGATTTATAAAAGCTATGTCTTTAAACTTAGATAATGGAATGAGAATTCAAGATTCATTGGAAGTTAGTAAAAATGTTGTAAAAAATTACGTGTTTTTATCTATGGTAGAAACTTCTATAAATAACATACTAATTGGTGGATCATGGATAGAACCTTTTGAAAAATCAGGATTAGCATCATCAATGATGACAGAAATGTTAAAAATAGGTATGCAAACAGACCTTTCTGAAATGATGAAGAAATTAGTAGAATATATGAGAATGGATATTGATAATATTCTTACTAAAATAATGAAAGTATTACCAGAAATTTCATATTCTATAGTAGGAGTGGTATTAATATTCTTTGTAATAGTAGTACTTGTTCCATGTTTACAAGTATACATGGGAGGTTTCTTATTATCAGCAGGAGGAGTAGTATAGAAATAGCAAGAAAAGAGGAATAAATATTGCAAATAGGAATAGATATAGGAGGAAGTCACATAGGGGCAGGCTTAGTAAATGAAAATGGAAAAATTATAATAAAAAAAGAATGCAATTTATGTGATGATTTTAAAGATAAAGAAAATAGAAAACAAGAAATAAGGGATATTGTGATATCCCTTATTCGCAATATATTACAAGAAGTGGGAGCACCAAAATGTGTAATAAAAAAAATAGGCATTGCATGTCCTGGTAAAATAAAAAATGGGGTAGCATATGATTTATATAATTTAAATTTAAAATCTTTAGAATTGAAAAGTGAATTAGAAGAATATTATAAAACTAATGTTACAATTCACAATGATGCAAAGTGTGCAGGCATTGCAGAAAAAAAATATGGGTCATTACAAAAATATGAAGACTGCGTATTTCTATGTTTAGGAACTGGAATTGGAGGAGCTACTTTTCTTAATAATGAAATGCTAATTCCAGAAAAGAATGAAGGTTTTGAATATGGACATATGATTATTGAAAAAGCTGGCAGACAATGTAGATGTGGAAACTGTGGATGTTTTGAGAAATATGCATCAATGAGTGCATTTAAACAAGGTTTTATAAGTGAAGTATTAGAAAATAAAGAAGAATATATGTTTTTTACTTCTGAACAAATATTAAGTTATATATTAGAAAATAGAAATGAACCTAAAATTCAAAATTATATAGATGAATATATAGATAATTTGATATTAGGAATTTGTAATATTTGTAAAGTAATGGAACCACAAGCAATTAGCTTAGGAGGAAGCTTTGTACATTTTCATAAAGTATTATATACAAGGCTAATTGAAAAATTAAATGAGCATAATTATAAATTTGATGTACCAGATATTGTACTTGCAACATTAGGAAATGATGCAGGGATAATAGGGGCAGTGTGTTAATAGATAATAGTTTTGTAAATTAATGCAAGGAATGCCTTGAAATATATGTTTTTCATAACATTCATTAGGTTTATTACAAAATTTAAGAAATTCTAATTTATTTTATGGCACCCTTCCACTAAAGTGAACTCTTTCCATAAAATTACACAGAATTTCTAAAATTTCTCCATAAACATTCGTCATTTTATTCAAAACATATATTTCAAGGCATTCTAGCAAAAAAATAAAAAAACTTATACAGTAACCACAGTGTTATAATAAATGTATAAAATATAGCAAATTTTACTAATTTATGCTATACTAATGTAAAATTAGTAAATAGTGGAGGAAAATGATGATAGATTTTACCAATGCAATAGAGGAGTTTAATGGCTATAAAGGCTCTGAAAAAAAGAAAACATTGATATATAATAATAAAAAGTATTTAGTAAAATTTCCAGATCCAATTAGAGAAAAAAATAAAAATATTTCATATATAAACAATGCTTTTTCTGAGTATGTAGGTAGTAATATATTTAAAATAGTAGGCTTCAAAACACAAAATACAATTTTAGGAAAATATGAATATAATGGCAAAGAAAAAATTGTATGTGCATGTGAAGACTTTACAGATAATGAAAATATTTTGTATGAATTTGAAAATTTAGCATTAAGTACAAATCCAGATAAAAAAATTGATACAGAATTAAAAGATATAATTGAAGTAATAGAAACAAATAAAATGATTAATATAGAAGAAACAAAGAAAAAATTTTGGGATATGTTTATTATTGATAGCTTAATAGGTAATACAGACAGACATAATGGTAATTGGGGATTTTTGATAAATACAGAAACAAAAAAAGCAGAATTTTCACCAATATATGATTGTGGTTCATGTTTAAATCCAATTCTTGAAGATGAACAAATAGAAAAAATGGATAAAACAGAATTAAAAAATCTAGCAATAAATTGTTATTCTTGCATAAAAGAAGATGGTAAAAAAATAAATTATTTTACATTTATAAAACAAAGTAAAAATGTAGAATGCAATAATGCTATAAAGAGAATATTCCCACATATTAATATGAATAAAATAGCAGAATTTATAGACAATATAGAATGCATATCTAATATAAGAAAAAAATTCTATAAAGAAATTTTAGAAAAAAGATATAATACAATAAAAGATGTTTATGAAAATATAAAATAAATAGAAATGAAATTGAAAATCTAAAAAATGGTAATATGTACTACTCATTATAAATGAGATTCTCTTATTACCATTTTTAATATTTTATAGATTTTATATCTATTGTAGTATATATAAAATTGAAAAATATATACAAAATTAATGTAATATAAATGTAATAAAAAAGTAAAAAAACAGATATAGAAAAATACTAATATATGTTGTATAATAAGAAAAAAGAAAAGGAGAAATACTATGAAAAAATTAGTAAAAGAACAAAAAGGTGTAACCTTAATAGCATTAGTAGTAACAATAGTAATATTAATCATTTTAGTGGCAGTAAGTATGACAATGGTGTTAGAAAATAACGGAATATTTGAGCAAGCAAAAAAAGGAGCAAATGCAATGGCTGACGCAGAGACAAATGAGCAAAAAGGATTTAACAGTATGTCAGAGGAAATAGATAAAATATTAGTTGGAAATGCAAGTTCAGAAAATCCAAGTGAGCCAGAGGAGAAACCAAAAAAAATAGAAGATGCAAAGAATTCAGGAGAAGAATTTACAAATAATAGAAATATTTTGGAAGATTCAAAAGGAAATAGAGTAGTGATTCCTGGAGGATTTAAAATATCTTCTGATTCAGGAAATACAGTTGGACAAGGGATAGTAATTGAAGATGTAAGTGCATCAGGAGATGGAGATGTAAAAGGAAGCCAATTTGTATGGGTACCAGTTGGAAAATTTATTACTGATGATGGTACAGAAAAAAATATCAAACTAGGTAGATACAGTTTTGACATGAAATCAGTACAATTAATACAAGATGCAAAAGACTATAAACAAAAAGTATATATTCAACGGTAATATATTAGAAGAAACCAAATTTAGAGAAGGATGTGAATATACAAAAGAAACTGCTACAGCTAAAGATTTAAGAGAATTTATTGAATCAGCAGAGTATAATGGAGGATATTACATTGCAAGATATGAATCCACATATGCTTTAGATACAGGTACAATTGAAACTAGTAAAGCAGCATCAAAAATTTCTTCATATTTTAATTATGGACCTAACGAAAATGGAAAATTATGGAACAATATAACTCAAATAAATGCATCAAAAGTATGTATAAATACATATTTTGATGCAGATAGTGTAGAAAGTGATTTAATTAATAGTTATGCGTGGGATACAGCAAGACTATTTATCCAAGAGAGTGGAAATACAGGATATGGAAACGAAAGAATTAATAGTGAAATAGAAAATACAGGTACTAGAAATGATGAAGTATGTAAAATAAATGATATGGGGGGAAATCTGCAAGAATATTTAACAGAAACAACAAACAATAAAAATGGAATATTGATGGGGGCACATGGATATAACTTAAATTTTTTAAATGAATTTAATATTGATAAGAAAGATGAAAAGACAGGATTTAGAATGCTTTTATATTTAAGAGTTTCATATAAAAAATAATATAATAAAAGATGTTTATATAAAATAAATAAAACGAAATTGCTAAAAGTTAATTTTAACAATTTCGTTTTTTATGATAATGTAACAAAACTTATTTCCTCATATTATCACTACTTGTATTCGAAACTTTACTATTACCACATAATTTTTCATATTCCTTGCATTTAATCTTATAATCTAATTGCTGAGATAAACAACGATAATACATATATGCTTGCTCATATTGCATCATAGGGTTAAAAAAATCATAATCATCAAGCTTACCATCTGTAAAATTCATTTGTTCAAAATTCCCATAAGGAGCATATCCATACGGAGAAAATGCACCAGAAAATCCGCTTGCAAATCCATTCATATTAGGATTAAATTCATTATTTCTTTCCATAAAAACCTCCTTCTAAAGATTTAAATTAAAAATAGGAAAACAATATATAAATATATACGTATAAAATGCAGCAAAAATACCTTGCATAAATTTTCCTATTATATATGGTTTAATAGAAACATCAGATTTTGAAGTAATACTAAAAACTTGTAGCAAAATAGATATACCACCAAAACCAAGCAAAAAAGCACAAATAATAATACTAAAAGAGATATTTTTAATTGGAATTTGAGCTATTAAAGAAATTCCATTTGTAAGTTCTAAAATTCCAGATAAAAAGCCACAAGGAAATTGAATGTTAGATACACCAAAAAGTTGAAATATAGGTTGTAACATATTAGAAAATAGTCCTAAAATATGGCTTTTAGCTAAAATAGAAAGGATAACACTAAATAGTACAACAAATCCACCTATCATAACAATAGTTTGAATAGAAGACATAATACTTTTGCTGATAACTTCTCCTAAATTAGAAAATGTAGCTACAGTTTTCTTTGTATGTACAGAAGTATTTACAACGTGTTTAGTAGTATTAGTAGAATGTAACTTCCAAAATCTAAAACAAAAACCAGTTGTAAGTCCTGCTAAAATATGAGTAATAAATAAAAGAAAGCCGATTAAAGTATTACCCAAAAGACTAATACCAACAGTACCTATAATAAAAAGAGGACCAGAATTATTAGTAAAACTAAGTAAACGTTCGCCTTCTTCTTTAGTACACATATTTTCTTCTCTAAAACGAGTTACAATTTTAGCACCAACAGGATATCCACTTATCATACCCATAATTAAAGCATATGCTCCACATCCAGGAACATTAAACAAAGGACGCATACACCAATTAAATAATTCCCCCACTTTATTTACAACATTTGTATAAGAAAGTAATTCAGTAGCAATAAAAAATGGTAGAAGAGAGGGTATTACATTATTAGCCCATAATAACAAACCATTTTTTGCAGCTGCTAAATTACTCTGAGAAAAAAGTAATAAAAATAATACAAACAAGCAAAAAAATATAGGTAAGATATTTCGTCGCAATGATAAAAATAAAAAACGTGGTTTTGTTAAAGTAGTCATATTAAAATCTATCCCTTCTAAAAAAGTATTGCATAGTATTAGTATTTGCTAATATATATGTAAAAAATAAATATTTATGATATTATTATAAATTAAGGTATATAATACTGTGAAATATAAGCTTTTCATTACATTCCTTAGGTTTACTACAAAACTTAAGAAATTCTAATTTATTTTATGGCACCCTTCCACTAAAGTGAACTCTTTCCATAAAATTGCAAAGAATTTCTAAAATTTCTCCATAAACATTCGTCATTTCATTCAAAGCTTATATTTCAAAGTGTTGTAGCATAAATTATTAATTAATAAACAAAAAATTTGTTCTTTACATATTGCATAAAGTTAAAATTTGATATAAAATATATAAAGAAAAATGAGTGAGGAGAAAACACATGAATGAGATTATAACAAGGCTTCAAACTCTCCCAAAATTTGAAGAATACACACAAAGCTTAAAACAAAATAGCCAGATAGTAATATCTGGTTTATCTGACGTGGGAAAATTGCAATTTAGCTATGCAACTAAAAGAAATACAAAAAAGCCAATATTTATAATTACATATAATGAAATACAAGCTAAAAATATAATAAAAGATTTAAGTTATTTTGCAGAAAATGATGATATTGTATATTTTCCAAAAAGGGATATAGTTCCATATGACTATGTAGCTGAAAGTAAAGACATTTTATATGAAAGAATGGAAATATTAAATAAAATACATGAAAATAGTGCAGATATAGTCGTTACAACTATTGAAGCAATTATGCAAAAAATGATATTGCCAGAAGAACTATATAAAACAAAACTAAACTTTGAAGTAGGAAAAACATATTCATTACAAACACTAAAAGAAGAACTAATAATGCTAGGCTATGAAAGAAATGACATAGTAGAAAATAAAGGACAATTTAGCATTAGAGGTGGAATTTTAGATATAGGAACAACAGAAAATATAGGAATAAGAATTGAATTTTGGGGAGACGAAGTAGACTCAATAAGGGAATTTCAAATATCTTCTCAACGTTCAGAAAAAATGTTACAAAAAATAAAAATATATGCAGCACATGAATTTATTTTACAAGATACTACGGCAAATATCATAAAAAAAATAGAAAATAAAGATGAAACAATAAATAGCAAAAGTTTTGAAGTATCAGAAAAAGCACGTATAAACTATTTTTCAAAAATGCAAGAAATAAAAAAAGCAGATATAGAAATTATTAGCCAAGGTGAATATATAAGTAAAATAGATAAATATTTTAATTGCTTTTATGAAAATGCAAATAATTTTATGAAATATATTCCAGAAGATGCAATTATTTTTTATGATGAATATTCTAAAATAAAACAAAGAATAGAAAACATTATAATTGATAATAATAATTTAATAAAATCATTAATAGAAAAAGAAAAAATGGTTCCACAAGCAATCCACAATATTAGCATATATGAAGAAGACTTTGAAACAAATAATAATCCATCTGTATTTTTAGAAAGACAAGATTTTGGACTTTCTAAAAATTCAAACATTAAATTCAACTTTCAATATAGAGAAGTAAATTATCATAAAAGCGAAATAGATTTATTAATAGAAGATATAAAAAGATATATATCAGAAAAAAAACAAGTAATTGTTCTTGCAGGAAACAATGACAATGTAGAAAAGTTTAATAAACTATTAAGTGAAAAAGAAATAGTAAGTAATAAAATTACAGTAAAAACTGGTAGATTATCTGCGGGATTTGAATGCTATGACTTAAACATGGTAATTATTTCCGGTGAAGAACTATTTGAAATAGATGTTAAAAAAAGAAGAAAAACAAGCAATGCATTTAAACAAGCTGAAAAAGTTGTATATGCAGACTTAAAAGTAGGAGATTATGTAGTTCATAAATCTCATGGTATAGGACAATTCATAGGTGTAAATACTATAAAAGCAGATGGAGTAACAAAAGACTATATAAAAATTCGTTATCAAAACAATGACTTATTATATATCCCAACAAACGATTTAGACAATGTAAGAAAATATGTGGGTGGAGGAGAAGCTACACCAAAGGTAAATAAATTAGGAAGCAAAGAATGGCAAAATACTAAAAATAAAGTAAAAAAGAATTTACAAGAAGTAGCAAAAGAATTAATAGAACTATACGCAAAAAGACAAAAAAGTAAAGGCTTTGCATTCTCTAAAGATACACCATGGCAAAAACAATTTGAAGATAATTTTCCATACCAAGAAACAGATGATCAGATTAGATGCATTTCAGAAGTAAAAAAAGATATGGAAAGCCAAAGACCTATGGATAGACTATTATGTGGAGATGTAGGTTATGGAAAAACAGAAGTAGCAATAAGGGCAGCATTTAAAGCTGTAATGGATCAAAAGCAAGTAGCATATTTAGTTCCAACTACAGTTTTAGCTAATCAACAGTATTCAGATTTTTATGAAAGAATGCAAGAATTTCCTATACGCGTAGAAGTACTAAATCGTTTTAAAACAAAAAAACAGCAACAAGAAATTATACGAAAATTAAAATTAGGAGAAATAGATGTTATAATAGGAACACATAGATTATTAAGCAAAGATGTTGAATTTAAAGACCTAGGCTTATTAATTATAGATGAAGAGCAAAGGTTTGGAGTAAAAGATAAAGAAAAAATAAAACAATATAAATCATCAATAGATGTACTTACAATGACAGCCACTCCAATACCAAGAACTTTACATATGTCTATAGTTGGAGTAAGAGATATGTCTGTAATATATGAACCACCACAAAATAGAAAGCCAGTTCAAACATATGTATTAGAATATGACGAAGAAGTAATAAAAGAAGCAATAACAAAAGAATTAGAAAGAAAAGGTCAAGTATTTTATTTGTTCAACAATGTAGAACAAATAGAAAAAAAAGAAATTCAAGTTTCAAACTTAGTACCTGAAGCAAAAGTAGCTTTTGCACATGGAAAGATGAGTGGTGCAGAACTAGAAGAAATAATGATGGACTTTATTGAAGGTAAAATTGATGTATTAGTATGTACAACAATTTTAGAGTCTGGAATAGATATTCCAAATGCTAACACAATAATTGTAGAAAATGCAGATAGGCTAGGCTTAGCACAACTATATCAAATTAGAGGAAGAGTTGGAAGAGCAAGTAAACAAGGTTATGCATATGTTACATATAAAAGGGACAAAATACTATCAGAAGTTGCAGATAAAAGACTAAAAGCAATTAAAGAATTTACTGAATTTGGTTCAGGTTTTAAAATTGCTATGCGTGACTTAGAAATTCGTGGAGCTGGAAGCATGGTTGGAGAAATACAACATGGGCATATGGAACAAGTTGGATATGACACATATTGTAAACTTTTAGATGAAGTTATCAAAGAAATGCAAGGAATTAAAGTAGAAGAAGAACATGAAGTACAAATTGATTTAAATGTATCTAGCTATATTCCAGAGGAATTTATTGAAAACAGTAGCCAAAAAATTGAAATTTATCAAGATATAGCATTATGCAAAACAGAATTAGATATTCAAAATGTGACAGATGAAATAATAGATAGATATGGGCAAATACCAAAAGAAGTAGAAAATTTATTAGATATTGCACGAATTAAAAATTTATGTAAAAAACGAGGTGTTAATAAAATATCACAAAGAAAAGATGGCATAATATTCTTATATGATAAAGGTAAATTTGATAATACTATAATAGATACATTATTACATACATATGGCCCTCGTGTACGTTTTTCTCCAGGAACAGAACCATATATTACATTAAAAATAGATTTTACAAAAACAAATGGAGATAAAAAACTTTTAAATGAGGTAATTTCATATTTAAAAATAGAAGGGGGAAAGGAAAATGCAGATAATAACAAGTAAAGACAATGAAACTGTAAAAGCTATAAAAAAATTAAAAGAAAAAAAGTATCGCAATGAAAGTGGAAAATTTATTGTTGAAGGAATAAAAATGTTAGAAGAGGCTTTACAAGAAAAAGCTTCAATAGAGAAAATTATTTTGTGTGAAGACTGCCAAAACGACTATTCTCACGAATTAGATGTGTATGAAATTGCTAAAAATGAAATTATAACAGTATCAGAAAAGATATTCAAAGAACTTACAGGTGTAGAAAATCCACAAGGAATTTTAGCTGTAATTAATAAAGAAAAAAATAAGCCAATAAATTACAATGAAGACATAATAATAGCATTAGATGGAATTCAAGACCCAGGAAATTTAGGAACAATATTAAGAACAATAGATAGTGTAGGATTAACACAAGTAGTATTAAGCGAAAAAACGGCGGATCCATATAATCCAAAAGTAGTGCGTTCTACTATGGGTGCTATTTATCGTGTAAACATTATTCAAACAGAAAATTTACAAAATACATTAAAACAAATAGCAAAAAATGACTATAAAATTATGGCAACAGCATTAGATGAAGAAAGCAAAAGTGTATATGATATAAAACTTAAGAAAAAGGTAATAGTAATTGGAAACGAGGCAAATGGAATTTCAAAAGAAATAATTTCAATGGCAGATGAAAAAATTATAATACCTATGTTAGGAAAAACTGAAAGTTTAAATGCAGCTGTAGCTACAGGAGTAATACTATATGAATATGTAAGAAGAAAGTTACAAAAATAAAAGAAGGTAATGAAATGGAAGTTTTAAATGAATATACAAAAGAAAGTGTTATAGAACATCAAAATGATAAAGAATATTTACTTAAAATGGTGAAAAATAGACCATATACATTATTAATTGATTTTGCAAGTGATGAGATGAAAAATGATAGAGAATTAATGTTAGAAGCTGTAAAAACAGTTGGTGGGGCATTGGAATTTGCAAGCGATAAATTAAAAGATGATTATGAGTTAGTTTTAGAAGCAGTAAAAGAAGATGGTTGGGTACTTTGCTATGCAAGTGAAAGGTTACGTAATGAAAAAGAAATTGTATTAACAGCTGTGAAAAAAAATGGGCAAGGCTTGTATTATGCAAGCCAAGCTCTTAGAGATGATGAAGATATAGTATTAACAGCAGTACAAAATAAAGGCTTAATTTTCAAATATGCAAGTAGAAGAGTACGTGGAATAAAAAAAGTTGCTTTAACTGCAATGGAAAATGATATAAGGGCTAAAAGCTATGTAGATGAGTTTTTAAAAGACGATGAAGATATAAAAAACTTTGGAAAAGACTTGACAAATTAGTAAAAATGGTGTAAAGTATATTAGCATTACAAAAGAGGTGGTAATTATGGATAAAAAAGTAGAGATTAGTATATTATGCCAAATGTATGGAAAATTGCTAACTGAAAAACAGCTTGTAATACTAGAAGATTACTATAATAATGACCTATCTCTTTCCGAAATTGCAGAGAACAATCATATTACAAGGCAAGCTGTTCGAGATATTATCAAAAAGGGGGAAAATAAACTTTTCGATTTAGAAGAAAAGCTATCGTTTATGAAAAAAACAATGGAACAAGAAAAAAAGTTGCAAGATATCATGAATGAGCTAAGCAAAATAGAACCTACTATATCAGACAAAAAAGTAGAAAAAATCTTAGAACATGTAAGAAAAGAATTAAGTTGTTTAGCATAAATTAAATAATATGATAAAAAAATCAAAGGAGGAATAAAGATGGCTTTTGAAGGGTTATCCTCAAAATTGCAAGATATAACAAAAAAATTTAGAGGTAAAGCAAGAGTTACAGAATCAGACTTAAAGGAAATGCTAAGAGAAGTAAAACTTGCATTATTAGAAGCAGATGTAAACTATAAAATAGTAAAAGATTTTATAGCAACAATACAAGAAAAAGCTTTAGGGCAAGATGTTCTAAAATCTTTAACTCCAGGTCAGCAAGTAATAAAAATAGTAAAAGATGAACTTGTAGAGCTTTTAGGGGGACAAGATAGTAAAGTAAACTTTACACCAAATCCTCCAACTATTATCATGTTAGTAGGTTTACAAGGTTCAGGAAAAACTACAACAGCAGGAAAACTTGCAAACTTATTTAGAAAGCAAGGAAAAAATCCATTGCTAGTAGCATGTGATATTTATAGACCAGCAGCAATAAAACAATTACAAGTTGTTGGTTCACAATTAAATATACCAGTATATGCAAATGAAAATTCAAAAGATGTTGTGCAAATCAGTAAACAAGCAATCAGTCATGCAATTAGTAAACTAAATGATGTAGTTATATTAGATACAGCAGGTAGACTTCACATAGATGAAGAACTAATGCAAGAGTTAAAAAATGTAAAACAAGGTGTAAAACCACATGAAATCTTATTAGTTGTAGATAGTATGACAGGTCAAGATGCTGTTAATGTAGCACAAAGTTTTAATGAAGCACTAGGAATAGATGGAATTGTCCTTACTAAATTAGATGGTGATACTCGTGGAGGAGCTGCATTATCTGTAAAAAACGTAACAGGAAGACCAATTAAATTTGCAGCTACAGGAGAAAAATTAAGTGATATTGAAGAATTTCATCCAGATAGAATGGCATCTCGAATTTTAGGAATGGGAGATGTACTTTCAATAATTGAAAAAGCAGAAGAAACCTTTAATGAAGAAGAAGCAATAAAATTAGAACAGCAATTAAGAAAAAAAGAATTTGATTTAGACGATTACTTAGCACAAATAAAACAAGTTAAAAAAATGGGTTCATTTTCTTCTATATTAAAAATGATACCAGGAATGGCAAACATAAAAGATTTAAAAGTAGATGATAAGGAATTTGTAAGGATAGAGTCAATGATTAATTCAATGACAAAAGAAGAAAGAAGAAATCCAAAACTATTAAATGGTAGTAGACGTGTTAGAATTGCTAAAGGAAGTGGTACAACAGTACAACAAATAAATCAATTCATGAAAACATTTGAAATGACACAAAAAATGATGAAGAAAATGCAAGATGGAAAAAACATGAAAAAAATGATGAAAAATTTTAATCAAAATGATTTAAAGAATTTAATGAAATAATATTAAATTTTTAAATATATATGTATTTTTTAGGAGGTGATTTTAATGGTAAAAATTAGATTAAAAAGAGTAGGTGCAAAAAAAGCTCCATTCTATCACATCGTTGTTGCAGACTCAAGATCTCCAAGAGATGGAAAAATAATTGAACAACTTGGAACATATGATCCAATGACAAATCCAGCTACAATAGTATTAAACAAAGAAAAAGTAGCAGAATGGATTAAAAATGGTGCAAAACCAACAGATACAGTAAAAGCTTTAATAGAAAAAGCATAGTCTAACAAAGGAGTGAGACTAAGTTGAAAGAAATTTTAGAAACTATATTACAAAATCTAGTAGATAATCCAGAAGCTATTAATATTGTAGAAAAGGAAGAAAACCAAGAAGTACTTTTTGAAGTAAGTGTAGCAGAAGGTGATATGGGAAAAGTAATAGGAAAACAAGGAAAAGTTGCAAAATCAATTAGAACAGTGATGAAATCTATTGCTGGGAAAACACATAAAAAAGTAACAATTCATTTTGTAGATGAAAGATAGGAAATAATATGCAAGAATATTTTGAAGTAGGGCAAATCGTAAATACATTTGGAGTAAAAGGGATGGTAAAAGTAGTACCTTTTACAGATGAAATAGAACGATTTGAGGAACTAAAAGAAGTATATGTTTGTAAAAAAGAAGAAATGCATTCTATAAAAATAGAGCAAGTAAAATATCATAAAAATATGGTATTACTAAAATTTATTGGAATAGAAGATATGAATGAAGCAGAAAAGCTTAAAGGCTGTTATCTAAAAATAGATAGAGAACATGCAAAAAAGCTTCCTAAAGATACATATTTTATAGCAGATTTAATAGGACTATCTGTATATACAGATGAAGGTAAATTACTAGGAAAAGTAGATGATATATTTGAAACTGGTGCAAATTATATATATTCTGTGAAAACAGAAGAAGGAAAACAAATTTTACTTCCTAATATTCCAGATGTGTTAAAAGAAATTGATTTAGAGAATGAAAAAATAATAGTTCACCTTTTAAAAGGGTTAGTTGATTAATAGGGGGAAATAATGCGATTTCATGTACTTACGCTTTTTCCAGAAATGTTTGAATCATTAAAAACAAGCATTATAGGAAAAGCAATAGAAAAAAATCTTATAGATTTACAATTAACAAATATAAGGGATTTTTCAAAAGATAAGCATAAAAAAGTAGATGATACTCCATATGGAGGAGGAGCTGGCATGGTAATGCGTGCAGATATTGTATATGATGCATATACATATGCAAAACAATGTGCAAGTTCTTCAAATACAAAAGCTATTTATTTATCTCCTCAAGGTAAAAAGCTAAATCAAGAAAAGGTAGTAGAGCTAAGTAAAAAAGATGAAATTATCTTAATTTGTGGACATTATGAAGGTATTGACCAAAGAGCAATAGATATAATAAGTAAAAGCGATGATTTTGAAGAAATTTCTATAGGTGATTATGTATTAACAGGAGGAGAATTACCAGCAATGGTTGTTATAGATTCTGTTAGTAGATATGTAGAAGGGGTATTAAATAAAGAATCTGTAGAAGAAGAATCTTTTACAAATCAAAAATTAGAATATCCACAATATACAAGACCGGAGGAATTTATGGGACATAAAGTACCAGAGGTATTATTATCAGGTCATCATGAAAATATTCGCAAATGGAGAGAAGAAAAATCTTTAGAAATAACAAAATTAAAAAGACCAGATATATTAAAATAAAAGAAAGGAGAATATCGATGGATATTATAAAATCAATAGAACATGAACAATTGAAAAATAAGATTCCTGATCTTCATGTTGGTGATACTGTAAGAGTACATCAAAGAATAAAAGAAGGAAACAGAGAAAGAATCCAAGTATTCGAAGGAATTATAATTAAAAAACAAGGTGGAGGAATAAATGCTACATTTACAGTAAGAAGAGTAGCATATGGTGTAGGTGTTGAAAAAACATTTTTAGTACATTCTCCAATGGTAGAAAAAGTAGAAGTAGTAAGAGTAGGTAAAGCTAGAAGAGCTAAATTATACTACTTAAGAGATAGAGTTGGAAAAGCTGCTAAGACAAAAGAAAACTTAGGTGCTAGAATTGAAAACAAAGAAATAAGCATCAAAGAAGACGAAGTAGCTGAAACAGTTGAAACTCCAGTTGTAGAAGAAACATTAGACACTGTAAAAGAAGAAAATGTTGATGTAGTAAAAGAATAATATTTTAGAAAGGATAGATAAATTAAAATAAAGTATCTATCCTTTTATGCATTGTTTTCATATAATATAGGCTTTTTTGATGGGGTTTTTTTTATAGCCCATTTTTTGAATAAATTAAAAAAATTAGATATAATATATTTACAATTGTGCCACAAAATGATAAAATAGTGGCATAAACGGAAAAAGGAGATAAAAATGATAACTAAAGTTTTAGAAATTATGAAAAATAATAAAGGAATAATAACATCATCGCAAATTGAAAACTATGGGATATCAAGAGTATATTTATCTAAGATGGTTGAAAAAAATATTATAGAAAGAATTGAAAGAGGAATATATGTTACAAAAGATTATGAATATGATGAATATTATTTATTTCAGTTAAAGTATCCTAAAACAGTATTTTCTTATAATACAGCATTATATTTTTATGAAATGACAGAAAGAACACCAATAAAAATGGATATATCTATTTCCAAAAACTATAATCCACACAGATTTAAAGATATAGTTAATGTTTATAGAATAAATGCTGAGTTATTTGATTTAGGAATTGTAGAAAAGAAATCTCCACAGGGAATGAAAGTAAGAACATATAATTTAGAACGAACTATATGCGATATAATAAAAGATAAAGATAGTATTGATATAGAAATTAGAAATAAAGCAATAAAAAAGGCAATTAAAAGCAAAGAGTTTAATGCAAGTAAAATGTTCGAATATGCAAAGAAAATGAATATATATGATAAAGTAAAAAATTATATGGAGGCAATTATATGATAAAAAATGCTAAGAGTTTAATGGATAAGTCAAGAAACTTAGCAGCAAATTGTAATATTACAGCAAATGAAGTACTACAAAATTATATGTTTGAAAGAATATTAGAGAGACTAGCTATTTCAAAATATAAAAACAATTTTATATTAAAAGGTGGACTTTTATTATCCTCAATAATGGGAATTGATACAAGAACAACTATGGATATGGATACTTACATAAAAGGGATAAATTTAACAGATGAGCAATTATATGAAGTATTACAAGAAATATTAAATATTGATATTGGAGATAATGTTTGTTTTGAAATAAAAAATTCTAAGCCTATAAGGGAAGAAGACACTTATGGTGGATTAAGATATAATTTAGTTGCTAAATTTGATAATATAAAAGTAGATTTAAGCATAGATATAGCTACAGGTGATTTAATTACACCACGCGAAATAGAATATAATTATAAAATGATGTTTGAAGATAGAGAACTAAAAATTATGGCATACAACATAGAAAGTATCATTGCAGAGAAATTTCAAACTGTTATAGCTAGAGGAATATTGAATAGTAGAATGAAAGATTATTATGATTTATACTATCTAATTACATATAAAGAATTTTCAAAAGAAAATTTAAAGAATGCTGTAATAAAAACTTTTAATAATAGAGATACAGATATAGAAAAAATAGATGATACAATTTCTGAAATAAAAAATAGTGAGTTCATTGAAGAAATGTGGAGAAATTATTCTATACACTATAAATATTCTAATGATATTAAATTTGAACAAGTAATAAATGTTATTGAAACAATAAAAGAAATTTTATTTAAAAATGAGATTTGAAATAAATTTATTTCAAATCTCATTTTTCTAAAGGGCTTTTTTTACAACCCATTTTCGTGATTAAAATATGCAGCTTTTGCATATTTTTTTAATTTATCATAAACAAGAGCATTAATACTACCTGCAGGAAAGTTTCCATTAGAATCAGCCTTGCCAGCTGGAACACCAGTTAAAATTTCAATACCATCATCAATACTAGATATAGCATATATATGGAATAGTCCATTTTTTACAGCATCAATTACTTCATCAGATAAATTTAAATTATTTACATTCTGAACAGGAATCATAACACCATGTGATCCATCTAAGCCACGTAATTTACAAATTTGAAAGAAACCTTCAATTTTATCATTTACTCCTCCAATAGGTTGAACTTCACCTTTTTGGTTTACAGAACCAGTAACTGCAATAGATTGATTAATTGGAATGCCAGATAAACTAGATAAAATAGCATATAATTCTGTACTAGAAGCACTATCACCATCTACTCCGTTATATAATTGCTCAAAACAAATACTAGCAGTAAGTGAAAGAGGGAAGTTTTGAGCGAATTTTTCACCTAAATATCCAGAGAGAATTAACACACCCTTAGAATGCGAAGAACCAGAAAGTTCAACTTCTCTTTCAACATTGATAATTCCGTTTTTACCAACATATGTGTTAGCGGTTATTTTTACAGGTTTTCCAAAAGTATAATCACCTATAGTCATAACTGTAAGACCATTAATTTGACCAACTAAAAAACCTGAGGTATCAATTAGTAATGTATTATCTTTTATCATTTCTAAATATTTGGAATCATATTTTTTTACTCTATCAATTCTTTCACGTAATGCTAAATCTACAAATTCTGCAGTTACTACTTTTTTTCGATGCATTGATGCCCATGTTGCAGCTTCTGCAACAACTTGTGATAAATCATTAAATTTTGTAGAGATTTTATCATGAGATTCAGCAAGTTTACAAGAATAGTCAATAACTTTAGCAACAGCACCTTTATCTAAAGGTGGTAATTCTTCTTGTTCGCAAAAACCATGAATAAAACGTGCAATTTTATTTAAATTTTCTAAATTTCTAGGTGCATCATCTTCAAATTCAGCTTTTATTTTAAACAATTTTCTAAAATCTTGATCCATCATCAATAGACCTTGATAAATATTTTCACTTCCAATTAAAATAACTTTAATGTCAAGAGGTATAGGTTCAGGTTTTAAAGATACCATAACCATTGATGAACGTTGGTCAACAGCATTTTCAATACCTATTTCTTGTACACGTAAGGCTTTTTTTAAGGCCTCATAACATATACTGTTAGAAATTAAATCATCAGCCTGAAATATAATATATCCACCATTTGCCATTTGAAGTAAACCAGGTTTTAACATAGTATGGTCAGTTTTTAATGCACCATAATAATTTTCATATTCTAACATACCAAAAATATTGTGATAAGAATAGTTAGAATCCATTATTACAGGAGCACCTTCTAATTTACTATTATCAATAAATAAATTAACTCTATAATTTAACCATGGTCTGTGTTGTTCATGAGGATTAGTAGGTTGTGACTTTTCATCAGCAATAAAATATGGAATATTTTTTAAAATATCAGCTTTTATATCATTTAAAAATTTGTTTACTTTTTTATTTCTCTTATATTTTGCTTTAATAGAGTTTATATGAGTATTCACTGTAAGTAAAGCAATATTTGATTGCCATTCTTCAATTTTTTTATCAGAAGCCTTTTCAATTTCTTTGATTTGACTAATAACTTCCATAACTTGTTGTTGAACAATATTAGATTTATCTTCATATTCTTGCTTTATTTTAGGATCGAGTTTATCAAATTCTTCTTCTTCTAATGGCTTTCCATTCATAATTGGCATCATATAAATTCCATTTTGAGCAGATTTTACTTGAAAGCCATATTTATTAGATTCTTGATTTAATTTTGCAAGAAGTAGAGTTCTTTTTTCTTCAAATTCTTGTTTTATAATTGTTTTTTCTTTTTCAAAGTCTTCATTATTAAAAGTTTTAATAATATCTGAGCGGATATCTTTTATAAAATTATCCATATCTTCTTTAAATTCTTTCCCTTGTCCAGCAGTAAATGGTACAGCAACTGGTTCATTAGGAACATCAAAATTGTAGATATAACACCAATCTTGAGGAATTTTTTTCTTTTTAGCATAATTAGTTAAATAATTTTTTGCATACATTGTTTTTCCTACACCACTAGGTCCTTCAAGATATATGTTATATCCTTTAGCATTTACATTAATTCCGAACTCAAAAGCTTTAATTCCTCTATCTTGTCCGATACCAGTATTAATTGATTCAATTTCAGAAGTATCCTCAAATTTAAAAACATCTGGGTTACAAGTTACTTTTAAATCTTTTACAGTTAATTCATAATTATTTCTTTTCATTAGTAGCTCCTTGTATAATATATTTAGGTTTTTAAAAGGTTACCCATAAACCTTAAATCTAT